>NZ_JAGXJL010000119.1:0-8026 GCF_019091475.1 Streptomyces sp. GbtcB6 | reverse complement strand
GATGATCGCCATCGCGCTGGCGTGTGAACCCGACCTGGTCATCGCGGACGAGCCGACGACGGTGTGGGACGGGGCCGTCCAACGCCAGGGCCCCGACCTGCTGCGCCGCATCCCACGGGACCGGGGGACAGCCCTCATGCTGACCAGCCACGATCTCGCCGTGGTCGCCGGACGCACCGACCGCACGGCCGTGATGTACGCGGGCCGCCTGGCCGAAGTCGGGGCGACGCGGACCGTGTTCACGGCGCCGCGCCACCGGTACACCCACGCCCTGCTGGAGGCGGTTCCCACGATCGACCACGAACGGCACACCCCCTTGCGTCTGATCCCCGGCACACTGCCGGATCCCGTCGCACCGCCGCCGGGCTGCCGGTTCGGACCCCGCTGCACCGCGGTACGGACCGAGTGCGGTGTGCCGGGGCCCGTCATGACTTCCGTGGGACACGACCACCGGGTCGCGTGCTGCGTTCCGGTCGACGCGCCCGGCACACCGCCGGTGACGGGGGGCCACGATGGCCGGTAGCGGGAACGCCCATCTCCGCGGTGACAGCGCCCTGTTGACCGTACGGGACCTGGTCGTCGAGTACGCCACCGACGCCGGGGTCGTACAGGCGGTGTCCGGGGTCAGCTTCGACGTCCTGCCCGGCGAGACCCTCGGCATCGTCGGCGAGTCGGGTTGCGGCAAGTCGACCACGGGCCGGGCCGTGCTGCGCCTGGACCACGCGACCGGCGGCACGATCGAGTTCGACGGCGAGCGCATCGACCAGGCCCGCCCACAGCGGATGCGTACGCTCCGACGTGACATGCAGATGGTCTTCCAGGACCCGGTGGCCTCATTGAATCCACGCCGCAGGGTCCGGGACGTGGTCGAGGAAGGCCTGGTGATCGGAGGTATGCCGGTCGCCGAGCGAACCGAGCGGGCGGCCACCGTACTGGCTCAAGTGGGGCTCTCCGATGCGCGGTTCACCGAGATGATGCCTCGTCAGCTGTCAGGCGGTCAGGCGCAGCGGGTGGCGATAGCCAGGGCCCTGGCGCTGAATCCGAAGCTGTTGATCTGTGACGAGCCGGTGTCGGCCCTCGACGCCTCCGTGCAGGCCCAGACGCTCAACCTGATCGAGGACATCAAGGCCGCCTACGAGCTGACCGTCGTGTTCATCGCTCATGACCTCAGCGTCGTCCGCGCGGTCAGCGACGACGTCATGGTGATGTATCTGGGCAAGGTGTGCGCGTTCGGAGATGCCGACCTGGTGTACGAGCGGCCCGCCCACCCGTACACCAGGGCCCTGCTCGACTCGGTTCCGCTGCTCGACTCCGACCGGGGGTTCGCCGGACCTGCTCTCGACGGGGACATCCCCTCACCCCTGGCGCCCCCGTCGGGCTGCCGGTTCCGTACCCGGTGCCCGAAGGCGGAGGACCGGTGCGCCGTCAGCGAGCCGCCGGTGCGCGAGGTGCGCGCGGACCACTATGTCGCGTGCCACTTCCCGCTTCAGGACACGCCCACGGGCGACGATCCGTCGGTGACCGCACTGGCCGTCGACCCCCTGCCCCGGCGGGGATGCCGGACGCCGGGCCTTGGAAAGGCGGAGCGTGGACATGCATGAACTCGGCACGAGCAAGCGGCCGGACTGGAGTCTGGCGGTGGTGGTCGGGGCCGGCGGCCTCGGCACGGCGGTGGCGCGACGGCTCGGCCAGCACCACCGGCTGCTCATCGCGGACATCGACAAGGACAAGGCGGACGAGGTCGCGCAGAGAATGCGCGACGAGGGCGGCGACGCCGAGCCGGTGCACTGTGACATCACGCGGCCGGAGTCGGTCCTGGAGCTCGCCGAAGAGGTGAAGCGGCGAGGAGGGTTCGCCGCGCTTGCGCACGTCGCCGGACTCTCCCCGTCGGCGGCGGACTTCGAGAGCATCGTGCGGGTCAACCTCACCGGAGCCGCACTCGTCACGCGCGCCCTGCTGCCCTGCGCGGAGCCCGGCGCGGCGGCGATCCTCATCGCGTCCCTCGCCGCGCACACCGTCACACCGAGCCCCGCCGCCGAGGCCGTACTGCGCGACCCGCACGACGCCCGGACGCCGACCCGTCTCAAGGAGGCGCTCGGCGAAGAGGAACGCACCTCCGCGATGGCGTACCAGCTCTCCAAATACGGTCTGCTGTCCCTGTGCCGACGTGAGGCATGGACGTGGGGACAACGGGGGGCGCGGATCGTCAGTCTCTCTCCGGGGCTCATCGCCACCCCCATGGGCGCGTTCGAGTTCGCGCGCAGTCCGGTCAAACACGATCTCTATGTCAGGACCCCGCTCGCCCGAGAGTGCACGATGATCGAGATCGCCGGCGTGGTCGCCTTCCTCGCCTCCGACCAGGCGTCGTTCATCTCCGGCACCGACGTCCTGGTCGACGGGGGTCTGGCCGGGACACTGCGCGGCGACTGAGCGCGCCGGTGCCGGCCCGGAGCCCGCGGAGAAAGTAGTCCGCCCAGCGGGACACCGGCCTCGGCGCGAGGCCGCACCGCCCTAGCTTTTCGCGAGCCGTGACTCCCCGGCGCGGTCAGCACCCTCGCGGTGATCACCACGGGGAGACCTGGTGCCCCCTCTCGGACCGGAAGGACCCCACGATGAAATCCGCCATCTACAACGGGCCGTTCGACATCACCGTCACCGAGCTGGAGACACCCACCTGCGGTCCGCGGGACGTGCTGCTGCGCAACCTGTACGCCGGCATCTGCGGTTCGGACGTGTCGGTCTACCGGCACGGTCCCGGGGCGCACCAGATCCTGAAGGGTGAGCAGTTCGGCCACGAGGTGGTGTCCGAGATCGCCGCGGTCGGCAGCGAGGTGACCGGCCTGTCCGTCGGCGACCGCGTCTACCCCTACCCGCTGACGGCCAAGGGCGACCCGAGTCGCGCCGGATGCCTGGGCGGGTTCTCCGAGTACATCCTCGTCCCGAACTGCCGTGTGGGTGAGCAGGTGTTCAAGGTCGACGACCGGATCCCGACACCCGTCGCCGGACTCATCGAGCCCTTCACGGTGGCCCACCGCGCTGTGCGCCGCTGCCGTCCCCGACAGGGGGAGAAGGCCGTCGTCTTCGGTGCCGGCACGATCGGGATCGCCGCGGCGGTGGCGCTGAAGAGCTTCGGTGCCGCGGAGGTCATGGTGGTGGACCTGTCCGACTTCCGGCTGGCGAAGGCCGCCGGACTCGGATTCGTGACCTGCAACTCCGCGCGGGAGGACCTGCGCAGGCGAGCCGGTGAGGTGTTCGGCGAGGTGAAGACCCTGCTGGGGACCTTCCCCGACGTCGACATCTACGTCGAGGCGGCGGGGCCCGACGAACTGTTCGCCACCATCCAGTCCATGGCGAAGTCCGGCGCGCGCATCGGCGCGGTAGCCGTCCACCCCAAGCCGGTCGCCGTCGACCTGGTCCGGCTGGCCTACGGCGAGCAGGAGATCATCGGACCGGGCGGCTACCGGCCCGAGGACGTCGCCGACGTCATGAAGATCATGGAGAGCGGACGGTTCGATCTCGCCTCCATCATCACCCACACCTTCGAGCTCGACCGGATCACCGAGGCGATCGAGACGGCGGGCGACCGCGAGTCGGCCCTCCACGTCGCCATCGCCTACTGAGGCACCGCTCGGCCCGCGCCGAACGGCGGCAAAGGAAGGATCAGGGAAGTGACGAAGACCCTCGGGCTCATCGGAGCCGGACGGATCGGCGGGGCGCTGGCCCGGCTGGCGCTCGCCGCCGGACTGGACGTGGTCGTGAGCAACTCGGGCGGCCCGCAGACGCTCATCGACACGGTGGCGCAGTGGGGAGAGGGCGCCAGGGCCGCCACGGCGGCGGACGCGGCGCGCCTGGGCGACATCGTGGTGGCCACCGTCCCCCTCGGCGCGCTACGGCGGCTGCCCGCCGACGCCCTCGCGGGGAAGACGATGGTGGACACCATGAACTACTACCCCGAGCGCGACGGCTCCCTGGCGGAGCTGGACTCCCGCGAGCTGACCTCCAGCGAGCTGGTGCAGCGTGGCCTTCCCGGGGCGCGGGTGGTCAAGGCCTTCAACAACATCGACTTCCTCCGGCTGGAGATCCTGGCCGGGCCCACCGGCGCCGCGGACCGCAGCGCGCTGCCCGTGGCCGGTGACAGCGCCGCCGCCAAGGAGGAGACGATCCGGCTGCTCGATGTCCTGGGTTACGACGCCGTCGACCTGGGTCCCCTGTCGGAGAGCTGGCGCAGCGAGCCCAACACGGCGGTCTACGTCCAGCCGTACCTGCCCGAACGCCCGGTGGGACTGGTCGGCGACGAGGACGTCATGAGGTGGTTCCTGGACTGCCCCGGTGCCCCGCTCCCCGCCGACCGGCTCGCCGGCCTGCTGCGCGATGCCGTGCGGCAGTCTCCCGCCGACGCACGGGAGCGCCTCGGCTGACAGCCGGCCGCCCGCCACCGCGAGAAACACTCACCGAAGGCATGACGACATGCGGACACTCAGCCTGGGCCATGCCCTGGTCGACCGGGTCGAGGAGCACACCCTGCCGGTCTCCCTCACCTTCCTGACCGGCGACGAGGCCTTCATCGCGCGGCGCGTGGACTCGCTGCCCAGCGGGTTCCTGGACCGGGCCACGATGAACTTCCAGTTCTCCAACCACAGTTGGGTGCTGCGGGTGGACGGCCGCACGGTGCTGGTCGACCCGTGCACCGGTAACGGCCGTACCGGCAGGGGACCTTACTTCGACGGACTGGACGTGCCCTATCTGGATCGGCTCGCGGCGGCGGGTGTGTCGCCCGAGGCGATCGACATCGTCTTCTGCACCCACTTCCACCACGACCACTGCGGCTGGAACACCCGGTGGAGCGAGGGGAGATGGGTGCCCACCTTCCCCAACGCCGAGTACGTGTTCGCGGCGGACGAATACCGGCGGTGGGACACGGCGAGGCCGCCGCACTCCAACGACTTCAGCCCCAACGTGTTCGACGAGTGCATACGTCCGGTCGCCGAAGCGGGTCTGGCCAGGGTCGTCCCGCTGCCGTACGAGATCTCGCCGAGCCTGACCGTCGAGCACGCACCCGGCCACACGCTCGGGCACGCGGTGCTGGCGCTCGACTCCGCGGGCGTACGGGCGTACTTCACCGGAGACGCCTTCCACCACCCGGTCCAGCTGACCCGTCCCGAGCTGCACCTGCCGGGCTGCGACGACCTGGAGACGGCCGTCGCCACCCGGCGCGCACTCGTGCGAAGGGCACTCGACGAAGACGCGTTCCTCTTCCCCGCCCACTTTCCCGCCCCGCACTACGGCCGACTCGCCCTCGACGGCGACGAGGTCTGCTTCGTGCCGGGCGGCGCGATCCGCACCACGCAGGCACGAACATCACGTCCTTCAAGGGAGCAGGCATGAGATCACCGCACGGATCCTTCCCACCACCGAGTACGGACCCACAGTTACCCGAACGGCCCCGGGCGACGCGTCGTGTGACGGCGCCCGGGAAGTCCTTCCGCGCGCGGGTGAGGAGCGGGGTGAGAGTGTTCGGCGCCGGCCTGTTCGCCGCCATGGTCGCCGTGCCCTTCCTCGTGACCAGCGCGCAGGCAAGTACGGCCGGTGGCCGCTTCGAGGTCGACGCGACCCCCGGCACACCGGACCGGGTGAACGGTCAGCCGGTCGTCGCGGTCAACCCCAAGAACCCCGACAACCTGGTGTACGCGTCGACGGACCACATCGTCGACGGCGCCGCACTCGTGAGGGTCGACTGCTACGCCGCGTTCTCGACCGACGGCGGCAGGACATGGACCCGCACGGCCTGGCCGGCCGGCGACAACCCCCAGTGCGGCGACCCGTACCTGGCCGTCGACTCGAAGGGGATCTTCTACCTCGCCTGGAACCAGCTGGGTTGCCCCGACGACCCGACCGGACCGATCACCGGCACCTGCAACGGGGTCCCGAACGCACTCGGTGTCGCCCGGTCGACCGACGGCGGCCGCACCTGGTCGCACGCCGTCGACACGCCGGCCGTCCGCGCCGCCACTCCCCGGCTGAGGGTGGACACGGCCACTGACTACGTCTACGCGGTCGGCGCCAGCCCGGTCGGGGAGCCCGGACCATCGGCCGTCACGGTCAGCAAGGACCATGGTCTGACCTGGACCCCGGTCGAGCAACTCCCGGACCAGCCGTTCGGCAACCAGATCGCCGTGCACAACGGCGTGCTGGCCACCGCGACCTCCGAAGTGGTCGTGGGCGGGGTCTCGGTCCAGCCCGTGAACCCCGTGTTCGAGGTGAGCCGCGACGACGGGAAGAC
The DNA here is from genome assembly GCF_019091475.1 of Streptomyces sp. GbtcB6. Taxonomy (NCBI): domain Bacteria; kingdom Bacillati; phylum Actinomycetota; class Actinomycetes; order Kitasatosporales; family Streptomycetaceae; genus Streptomyces; species Streptomyces sp. GbtcB6. The sequence goes on along the minus strand of NZ_JAGXJL010000119.1, from coordinate 1,746 downwards.
CTTTACCTCCTTCCCGGTCACCGACAGCAACGGAACCCCGGTGCCGCCGCCCTCGGGCGACCTCGTGCCGGACACCAGGCTCCTGGCGTCGGACCCGATCCCCTGGGTCTCCGCCGACCCCACCAGGACCAACCGGTTCGCGGTCCTGCTGCCCCGGGGCGACAGCCTTGAGGTGTACGTCACCGACAACGCGGGCCGGACCTGGACCGGTCCGACCGTGGTCGCGGCACCGGGTGCGTCGAAGCCCTGGATCGAGTTCGGTCCCAAGGGAACGCTGGGCATCATGTGGCGGCACGTGGTCGACGGGCTCGTCGACACCTACTCCACGGTCTCCTTCGACGGCGGGAGGACCTTCCCCCGAACGGTGAAGGCCAACCGGACGAGCGAGCCGTACACCTTCCTCGGCAGCGGCGGTGACGAATGGTCGCGGATTCTCATCCACGGCAGGTACGCCTACGTCACCTGGTCGGACGCACGCGAGGGTGGCGCTGTCGACGGCGTCGTCGCCCGGGTTCCCCTGTCGCTCTACCACTGAGTTCGCACTCCCCGTCGTGATCCACGGCCCCGGGCGGCATCTCCTGCCGAGGAGATGCCGCAAGGGCTTCGTTGCCGGCGTCAGTCGGTCACGGCGGAGTGCTGGGCGAGGACGACTTCCGCGAGCTTCACATGCGCGGCGTCCACCAGCTGGCCGTCGACGCTGGTGGCGCCCAGTCCCTCCGCCTCGGCGGCCCGATACGCCTCCAGGACCCGCCGGGCACGTCTGACCTCGTCCTCCGTCGCCCGGAAGACCTGGTTCGCGATCCCGATCTGCGAAGGATGGATCGCCCACTTGCCGTTGAACCCCAAGGAGGCCGCCGATCGTGCGTCCTCCTCGTATCCGGCCGGGTCACGGAAGTCGGGGTAGGGGGCGTCGATGGCCGCGATGCCCGCGATGCGCGCCGCGGTGAGCACCTGCATCCGCGCGAAGTACCAGAAGTCGCCCGGATACGGCTCACGCGGACGGAAGTTGGTGCCCACCCGGGCGCCCTGGGACACCGACAGATCGCCCGCGCCGAAGATGACGGCGTCCAGACGCGTGCTCGCGGTCGCGATCTCCTCGGCATGCGCGACCCCCGCGACATCCTCGATGAGGACCTCCAGACGGATCCGCCTGCCCAGTCCGAGCCTCTCCTCCAGCTGGCTCAGCAGCACGTCGACCCACCAGACGTCCCGTGCCGCCGTGACCTTCGGGACGATGATGGTGTCCAGGTTCTCCCCGGCTCCTTCGACCACCTCGATGATGTCTCCGTGGGCCCACCTGGTGTCGATCCCGTTGATCCGCACCGCGCGGACGGTGCTGCCCCAGTCGTACCCGTTCAGCGCCTGTACGGCCTTGCCCCGGGCCTGTTCGCGCAGCGCCGGGGCCACCGCGTCCCCCAGGTCGAGGAAGACCAGGCCGGCGCCCGAGGCGGCCGCCTTGGCGAACATGTGGTCGTTGGAGGCGGGGGTGGCCAGCTCCGAGCGTCGCAAGGGAGGTGTGTTCATCGTGTCCTGGTCTCTCCTCGGATAGGTCTCGTCCACGGTCAGGCGCGTGTGTCGTGCCGTTCCTGTGCGAACAGGTTCGCCGGGCGGTCGAGGGAGAGGTTCTCCCGCAGGGTCCGGCCCGTGTACTCGCTCCGGACGTGCCCCAGGCGGCGGAGTTCAGGCACCACCAGCCGGTCGAAGTCCTCGAAGGCGCCGGGGAAGAGAGTGGCGGCCAGTACGAAG
>NZ_JAGXJL010000118.1:0-8153 GCF_019091475.1 Streptomyces sp. GbtcB6 | reverse complement strand
CCGAGCCGGGCGGGGCGTCCTCGGGCGCCACGAACATGCAGCTCACGGCCGTGGTCCAGGGCGGTGACGTCGTCCTCGACGGCCCCAAGGGGTGGGCCACCGGCATCGGGCACCCGGGCTGCGAGGGCCTCATCGTCATGGGGCTCACCGACCCAGATGCACCCAAGCACGCGCGGCACTCGATGGTCCTGGTACCGCGGGACACCCCGGGGGTGAAGATCGAGCGGATGCTGGACACGATGGGGTTCTTCGACGAGCCCTTCGGCCACAGCGAGGTCTCCTTCACCGATGTCCGGGTCCCGGTGTCGAACATCATCGCCGGCCCGGGGCGAGCGTTCGAGATCGCTCAGGGCCGCCTCGGTCCCGGCCGGGTGCACCACGCGATGCGCATGATCGGTCTGGCGGAGCGTGCCCTGCACCTGGCCTGCGAGCGCGGCCTGGCGCGCACGGCGTTCGGTAAGCCGCTGGCCGACCTCGGCGGCAACCGTGAGCGCATTGCCGAGGCACGGATCGCGATCGACTCCGCCCGGCTGCTCATCCTGGACGCGGCGTGGAAGCTCGACACCGTCGGGGCCGGCGGCGCGCAGAGCGAGGTCAGTGCCATCAAGGTCGCGGCGCCCAATGTCGCCCAGCAGGTCATCGACTTCGCCATGCAGATCCACGGTGGTGGTGGACTGTCCAGTGACTTCCCGCTGGCAGGTGCCTGGACTGCGGCCCGGGCCGTTCGCCTGGCCGACGGACCCGACGAGGTGCACAAGAGCGTCGTCGCCCGCATGGAGCTCGGCAAGCACGGAGCCACCCGATGAGCCGCGTCACCGGCACCGGCAAGAGCCGAGCGGTGCTCATCACCGGGGGCGCCTCCGGCCTCGGTGCGGCGCTCGCCTCCCGCTACGCCGAGCGCGGGGACCATGTGCTCGTCACCGACCTCGCCGCCGAAGCCGAGGTGCCGGCGGGCGCGCGCTACCAGCGCCTGGACATCACCTCACCGTCGGACTGGGCGGCCGCTCTACAGCGCGTCCGCGCCGATCTCGGCGGGCTCGACGTGCTGGTCAACAACGCCGGCATCGCAGCGGGCGGTCGCGTGGACCGCATCGACGACACGCACTGGCGGCGGGTACTGGAGGTCAACGTGCTGGGCGCTGTGAACGGCTGCCGCACCTTCTCCCCACTGCTGAAGGCTCAAGGACACGGCCACGTGGTCAATGTGGCGTCCCTCGCGGGGCTGGTCCACCCGGCTGCGATGAGTTCCTACGACGCGAGCAAGGCGGCCGTGGTAGCCCTCTCGGAGAGCCTGCGCCACGAGCTCGGCCCCTGGGGCGTCGACGTCTCGGTGGTGTGCCCGTCGTTCTTCCGGACCAACCTGGCCGCTTCCCTGGGAGGGGAGGATCCGCTGATGGACCAGGTGGCCGCCAAGCTGATCTCGCGGGCGCCGTTGGGGGCCGAGGAGATTGCCGCACGGGTGCTCCGGGGTGTCGACGCGCGCCGCTTCCTGATCCTCCCTGATCGGTCCGCGCGGGTCGCGTACTGGACGAAGCGCCTGGTCCGACCCCTCTACGACCGCCAGATGTTCGCCGCTGGAGCCAAGATCCGCCGGGCCGAACTGAGCGAGAAGACACCCACGGTGAGCGAGGAGCCGGTATGAGCAGCCAGACGGGCCACGGCACCGTCCTCATCACCGGGGCCAGCTCGGGCCTGGGTGAGGAGATGGCCCGACAGTTCGCCGCCCTGGGCTACGATCTCGCCCTGTGCGCCCGGCGCACCGACCGGCTCGACGCTCTCGCCGACGAGATCCGCATCTCCACGGGCCGACGGGTCGAGACCACCGCCCTCGATGTCACCGACAGCGACGCGGTCGCCCCGGTGTTCCACGGGTTCGCGAACAGATTCGGGACGATCGACCGCGTCGTCGTCAACGCCGGCATCGGCAAGGGCGCTCCCCTGGGAACGGGGCGGTCCGAGGCCAACCTGGCCACGGCGATGACGAACTTCGTCGGAGCTCTCGCCCAGGCCGAGGCCGCTCTGGAGATCTTCCGCAGACAGGACCGCGGTCACCTCGTGCTCATCTCGTCCATGTCCGCCCTGCGCGGCATGCGCAGGTCCATGACCACCTACGCGGCGACAAAGGCCGGGTTGGCCTCACTCGCCGAGGGCCTGCGCTCGGAGAACATCAGGGGCCTCGACGTCTCGGTCATCCACCCGGGGTACATCCGCTCGGAGATGAACGCCCACGTCGAGGAGAAGACCCGGTTCATGGTCGACACCGAGACGGGTGTGCGCGCGATGGTCGCGGCCATCGAGAAGCGTCGCGCGAAGGCCTACGTGCCGACGTGGCCGTGGGCGCCCGTCGGGATCGCCATCAAGGTACTGCCGCTGCGGATCGTCCGGAGGCTCACGTGAACGCTCGTACCGACAAGGGAGGTACCGACGTCGCCGGATCGCGCCCGGTCCGCGACGAGGACACTTTCGACGCCGCGGCCATGGCCGCCTGGCTCGCCGAGAACGCCACGCCGGGCAGCACCGAGGCCGAGCTGTCCGCCGTCCCGGACGTGCGGCAGTTCTCCGGGGGCGTGTCGAACCTGACCTACCTGCTGCGCTACCCGGACGGCGACCTCATCCTGCGCCGTCCCCCGAAGGGCACCCACCGCAAGGGCGCTCACGACATGGGGCGCGAGTACCGCATCCAGACCCAGCTCGGGCAGTTCCTGCCGTACGTGCCGCGCACTGTCGCCCTGTGCGAGGACCCTGCGGTCATCGGCTCGCCGTTCTACGTGATGCAGCGCCTCGCCGGCCCGATCCCGCGCAAGAATCTGCCGCGGGGAATGGTGCTCGACCGCGAACAGACCGCCGCCCTGTGCCGCAACGTCATCGACCTGCTCGTGGACCTGCACTCCGTCGACCTCACGGCCACGGGACTCGGCGACCTCGGCAAGGGCGACGGCTACGTACGCCGGCAGGTCGAGGGCTGGTCGGAGCGCTACCGCAGGGCGCGTACCTGGAACGTCGGCTCCTTCGAGCGGGTCATGCGATGGCTGGCCGACAACCAGCCGGCCGACCGTCCGCACACCCTGGTGCACAACGACTTCCGCTTCGACAACGTCGTACTCGACCCCGAGGACCCCACACGGCCCGTCGGCCTGCTCGACTGGGAGCTCGCCACCGTGGGCGACCCTCTCATGGACCTCGCGAACGGCCTCGGGTACTGGATCCAGGCCGACGACGGCAGGCACATGCAGGCCTTCCGCCGCCAGCCCACCCACCTGCCCGGGATGATGACCCGCGAAGAGGTCGTGGCGTACTACTGCGCACGTACCGGCACTCGCGTGACCAACCGGGAATGGGCCTGGTACCAGGTCTTCGGCCTGTTCCGCGTCGCCGTCATCGCCCAGCAGGTCTACCAGCGGTACCTGGCCAAGCAGACGACGAACAAGCAGTTCCGTTTCTTCGGCATCGCGGTCGTCCTGCTGGAGCTGCGGTGCCGCAGCATCATCCGCGCCGACGGTCGGACGGCGCCCGAGATCGCCGATGGCCAGGTAGGGAGATGGCCATGCCCTTGAACAGGGAGCCCAACGCCGTGCCCCTGACCCGCCGCCTCATCTCGCCCCGCCGCTGAACCCCGCCCCACGCCCCCGCCGACGAGGGACGCACACCCGCCACGAGCCGCTTCGTCGACGCCGGCGCCTCGCCACCGGCGGCCACGGCCCCGAGGACGTGATCTTCGATGGGCAGGGCGGCCTGCTCACCGGTCCTGGCGACGGCAGCATCGTACGCATCGACCCCGTCACCGGAGCCCGCGCGGTGACGGGCAGCACCGGCGGCTGTCCGCTCGGGCTCCAGCCGGCCGCCGACGACAGCATCCTGATCAGCGACCACCACCGGGGACTGCTGCGCATGTCCGCCGGCGGATCGGTCGAGGTGCTCGTCGACACCGTCGCGGGCAGGCTGCTCACCTTCGCCGGCAACGTCGTGGAAGGCCCGGACGGAACCATCTGATTCACCGTGTCCACCCGCCGCTGGGACCTGGAGCACCACCTCGGCGACATAGTCGAGCACTCCTGCACCGGCCTGCTCGTCCGCCGTGACCCCGACGGCACGGTCACCGTGCTGCGCGACGGCCTCAAATTCGCCAACGGACTCGTCCTCGCCCCGGACGCCTCCCACCTGCTCGTGGCCGAGACCGCCGGGTACCGGATCAGCCGCCACCGGCTCACCGGCCCCAAGGCCGGGACCGACGAGCCGTTCGTGGAGAACCTCGCCGGCCTGCCCGACAACATGAGCCTCGGCAGCGACGGGCTGGTCTGGGTGTCGATCGCCGCGCCCCGCAACGCGCTGCTGGACAAGCTGCTGCCCCTTCCGGGGCTCCCGCGTGTCCTCCTGTGGAACCTGCCCGAGGCCGTGCGGCCCAAGGCCACACCCGTTGCCTGGGCCATGGCCTTCGACCTCGACCTCGACCTCGACCTCGACCTCGACCTCGACGGGCGTATCGTCCACGACGTGCTCGCCCGGCCGGGCGAGCTCAACGCCTAGCGCGCGCCTCGCGGCGCAGTTCGGTCGGCGTCCGGCCCCACCACCGCTTCGCGCAGCGGGACAGGACCGCCTGCTCGGCGAAGCCGAGGAGGTCGCTGACCTGGGCCAACGGCATGTCCGTCGTCATCAGGTAGGTACGGGCCCGGGTACGACGGACCACGTCGAGGACCGAGGCGTACGACTCGCCCTCGGCGGCGAGCTGCCGTTGCAGCGTCCGCGGATGCACGGCGAGGATCCGGGCGACGTCGGCCAGCTCGGTGGAACCGGTCCCGAGAGACTGGTCGAGAACCGCGCGCACCTTCGCCGTCACCACCGGCCCGGCCTCGCGCGGCTGCTGGGACAGGAAGGCCAGCGCGATCCGGCGCACCGTGTCGTCGACACCGTCGAGGGGACGGGCCAGCAGGCTGGAAGGCACCCGCAGCAGTGCGCTTCCGCGGCCGAAACGGACCCGGGCACCGAAAGCGTCCTCGTACCGCGACCGCGGTGCCACGGGCTGATGGGGCAGATCGACCGACCGCAGGCCGTAGCGGCCGCCCACGAGGAACGTCACCGCGCGGTGGAAGAACAGCATCGTCATGTCGGTGGCCTGCGGCAGCGGCCGTACGCCCGCACCGAAGGAGTACCGCAGCCCGACCACACCGTGCTCCCCGTCCGGGGCGTCCACCACGGAGACACCGAAGTCCCGAGCGTGCACGAACATGTAGCGGGACGTGCACTCGAGCGCGTCGGCGACCGACGGGGAGTGCTGCATCGCCACCGACAGCGGGCCCAGCATGGCGAAGTCCTGCCTCTCACCGACCCGCAGTCCCAGATCCGGGCAGCCCAGTTCGGCCGCGGCGATCTCCATCACCGCGGCCAGGGCAGTGTCCTCCACCAACAGCTCGTCGGCGTCCAACGCCTCCACGGGCAGCCCCGCCCGCCGCGCGTACACGTCAGCGTCCCCGCCGAGCCCCTCGACACACTGGCGGAACTTCTGAAGACCTGCCGACCGGACCAGGGACACGCCCACAGCATGCCGCTCGTGTCGCCCAGGATCAAACGCCGCCTATCGCGTACGCCCGCAGGGTCGGCCTCGGGCAGGTCCTGGGCCCGGTCGGTGCCGTCCCGCTGGCCGATCCAGAGGGTCCAGGAACGGCGAGTGTCGGCGATCGCGACAGCCGAGCGGGGCTGTACGGACGCGGCTGAGACGAAGAAGCCGATCTCTGCCCCCGACTCGGAGATCTTCCTGTGGAGCGTCGATACCCCACCCCAGTCGACGCCCACCCGCGACGACCTGCTGAAGGGCAAGTCGTCAGTGTTCGAGTGCGGCGTCTTCGCGCCCTGGCGCCGTCTCGTGCCAGCCCTGTGGCCACTGGCCGAACCGTCGCTGCGCCCGGTCTACGACCACCTGCGCTCAGCCATCGTGGTACTCGGCAACGGGGGGCGCCCGGCCAGCACTGGACGAGGCTGCGTGCTTCGCCGCCTGGTGCGACGGGTGCTCGGGGTCCGGACTGAGCAGCAGTGCGGCGGCCTCGCCGCGCTGTCCACTTTGACGCCGAGGACCGCACCAGGCCGCGCCGGTCAGCACCCACCACACTGCCGCCGCTGTCACGGCTACGCCTGCGAGTGCGGCCACCAGCAGCAATATGCCGCCGATGCCCCCGCTCCCGAGCGGCAGCAGCACCGCCAGAGCGGCCGTCGCCAGCGACGTCCTGGCCGCCCACCGCTGCTTGAGCCAGGCCAAGCCGCTCGCGTCCACGCTCATGTGCTCCGCAACTGACTCACACCCTCCGGGGCACCGCGGTCGGCGGAGCATGCCCTAAGTCGGCGAGGCGGCTCTGATCAAGGTCGATCCCGTATACGACCGGCGCCGCAGCGCCCGCGATCGCCGCTTCAAGCTGTCGTAAAGCTCGCTTGAGCAGACGACTTGGCCACTTGCCCAAAGCGATCGGCCAAGTCATACTCTCGGCAATTCCCACGCCTCTCTGGGGCGTGCTCTTCCCGTCTAGGGAGGCAGTGCCATGACACAAACCTCAAGCAGCGGTACACAGACAGCAGCAGGACGTCGGACGCTGAGTACCGGGCGGGTGGTGTTCCTCGTGATCTCCGCGGCCGCCCCGATGGCCGCGATGGTGGGCAACATCCCCCTGGCGATCGCCCACGGCAACGGCGCCGGGCTGCCGGCCGCCTATCTGATCGCCTCGCTGATGCTGCTGTGTTTCTCCGTCGGTTATGCCGCGCTGAGCCGACGCGTGGTGAACACCGGCGCCTTCTACACCTACATCGCCCGCGCCCTGGGCAAACCCGCCGGTGTCGGCTCGGCATACGTGGCGGCGTCGTCGTATGCCGCGATCACCATCGGCCTGGTCGGCGGCTTCGGCTACTTCACCCGCCTGGTGCTCCTCGACTCAGGCGTCAACTTGCCCTGGTACGCGTACAGCGCGATCGCGATCGCGGTGGTCGCCGTGCTCGGCTACCGCTCGGCGGACCTGTCGGCCAAGGTGCTGGGCACGCTGATGGTAGCCGAGTTCGGGATCCTGATCGTCTTCGACCTCCTGGTCGCGGGAGACAAGGGAGGCGCCGCACTGCCGTCTGCGTCCTTCTCCGGCTCCGAGGTGACGTCGGGTTCGCTCGGCATCGCGATGATGTTCGCCTTCCTCAGCTTCGTGGGATTCGAGTCGGCCGCCCTGTACGGCGAGGAGACCAAGGAGCCTGAGCACACCGTCCCGAAGGCCACCTACATCGCGGTCGCGTCGATCGGTGTGTTCTACGTCCTGACCAGCTGGATCATCGTCGGAGCTGCCGGCGCGCACCGGGCGGTCGCGCTCGCCGGGGAACAGCAGGGCAACTTCGTGTTCGAGCTGATCCGGCGGTACGGCGGCGTGACCCTCTACGACCTGGCGGCGGTGCTGCTGTGTACGAGCATGCTCGCCGGCCTGCTGGCGCTGCACAACGCGTCCAGCCGCTACCTGTTCGCCCTCGGTCGTGAGGGCGTGCTGCCACGCCGGCTCGGGCACTACCACCCCCATCACTTCAGCCCGCATGTCGCGAGCCTGGTCGTCACCGCCCTCTCCGCGGTTGCCGCGCTCGGCGCGGCCGCCTCGGGTGGCGACCCCTACATGGTCTTCGTGCCCGCCTTCATGGGCGTGGGCACCCTCGGCATCATCGCGCTGCAGGCCGCCGCGTCGCTGGCCGTCGTGGTGTTCTTCGCCAAGCGCGACGACCGCGACCTGTGGCGATGCGTCATCGCACCGGCGATCGGCTTCCTCGGCCTCACCGGCGCATTCGTCATGGCCACGGTCAACTACCCGACGCTGACCGGCTCGACGAACGCGGTGGTCAACACCGTGCCCGTCGTCCTGCCGGTTCTCGCCGCCGCGGGCGTCGTCCTCGCCCTCGTCCTACGCCGCCGCAAGCCGGTGACGTATGCCGCGCTCGCCCAGTCGAAAGTCCGCGCCCGGCGCCGCACTACGTCCACGCAGCCGAAGGTGACGTACACCCGCCGCTACTGCCTGGTGGGCGCCGGGCCGTCCGGCCTGGTGATGGCGCGCGCAATGATCGCCGAGGGGGTGCCCTTCGACTGGTTCGAACGGCACACGGACGTCGGCGGCATCTGGGACATCGACAGCCCGGGCAGCCCGATGTACGAG
>NZ_JAGXJL010000117.1:0-8343 GCF_019091475.1 Streptomyces sp. GbtcB6 | reverse complement strand
GCACCCTACGTGCCGGCCACGACAGAACGGATGCTTGTCTAGCCTGGTTCGCTGCAGATCTCAAACGCGGTCTCAGATGCGGTACTTACCGAATAAGCAAACCCTCACGGTCGAATCCGACCCGTAGGTATCGCAGCTTCTATCTACTGCCTGTCCGGAATATCCGGGCGTTCTGGGTGCCAATTTCGGTCACACCTCGCTAGAAAAAGCCAAGATGAAACCGTCAGTCAACCGCAGTCAGGACAAACGACTTGTAACGCCAATTCTGTGCTGTCATAAAAGCATCCACGACCGCCTGGACCATAGGAGGGACGGGGGCCTTAGAGTCCAACTTGCTTGCAATCTTCTGTTCGAGCACTGGCCACAAAGCCTCCGCGAGCTTGGTCTTGCTTACCTTGTACGACCACTTCTCGGCAGCTCCTTTGCGGGTACCGTCTCTACGTCCGCCCTCCCATACGACGTGAAATGGCCAGCAGATCACGAGACAGGCCCTCGTCTTGGCCTCGCACTGGCGATCAATAATCGTCCCCGCAAGACCCTCGGCTGGAAGACCTCGGCCGAGGTCTTCGAGGAGCAGCTACGCTCCAGTGTTGCAACGACCGGTTGGACTCACCGAGTACAAGGGTGACGAATTCCGCACTGAGATACGCAAGTTGAACGTGCGGCAATCGATGGGTCGTGTCGGGTCCCGTTACGATAACGCCGCCGCGGAGAGTCGGCTCGCCGTGCTGAAAGCCGAGTTCGGAACAAGTGTGTAGACGACCGGGGCCGGTACCCGTGCCGACGTCTTCCGCTTTATCGAGGACTAGTACAACCGCAGCAGGCTATGCAAACACCCCGAGCTCGGGTACGTCACCTACTCAAAACCCGAATGCGCCTTCAGTGCGACTTCACCCCTGCAGCGTGAGCAACCGCTGTCCATGATCACGGGGCAACATCACATGGCCGCCGGTGCACGACGCTGACACTCGACACCTGCTCTGCAACGATGCGTCCATCACACTCCCCGTGCCACCCGACGGCCGTGTCTTATCTGCGTGGAGTGAACTTTACGGGCAGACTACTGATTCCCGAGAGAAAGTTGGAGCGAACCCTCTTCGGGGTGTCCGTGAGCGTGATGTCGGCTGCGAAGCGGCACAGGGCATCGAGCATCGCCCTGATCTCAATACGGCCCAGTTCCGCACCCAAGCAGAAATGCGGACCATAGCCGAAGGTGAGGTGCCGGTTGGGTGAACGGGACAAGTTCAGGACATCTGGGGATTCGAAGACGGCCTCGTCACGGTTGGCCGAGACGTTCCACAGTGTCACGACATCGCCCTGATTGATGGCATGACCGGAGACGTTGGTGTCCTGCAGCGTCGTCCGACCGAAGTGCATGGCGGGGGTCGTCCAACGCAGGATCTCCTCAGTAGCGGTCTGGCTGCCGATGGATCCCGAACTCAGGGCTGCCCACTGTGCGGGGTGCTCTACCAGGGCAGGAATCGAACTGATCATCGAGAGTCGGCTTGTCTCGTCGCCCCCGATGATCAGGCTGTAGCAGTTCAGAACGATCTCTTCGTTGGACAGTGCCGATCCAGACGCTTGGGCATCCGCGAACGTTCCGATTACGCCTTCCCCTGGGTTCTTGCGAAATTCCTCCAGGAGACTCGAAAAGTAGACCAATATTTCGTTTCTAGCCAATATGGAGTCGAACTCCGTGATCTGGTCATCCTCCGCGCTGAGGGCCTTCTTGGTCAGGATGAGAAGTTCATCTTGATCAGACTCCGGAACCCCCAGGAGATCACATATCGTGCGCATCGGTATTTTCTCCGCGATATCTAACGCGAAGTCGCAACTACCTACCTCCACGGCACTACGGACGAGGCTTTTAGTGTTCTCATGCACTTTTTCGGCGATCGTAGATATAGTGCGCGGAGAGAAAGCCTTCAAGAATACCTTGCGCAGTTCCCGGTGGCGACTTCCATCGGTGACCGCAAGCATTTTTCCCGCCGCAGAGTCACCGCCATGAAGAAGTGTGGCCAGCACATTTCCGCGTGAAGATGTGAAGGTGGAGCTTTCTCGGTAGACATGCATAATGTCGTCATAGCGCGTGAGGGCCCAGAAGCCGGGCCTTCCGTCGCGCGGAACGTTCCAGAAAACCGGATTCTCAGCGCGCAGTCGGCGCCACAATTCGCCCTGGTCATACCGCAGGAAGGTTTGCGGATCTGCCAGGTCCAGCGACGACAGATCGGCGGGAGGTTTCGCCATGATGTCCCAAGATTTGGTGGGCAAGTGGGGCTCCTGTGCGGTCGGAGGGCGGAACCAAGGGATCAGTCGGCGGGGGTGGCGGCGCCGAGTTCGCGCAGTGCTACAGCGACCTCCCGTACCGTCGGCTGGCGGTAGAGGCGGACCATGGGAAAGGTCGGAGCGTGCTCCCGCAGCCGCGCGAGCACGCGGACGGCGAGCATGGAAGTGCCGCCCATGCCGAAGAAGGTGTCGTCCGGCCCAGGTGACTCCACCTCCAGGACCTCGGCGAAGATCTCGGCTACCAGCCGCTCCACGGGATCGGCGGGAACGGCGGCCTGGACGGTGGCGGTCACGTCGTCAATCGCCGCCAGGAGCTCGGACGCCTGGGCGTGGTCAATCTTCCCGCGGGTAGTACGCGGCAGTTCCGCGACGCGGCGCAGTCGCTTGGGGACGACCGGAGCGGCGAGCAGACCGCGCAAGTGGGTGAGTAGCTGCGCCTCGTCCAGGTCGGTGGCCTCAGCAGTCCACAGCAGGCCGATCACCGGGTCGGTCGGCTCGCCGAAAGGCACGGCCACTGCCCCAGTGACGCCGGACAGGGCGAGGGCAGCCGAGACGATCTCGGCCGGTTCGATACGGATGCCACGGACCTTCAGCTGCTCGTCAGCCCGGCCGACAAGCCACAGTTCGCCGTCCGCGTCAAGTAGACCGAGGTCCCCAGTGAGGTACATACGTGTGCCGTGGCCGGCCGGGTTGGGGATCCAGCGTTCGGCCGTACGCCGCGGGTCGCGCAGATAGCCCAACGTGACGGAGGGCCCTGAGAAGGCGATCTCTCCGACTTCGCCAACTGCCACTGGAGTTCCGGTGGCATCCAGGATGTGCACGGCCACACCGGGCAGGGGGCGGCCGATTGACGGGGCCGTGCTTGTAGCCGCGATGGGCCCTGTCCAGGTGACCGCCACCGTGCCCTCGGTGGGACCGTACGCGTTGTGGACAGGCCAGGGCCGCGTTCTCCCGGGCGGGACCTGCCACAGTCGGTCCCCTCCGGTGAGCAGCGCACGCAGGGTGACCGGAGGATCGTACCTACGCATCAGCTCGGCCGCGAGCGGGGTCACGAGGAACATACTGCTGATCTCATGCTGGTCCAGCCAGGCGATGAGCCGGGCGGGGTCGAGACGGATCGCGTCCTCGGCGACGTACAGCGTGGCACCCGCGCCGAGGGTCGACCAGACGTCCCACATGGCTGCGTCGAAGCCCATATCGGAGGCCCAGCCGACCCGGTCGCCGGGACCGGTGCCGAAGTGGTCGGCGTGGGCTGCAACGAGATGGCCTAGGCCCTCGTGGTGCACGACCACGCCGCGCGGAGTGCCAGTTGTGCCTGAGGTGTAGATGACGGCGGCCCAGTCCGCAGGCGTGGGGACGCTCAGTTCCACCAGAGCGGCTTCGACCGATGCTTCGTCCACGGAGACCACCGGAAGCCCCCAATCCGCAGCAAGCTTCTCGCCGACCTGGTCGGTGATGAGGCAGGTCGGTCTCGCGTCTTTGGCGATCAGGCGGAGCCGGGCGTCAGGATCACGGGGTTCTAGCGGAAGATGTGCGGCACCGGCACGCTGGACGCCGAGAGCGGCGACGACAGCCGCCGCACCACGGGGTAGGAGGACAGCGACGATCGGCGCGGAGTCCCGGCCCACGCCGTACTGACGGAGCAGTAGGGACGCCAGGGCGGCCGAGGCAGTGTCGAGCTGACCGTAGGTGAGTATCCCACCGTCCTCCACTACGGCCGGAGCATCGGGCCGGGCCGCGGCGTGTGCGAGGAAACGGGAGACGACATCGGCGGTGGTCGGGTTGCTGCCTGAGGGCACCGCAGGCCTCCTTGGAATGCAGTAGGTCGGGTGGTGAGACGAGGGCGAAAGGTCGCTCAGGGCTGCATGGCCACCATGCGGATGGGCAGTCGCTCCAGTCCGTTGACGGCAACGGAGCTGAGCCGAATAGCTGGGCCCGCCGACTCGATCGTGTCCAAGCAGTCGAGGAGCTCGATGAACAGGAATTTCATCTCGGCCCGGGCGAGCAGCGCGCCGATGCAGAAGTACTCCCGTGATCTCAGGGCGATGTGCCGGTTGAGACGGCGGGTGATGTCGAACCGGTCGGGGGCGTCGAAGCAGTCCGGGCATGTCGCGGCCGGATGTCCGTCCAGATCTGCTCGATGTGGTCCAGACAGGCCTCGCGTGTACGGGGTTCTCCCACGGCTCGCCAGCCGTCTGGCAGCTCTCGTCCGGCGGGCCAGATCGAGTGCTGCTCTTGGTCGTTGACGACCACGATGTGTGTGGAACCAGTGGTATCCGTCATAGTTCTGCCCTTCTCAGTGGCTACTTGTCGTCGCGCAAGCAGTGTGGCCTTTCCTCATCCAGCGGGTCGACGGGCTGATGCTGCGCGACGGTCAGCCGGCTGGCTGGTCGGCGTCCTTTGCAGTGAACGCGGTCCTCAGTCAATTCCATACGAGAGGCGAGTTCACCGTCCTTGTCGGTAACGATCCCTGATCTCGAACTTGGCGTAACGCGGCGTCAGAAGAAGCTGACGCATGCCGAGGCCGGACCAATGGTCGAGGGAGAAGTCGAGTTCTTGCGCGCTGGAAGGAGATGTAGTGGCGGTGTAGCAGCACTTGCAGCCGCTTGCGGCCGATGACCACCCGGCGTACCCCCTTCCGGCAAGTGAGTGCGCAGGCTTCAGTGGGTGCACGGTATCCCTCACTGCTTGGGCCGCTTCTGGGTCCGTGCAAATTCCATAAAGCGGCCGAGGCCGCGGGCCGCGCCTGTGATGATCACAGTTTTGCCGGTCAGCCCCATGCTGGAGTCCCGGCCACCACGCGCAGCACTTTCTCTCGCTCATCGACCAGATACATATGGCCGCCGGGAAACTCCCGGTAGGTGAACGGGCCCCCCGTCTCGTTGGCCCATTGTTCGGACTGCTCCCGGGAGACAAGCTCGTCCCCTTCACCGCGCAGGGCGGTGATCGGCACCGAGAGAGGCCCGGTGCCGGAAGGCAGGTAGTTCTCGTGCATCTCCGCGTCGGCGCGGAGCAGCGGGAGCAGGATCTCGACCAGGTCGGGGTGGTCCAAGGCCGCGTGCCGGTAGCCGGCGAACCGTTGTACTCCGGACAGGAACTCCTGGTCGGGCAGGCCGGTCACTCGTTCGCTTCGTCCGTTGTACGGCCCCGGTGATCCACTGACGTACAGGTGACGCAGTCCGGGGTAGCCGATGCGCTCGAGCTCTCTGGCGATCTCGTAGGCGAGCACCGCGCCGAGGCTGTGCCCAAACAACGCGATGGCTGCTTCCTCGCCAGCCTCTGTCAGGATTCCCGGGGTCAGCTCGGCGACGGCGTCGGCGACGTCGGTGAAGGGGGGATCCAGGAATCGCTCCTCGCGCCCCGGCAACTGGACGGGAAGCATGGTTACCTCCGGCATGGCTAGCTTTTCCCATTCTCGGAAGAAGCCAGCACCACCGCCCGCGAAAGGCAGACAGGCCAGAAGGAGTTGCTGCGCGCCCATGGACCCTCATCTTTCCTCGTCATTCACCAGGTGTCCCGATGCCACCAATCCCAGTTAAAGGCGTCACTTGAGACAGGTGATAGCTTAAACTTCGTTATCTCGGCAGTTTCGGCACTCTGTGGGCCGACTCTGCTGGATGCAAAGAGAGTTTCTCTCCGTCGGTGATCGAACGCTTTGTCTGTACCTAATTCTCGATGTCGGATAACCGCGAATCGGTAATGCCGAGGCTGTATGTCATCAGCCGATTCGGGAGCTCGTTTTCATGATACGGATATCGCCGTTATCGGACTGGTCTGCCGATTCCCGGACGTGGCGAATGAGCTGTTGCCAGCAATGCCCGATGGCGGCCCATGACCGCATCATGCGATGCGGTTCATCTCGAATAGGAAGAAGGCCTGAGTCGCGACGATGACCTGCTCCTACCAGAGGATCGCTGTTGTCCACGCGCGGCCTCGCTCACCCTGTTGAGGTGCCCCCGGCTCGTTGCTGCCGACGACAGCTCATTACTGGGTGTCCGCTCAGCCCCATTCACTACGCCGCTGTCGCAGCGAAGACCTTCTCGAAGCGATGAACTGCGTCATCAATCACATCACTGGTCATGGCGGCGCAGGTGAACATGCGACCCGTCTGGGAGATCATGACGCCTTCTGCGGCGCAAGCCGTGGCGATGTCCCTGTTCTGCGCACGGCGCGGCTTGAACTGCGCGGCATAGTCGGGATCGTCGCGCCGGAGGCGGAAGAGGCCGGACGTGTCGAGATGAACTATGGAGCCGAGGTTGTAGACGAGGAAGGGGAGCTCGAACTTCGTGATCAGTTCTGTGAGGCGGGCGCACAGCAGGTCGCCAGCTCGGGAAGCCGCCGCCGGGGCGTCCGTGCGCCGCATTTCCATGAGGCAGGCGAGCCCGGCCACACTACTTAGTGGCCCGGCCGAGAGAGTTCCGCCGAGCAACGCGACGGTGCCCGTGTGGCCAGGGGTGACGACGGACATCACCTCGGCCCGGCCGCCGAGACCACCCGCTCCCGGATATGAGCCGGCGATGCACTTGCCGAAGATTGTGAGGTCTGGTCGGACACCCAAGTGGCCCTGGACTCCTGCCATGCCAAGGCGGAAGGCGCTGACGACCTCGTCGAAGACCAACAGCGCTCCGAACTCGTCACACAAGTCGCGCACCTGCCCGGCGTAGCCCTCCTCGACGGGCATGGTGCCACTCTGCGGCCCCAGGGGCTCCAGTACGACGGCTGCCGTGCCGCCATCCGCGGCGCATTGCGAAAGCCTGGCCCGTAGGGCGCCGACATCGTTCGGTGGCACCTCGTGCGTCAGGCTCAGCACCGGATCAGGGATGCCGCCTGCCGCCGCTCTGCCCGATCCGGGCGCGCCAAGCCCGAAGACCAGCTGGTCTGACCACCCGTGATAGGCCCCGCCAGCTTTGACGATATGGGCTGCACCAGTGAAAGCACGGGCTGCCCGAATGGCCGCCATGACCGCCTCGGTCCCGCTGCCGAGCATCCTGAACCGCTCGACCGACGGTACCGAACCCTGGACGAACTGAGCCAGTTGAATCTCCGCCTCGTGCGGAAAGCAGGTGCTCGGAGCGCAGGAGGTCAGAAGGTCGATAACTGCTTCCCGCACCACTGGATGATTCGCCCCGAGAACGGAGGCACCGCCGGCCTGGATGAAGTCGATGTACTGATTTCCATCCACATCCCAGGCGAACGCGCCGGAAGTGCGGGCCATCTGCACGGGGAATGGCCTGCTTGACGGTAACGAGTGCTGGAGCCCGCCGGGTATGACAGCTGCAGATTCCCTTGCAGACGCCTGCGAGTTGGGGCAATTGCGCTGAAACCAGTCCTCATAGTGGGCCATGGCGGCGGGACTCAAGGACCGGACCGGAGAGTCGAGAAGCACCTCTGTGCGTTCTTCTATCTCGCCGATATCCGGCCAGCGCAGAACAGGATACGCCTTGCTGGACACGACCCTCCACCTCTCGTATTGGCGGCAGACCATCGCATCGTTGCACACGACAGCGAACGATCAAGCGGGGATGTGGCTCATTCTGATCGGTTTGATGTTGAGCGAACGAGGGCATCGCGAGGCGGCTCGTCGTGATCTGCCCGTTATGGGGCCTGTCGGGCCGGGTGGACTTGAATGGCTGACTATTTCCCGAGCCTCGGTGTCGCCTGCAGAAACAGCCTTGGTTTACGGTAAAACAGTCTTGACACGCGGCCGTCTCGGGCTAAGCTGCTAGCTCCGGTTGATCTCCAGAACTCACGTCAGTGATGCAAGGGAAAGACTATTGGACCATTAATTCCGCGGGCTTCCCTTTCCTATTTTTCTCCAATATCTGGTCACGCCTTCTTGATTTCGCTGAAATCGAGTACTGGGTTGCGAGGTTGGCTAGTCAGCAGGAGTGGGCGGTTCGGTCGGCGGAAAATTTGATGGTTTCTTTCTGATTCCCGTCCACGGTCGGAGGATTACAGTGGCCCTCGGTGCCAGGCGTAGGATGCCGCAGTTGCGGCGGGTTGAGCGTGGGGTGGCGGGGGTCGAGGCGTCGTTCGCGCAGCAGCGTTTGTGGTTCC
>NZ_JAGXJL010000116.1:6538-8982 GCF_019091475.1 Streptomyces sp. GbtcB6 | reverse complement strand
GCACGTTCCGCAGCTCGTTGGCGAAGTTCGGGAAGAGCTTCAGGTCGTCGAAGGTGCGGATGGCGTCAAGCGGGTCGAAGTCCAGACGGCCGACTCGATCGAGCCAGAACGGCGCCCCGGTCTCCTTGGAGAAGTGCCAGCGGATCGCCGCGCGCAGGAATGCGTCGGGGTCGGGCACGGTGCCGTAGGGCAGTTCGAGCAGGGGGTCTGCAACAGGCATCGGAGAGCTTCCTTTCGGCCGGGTCCGGCAGGGGCAGGTCGTGGCTCCGGGTCAGTCGACCTGTGGTGCCTTGGCGAGTCGGTCCAGCAGTTCGTCGGCCCAATCACGCGCGTAGGAGCGGAAGCGGGGGAATCCGCCGTCATACGGATCGCCGGTCCACACGAAGTCGGCGCCGGGGTTGTGCACGTCGACGCCGGAGGCGGTGAACAGGTGCGGGCTGCCCTGCACCCGGGGGCCGCGCGCCACGGCGAAGTCACGGTGGATCGCCGCACGGGCCGTGCCCCGCGCCAGGGCGTCGGCCAGCGCCGCCTCGTCCACGAGCGGGCACGCGGCGGCCACGGCGAGGATCTCGGAGGTGACGCTGATGCAACGGCCCTGCGTGAAGAAGGCGTGCCGCAGGGCGGTGTCCAGCTGGTCGCTCGCCGGCAGCCCGCCTGCCGCCGGCGCTTTCGCGGCCTGTACCGCTTCCAGCGCCGGCAGCGTCGTGACCGGATAGCGCCAGTCCGGTCCGGGCCACAGTCGCCAGCCGAGGGTCGGCACCAGTGCGGCGATCGCCACCGTCTCGGCGTCGATGATCGGTTTCGGGGTGGGCTCGGAGTTGAACAGCTCCAGGGGGAAGGCCCTGTGGTCGACCAGCAGTTCCCGGCCACGGTCGGCGGCGGCGGTGTGCAGGGTGGCCAGGGCCAGGGTTGCCCACGGGCAGCCGATGTCCGACCACACGGTCACGACCGCCTCGTCGGTCGCGTGGAGAGGAACGGTGTCGGCCTGGGTGGTCATGGCGGGATCGCTCCTGCTGGTCGGCGCTCGGGGCGGGGAGGGGGAACGGCCTGCATTCTGGGCACAGGGGCGGTCGCCCCCGCAGGGCGAGCCGCAGACTCTGTCACCCGTCGCAGACTTCGTCACAAGGACGCGGGCTACCTGACGGAGTCGGCCACCGCGGGTCGACGTCCGGGCGGCCCTGACGGATCATGACGCCCATCGCGCGCAGGGTCTTTCCCGAGACATGCCGGCCGGCTCGGCCACCTTGCGCGGGCGCACCTCGGCATCGGCCTTCTTCGCCGCGTCAGCCGCGGCATTTCAGGTTTCCCTTCCGCATGGCTGGTGTCCCGTGGCCGATATCGCGGCAAAGGGCGGCAGCGGAGCTTTCCGCGACGGCAGAAGAGCGGCGATCACGGACGCATTGATTCGTCAGTCGTCCAGGAATCGCGAATTCCGGGACGTTCTCGCAAAGTGACGGACTACGAGCCATTGCGACGGACTACGCGTCATCGCATTGCGGCCGTGGACGCCTGCCTCAACAGTGGTGCCTGCCCCGCCGAGCCCCGATGTGAGCCCACTGGACGACGGCGTCACCGGGCCGGCACCTTGCCGGCGCGCACGAATGCCCGTGCCGCTTCGCACATGGCCAAGCCCGCCACCAGCCGGAGTGACTCCGGCATGGCCCGCCGAGGGAATCCGATGACCGACATTGAGTCCTACGTTCGCTCCCTGCCCGCTCTCCAACAGCCCGACTGGGCCGATCACCCACGGCTCGACAGGGTCCGCGCCCATCTGCGGCGCATGCCTGCCCTCGTGGACATCGAGGCCGTACACCGCCTCAGGTCCCTGCTGAGCGAGGCCGCGGCCGGCCATGTGCAGATCCTCCAGGCCGGCGACTGCGCCGAGGACCCGGCCGAGGCCACCCCTGAGGACGTCACCCGCAAGACGGCGCTGCTCGACGTGCTCGCCGGGACGATGAAGCTCGCGTCCGGGAAGCCGGTGCTGCGGGTGGGCCGACTCGCCGGGCAGTTCGGCAAGCCCCGCTCGAAGCCGACCGAGACCGTGCACGGCATCGAACTGCCCGTCTACCGGGGCCACATGGTCAACCGGCCGGAGCCCGACGCCGAGCTGCGCCGCCCCGACCCCGACCATCTGCTCTCCGGATACCGGGCCGCCAGCGACACCATGCTCTACCTGGGCTGGCGCGGCACCGCCGAGCGCCGCTCGGAGTTCGGCGTGCCGGTGTGGACCAGCCATGAGGCGCTGCTGCTCGACTACGAACTGTCCATGCTGCGCCGGGAACCCGGCGGCGCGCTGCTGACCTCCACCCACTGGCCGTGGGTGGGTGAGCGCACCCGGCAGTCGGACGGCGCCCATGTCGCGCTGCTCGCCGCCGTGTCCAATCCGGTCGCCGTCAAGGTCGGGCCCGGCATGACGGCCGAGGAACTGCTCGGGCTGTGCGAGC
>NZ_JAGXJL010000116.1:6116-6528 GCF_019091475.1 Streptomyces sp. GbtcB6 | reverse complement strand
ACCCCGGGCGCAGCCCCGGCCGGCTCACCCTGATCGCGCGGATGGGCGCCGACAACGCCCCGCGCAGGCTGCCCGCTCTGGTGAAGGCCGTCGCCCGGGCCGGTCATCCGGTGCTGTGGCTGTCGGACCCCATGCACGGCAACACCGTGTCCGGCCCGGACGGGCTCAAGACCCGTCTGGTCGAGACCGTGGTGCGGGAGGTGCAGGCGTTCCAGGAGGCGGTGCGCGCCGGCGGCGGTGTCGCGGCGGGCCTGCACCTGGAGACGACGCCCGAAGCGGTCACCGAGTGCGTCTCGGACTCGGTCGAGCTGCACCGCATCGGCGACAAGTTCACAGCGGCGGGAGCGGGTGGCCTGGTCCCGGCCCCGGCCGGCCAGTGGACGTACACCACCCTGGCGCTGGGCTCCGCACT
>NZ_JAGXJL010000116.1:0-6106 GCF_019091475.1 Streptomyces sp. GbtcB6 | reverse complement strand
CGCAGCAGGCCATCGAGGTGACCTCGGTCTGGCGGGGCTGATCCCGCCGTCCCGTCCCCGAACTCGTCGACAACACAAGGAGGTCACACCGTGCAAGGAACTCTCGCCCTGGTCACCGGGGCGGCCGGCGGTATAGGAGAGGCCGTCGCCCGGCTGCTGGCCGAACGCGGAGCGAAGGTCGCCGCCACGGACCTCGATGCGGAGAGGATCGCCGCCACGGCCGCCGCGTTGCGCGCCCGGGGCCTGGACGTGACCGGCTTCGCCGCCGACGTCACCTCCTCCGCCGCCGTGGAGGAACTCGTCGACCGGGTCGAGGCCCGGCTCGGTCCGGTCGCGTACCTGGTGAACGCCGCCGGTGTGCTGCGTACCGGCCAGGCCCACGCCCTGTCGGACAGGGACTGGAACGCCACGTTCGCCGTGAACGCCACCGGCGTGTTCCATGTCTCGCGCGCCGTGGTCAACCGCATGATCCCCCGCGGCACGGGCGCCATCGTCACGGTCGCGTCGAACGCCGCGGGCACCGCGCGCGCCGAAATGGCCGCCTACGCGGCGTCCAAGGCCGCCGCGACCGCCTTCACCAAGTGCCTGGGCCTGGAGGTGGCGCACACGGGCATCCGCTGCAACGTGGTCGCCCCCGGCTCCACCGACACCCCGATGCTGCACGGGATGCACACCGCCGACACCGCCGCCAGGACGTCGATCGCGGGCAACCCGGAGCAGTACCGGGTGGGCATCCCGCTGGGCAAGGTCGCCCGCCCCGAGGACGTCGCGAGGACCGTCGCCTTCCTGCTGTCGGACGAGGCCGGGCACATCACGATGCACGAGCTGACCGTGGACGGCGGAGCCACCCTCGGTGTCTGAGAACGAAAGGAACCCTCCCATGCCCGGCATCCCCCCTGTCGAGCCCTATCCCCTGCCCACCGCGGAGCAACTCCCCGAGAACACGGTCGACTGGCGGCCGGATCCCCGGCGTGCGGTGCTCCTGCTGCACGACATGCAGGAGTACTTCCTCGCACCGTTCCCGCGCACCACCGAACTCGGCCGGGCCCTGGTGGACAACACGGCGCGACTGCGCACGCGGGCCAGGGCGCTGGGCATGCCCGTCGCCTACACCGCGCAACCCGGCAGCATGACGCCCGAGCAGCGCGGGCTCCTCAAGGACTTCTGGGGCCCCGGCATGCGGGCCACGCCCGAGCATCGCCGGGTGGTCTCCCCGCTGGAGCCGGACGAGGGCGACTGGATCTTCACCAAGTGGCGCTACAGCGCCTTCTTCCGGACCGGCCTGCTGGCCCGGATGCGCGAGGAGCGCCGTGACCAGCTGATCATCTGCGGTGTCTACGCGCACGTGGGCGTCCTGATGACGGCGGTGGAGGCGTACACGAACGACATCCAGCCGTTCCTGGTGGCCGACGCGGTGGCCGACTTCTCGGCCGGCTACCACCGGCTGGCCCTCACCTACGCCGCCGAGCGTGCCGCCAGGGTCATGACGGCCCAGGCGGTGCTGACCGACCTCGGCGCGACCACGGTGGCAGCGCAGTGAGCGCGCCCGAAGGCGAAAGGACCCCCATGACCGGGCAGGACGGCACGCTGTTGCTGTCGCACATCCTCGACGGCTCGACCGAGGCATTCGCCCTGCTGCACCGTCCGGAGGCGGCAGGAGAGGACGCCCTCGAGGTGCTGACCGGTGAGATGACGCGGGTCGGCACCCTCGACGCTCTCGAACTCGACGACGCGCAGGACACCGGCGCCCGGCAGGAGCTGCTGGTGCTCGTCCCCTACCGGCAGCTGGCCGAACGCGGCTTCGCGGCCCCCGACGACGGCAGTCCGCTACTGGCGATGCGGGTGCGCGAACAGGCCTCGCTCTCGCTGCGGGAGAACCTGGGGCGGCTGCCGGACCATCCGGTCAAGGTGGCCGAGGGCCACTTCGACATCGACGACGACACCTACGCCGAGACGGTACGCCGCGTCATCGCCGACGAGATCGGTACGGGCGAGGGCGCCAACTTCGTGATCAAGCGGTCCTTCGTCGCCCAGCTCCCGGACTTCGGGGTGTCCGCCGCGCTGTCGTTCTTCCGCCGCCTCGTCGAGCGGGAGGCGGGCGCGTACTGGACGTTCCTCATCCACACCGGGGAGCGGACCTTCGTCGGAGCCACTCCCGAGCGGCACATCAGCGTCCACGACGGCCAGGCGGTGATGAACCCCATCAGCGGCACCTACCGTTACCCGGGGTCCGGTCCCGACCTGGACGGTGTCCTGGCCTTCCTCGCGGACACCAAGGAAGCCGACGAGCTGTACATGGTCGTGGACGAGGAACTGAAGATGATGGGCCGGATCTGCCCCGGGGGCGGCCGGGTGGTGGGGCCGTACCTGAAGGAGATGGCGCGTCTGGCGCACACCGAGTACTTCATCGAGGGCCGGACCGACCGCGATGTGCGCAGCATCCTGCGCGAGACCCTGTTCGCGCCGACGGTGACGGGCTCCCCGCTGGAGAGCGCCGCCCGGGTCATCCGCCGCTACGAGCCGGAGGGGCGCGGCTACTACAGCGGCGTGGCCGCCCTCATCGGACGCGACGCCGCGGGCGGGCGCACGCTGGACTCCTCGATCCTGATCCGCACCGCCGACATCGACACAGCCGGGATGATGCGGATCGGGGTGGGCGCGACACTGGTGCGTCACTCCGACCCCGCCTCCGAGGTACAGGAGACCCGGGCCAAAGCGGCGGGACTGCTGGCGGCGCTGGGCGGGGCCGAACCCACCCGGTTCGGATCGCACCCGGCGGTGCGCGAGGCACTCGACGCCCGCAACGACGGCATCGCGCGATTCTGGCTGAAGGACACGGCCGGTCCCGGTCGGCACACCGGCTCGCTCGCCGGGCTCAGGGTCCTGGTGGTCGACGCCGAGGACACGTTCACCGAGATGATCGCGCACCAGATCCGTTCCCTGGGCTGCGAGGTGGACGTCCGCCGCTTCGACGAGTCGTACGACTTCGACGCGCACGACCTGGTGGTCATGGGCCCGGGGCCGGGCGACCCGCGCGAGACGGCTCACCCGAAGATCGCACATCTGCGCGCGGCGGTGGCCCAGCTCATGGCGGAGCGCAGGCCCTTCCTCGCCGTCTGCCTGAGCCATCAGGTGCTCAGCACGCTGCTCGGCCTGGACCTGGTGCGCCGCCCGGCGCCCAACCAGGGCGCCCAGCACGACATCGACCTGTTCGGCAGCCCGGTCCGGGTGGGCTTCTACAACACCTTCGCCGCCCGGTGCGGCACGGACGCCTTCGAGCACCCGCTGCACGGCAGGATCGAAGTGAGCCGTCATACGGGGACGGGCGAGGTGCACGCGCTGCGGGCGGCCGGGTTCGCGTCGATGCAGTTCCACGCCGAGTCCGTGCTGACCGTGGACGGGCCGGACATCATCGGCTCCATGCTCCGGGAGGTGTCCGGCGCATGCACGCGGTGATCGTCTGGTGGGATCTGGCGCGCTCGCGGCAGACCATCGAGTCGCTGCGCGGCTTTCTGCGCGAGGAGGCGGTGGAGCGCTTCTCGCACGTGCCCGGCCTGCGGCTGAAGTTCTGGATCTCCGACCCGGCGAGCCGGCGGTGGGGAGCGGTGCTGCTGTGGGAGTCACGGCAGGCCGCGCAGGCCGTCCTGCCCAACCGGGCCGCCGACCTGATCGGCTATCCGCCGACCGAGCGGCACGCCTTCGACGTGGAGGCCACCGTGGAGGGCGAATTCGCCCTGGCCGCGCTCGTCGGACGGGGACTGGCGCTCGAACCGGCCGGCCCCTGACGCGTTCCCCGTACCCGCCCGCACCGGGATCCTCCGGCTTGACGCGAAAGGCGACACTCCATGACCGGACCCGCGGCCGTCCTCATCGGCATGCCCGGGGCAGGCAAGACGACCGTCGGCCTGGCCCTGGCCGACCTGCTCGGGGTGTCCTTCCGCGACACCGACCACGATGTGGCGCGAGTGACCGGCCGGCCCGCCGCGGAGGTGCTGAAGGACAGGGGCGAGGCAGCCTTCCGGCAGGTGGAGCACCAGGTGACCGTCGCCGCGCTGGACGAGCACACCGGTGTTCTCGCCCTGGGCGGCGGCGCGGTGCTCCACGAGGGGACGCGCGCCCGGCTGGCCGGCTGCCGCGTCGTGCATCTGTGGGCCGGTCTCGACACGCTCGTGCTGAGGATCGGCGACGACGACAGCCGCCCGTTGCTCCACGGCGACCCCCGGCAGCGGCTCACCCGGCTGATGCACGACCGGCTGCCCCTCTACCGGCGGCTGGCGACGGTATCGGTGCGCGCCGAACACCGTGCTCCCCGGGAGATCGCCGACGAGATCGTCACGGTGCTCACCGCGGCCGCCTGACGTCCGGGACGCGCTTTTCCGGCCCCTGTCCCCCGCCCGGTTCCCTGCGCCGTCCCGCACCACCGGCCCCCGCCGGGATGCCGGCCGCCCCCTCCCGACGAAGGACAGCGATGATCACCGCCAGCGCGCCGCACCGGGCGTTCAACGCCCGCGTCCCCGGCTCGAAGTCACTCACCAACAGAGCCCAGCTGCTCGCCACCGCGGCCGGCGGGAGCAGCACGCTCACCGCCCCCCTCATGAGCGAGGACACCCTGGCGTTCCGCCGGGCACTGATCCAACTGGGCGCCGGCATCGAGCCGTTGCCCGACGACAGCGTCTGGCGGGTGACGGGCCTCGGCCGCGGCCCGCAGGGCAGCGGGCGGATCTGGTGCGCGGACGCGGGCACGGCCGCGCGCTTCCTGCCACCGCTGGCGGCCACGGGGCACGGCGATTTCGTGTTCGAGGGCAGTGAGCAGCTCACCGCCCGCCCCGTGGCCCCGCTCGCCGCGGCACTGCGCGGCCTGGGCGCCCGGGTGCGCACCGCCGCGGGCGGGACACTGCCCCTGCGGGTGGCGGCAGGCCGCCTCGACGGCGGCAGGCTGGAGGTCGACGGCGGGCTCAGCAGCCAGTTCCTCAGCGGGCTGCTCATGGCGGGCCCGCTGCTCGCCGGCCCGCTGCGGATCAGGGTGCGCGACCTGGTCAGCCGCCCCTACATCGACATGACCCTCACGCTGATGCGGCACTTCGGTGCCGAGGTGGCCGAGGACGCGGCGGGGGAGTTCATCGTCCGCCCCACCGGCTACCGCGCCGCCGATCTGCGCATCGAACCGGACGCCTCCACCGCCTCGTACTTCTTCGCCGCCGCGGCCGTCACCGGGAGCAGTGTGACGGTGGACGGCCTCGGCCGGGAGAGTCTGCAGGGCGATGTGCGCTTCGTCGACGTACTGGAGCGCACCGGGGCCCGCGTACACCGCGGCCGGGAGGCGACCACCGTCACCGGAACCGGCGTGCTCAGGGGCGGGTTCGTGGTGGACATGGGCGAGATCTCCGACACCTTCATGACGCTGGCGGCGATCGCGCCGCTGGCGGACGCCCCGATCACCGTGCGCGGCATCGGTCACGCGCGGTTGAAGGAGTCGGACCGTATCGAGGCCGTCGCGCGGAATCTGCGCTCGACAGGTGTGCGCACCGAGACCGGCCCGGACTGGATCACCGTGCACCCGGGCCCCACGTCTCCGGCGCGCATCGCCTGCCACCGCGACCACCGGATCGCGATGGCGTTCTCCGTGCTGAACCTGCGGACCGGCAACCTCACCCTCGACGATCCCGGCTGCGTCGCCAAGACGTTCCCCGGCTTCCACGAGGAACTGCACCGGCTCTTCCCACAGCATCCGCTGCCGGCATCCGCCGCGCGCGACCGTCGGTGACGCCCGATCAACCATTCATCCACTGGAAGGGATTGGACAGACCATGGCACACATCGTGATCGCCGGGGGCGGTATCGGCGGGCTCGCGACGGCACTGTCGCTGGCCCGGCGCGGGCACCGCGCCACCGTGCTGGAGCGCAGCCACACCTTCGCCGAGATCGGCGCCGGCATCCAGCTCGGCCCCAACGCCTTCCATGCCCTGGACCGCCTCGGCGTGGGTGAGAGGGTGCGCGAACGCGCGGTGTCCATCGACGAGTTGCGCGTCATGGACGGCTCCACCGGCGAGAAGGTCGCCGCCATGGAGCTGACCGGCGCCTACCGGGAGCGCTTCGGCAACCCGTA
>NZ_JAGXJL010000115.1:0-9019 GCF_019091475.1 Streptomyces sp. GbtcB6 | reverse complement strand
CGCGACTACGACGAGATCGAGAAGACGGTCCTGCTCCCCCTCGACCCCGGAGCGCACGGCGAGCGGATCCCCGCCCTGCTCGCGGAGTTGCGGCGGCTGGACCACATCGGCATCGACCACGTCATCGGCCCGGTCCGCGGCGCCGACCAGCACGCCGCGCTGCGGCTGCTGGGCGAGCGCGTCGTACCGGAAGCGATGGGGATCTGACCGGGCCCACCATGACGACACCGACATCGACACTTATCCCGACCATTTTATTTGCTTGCCAAAGCACTGTTCAATTCTGAAGGAGAGACGCAGATGAGCACCCCGAGCGAACACCCCGCAGCGCACGAGGCCGATGTCGTCATCGTCGGCGGCGGTTCCGCGGGCGCCGTACTCGCCGCCCGGCTCAGCGAGGATCCACGGCGCACGGTCCTGCTGGTCGAGGCGGGCCCCGACTACCCCGCCGACCGCGTCCCCGAGGGACTGCTGACCCCGCACCTCCTGGCCGACCCCGACCACGACTGGGGCTACACCGCGCGCGCCACCGACCGCGCTCCGAGCATCGCGGCCCCGCGCGGCCGGACCATGGGCGGCAGTTCCGCGGTGAACGCCGGTGTGGCGATCCGGGCGCGCGCCGCCGACTTCGCCGCCTGGGCGGAGCGCTACGGCATCAAGGGCTGGTCGTACGACGACGTCCTGCCGGTCTTCCGGGACATGGAGAACACCCCCGCCGGCGACCCCGCCCACCACGGCCGCACCGGTCCCTTCCCGATCCGGCAGTGGACCTACGCCGAACTCACCTCACCGACGCAGGCGTTCGTGGACAGCGCGGCGGGCCTGGGCTTTCGGCGCAACGACGACTTCAACGGCGAGCGGCAGGACGGCACCGGCGCCTACCCGGTGAACATCGTGGACGGAGTGCGCCAGAGCACCGCCCTGGCGTATCTGACGCCGCAGGTGCGCAACCGTCCCAACCTGACCGTGTTCAGCGACGTCACGGTCGACCGGGTGCTGGTCGAGGACGGCAGGGCGCGTGGTGTCGTCAGCGCGTCGGGCACGGTCTTCCGGGCCGGTGAGGTGGTGCTCAGCGCGGGCTCGTACGGCAGCCCGGCCATCCTGCTGCGCTCCGGCGTCGGCCCGGCCGCGGACCTGCGGGGCCTCGGCATCGAGGTGGTCGCCGACCTGCCCGTCGGCCGCCGGCTCCAGGACCACCCGTTCTTCCACTCGCTGTTCGCGCTCGCGCCCGAGCACCAGACCATGACGTCCGCCTTCGCCGCCCACCTCTGGCTCGCCTCGCGCGAGGCGCGCCCCGGTGAACTGGACCTCGCCGTCGTCGGCGTGCACCTGCTGGACGGCTCCTTCAGCCCGACCGGCGGCGCGATGGTGATGTCCGCCGCCCTCACCCGGCCGGAGTCGCGCGGCTCGGTCCGGCTGGCCGGCCGTGACCCGTACGACGCCCCGGTCATCGACGACAACTACCTGGCGACGGACCGGGACCGTCGCCGCATGCTGGAGGCCGTGCGGCTGGTGCGCCGCCTCGCGGGCAGCGCGCCGCTCGCCGGTGCGGTGGCGGCGGAACTGGTGCCGGGCGCGGCCGTGGGCGACGACGAGCTGGCGGCGGCGATCGAGAGCGGCATCGCCACCTACGGGCACCCGACGTCGACGGTGCCGATGGGCGGGCCCGAGGACCGGTGGGCCGTCGTGGACGAGTCCGGTGCGGTCAAGGGGCTGTCGGGGCTGCGGGTGGTGGACGCCTCGATCATGCCCGAGGTGCCGTCGACGGTGACCAACGCCACCACCATCATGATCGCCGAGCTCATCGCCCGGCGCGTGTACGGAAACTAAGTCCACCGGCACCCCGGCGAGGTACCGACGACCCGCCGGGGCGCCGGCGATCCGGCGAGGTGCCGACGGCCCACCGGGGTACCAGCGATCCGCCGGGTTACCGACGGCACGTCGGGGTGCCGGCGATCCGGCGAGGTGCTGACGGCCCACCGAAGTACCGACAGCCCGCTGGGATACCGGCGCCCCGGCGAGGTGCCGGTGATCCGGTGCTCCGGCCTCTGGCCTTGTGGGTTCAGAGGACCGCTGTCTCGTCCCGGCTCAGTCGGTGGGCCACGGCGAGTCCCCAGGGGATGCCGAGGAGGGCGACGAGCGCGAGTCCGAGGAGCAGGGGTGCGGGACGTGCGGCGCCCAGGGCCACGACCACGAGGGCGACGGCCAGGCTGGTGCGGGCGAGCGGCCGGTAGAGGTCCCGCTCGTCCCGCCAGGCCTCCAGGCCGGTGGCCAGCAGCATCGTCCCGGTGAGGACGACGGCCACGCCCCCGCACAGCACCCAGGCGGTGGCGGCGGGCGTCCGGCCGGCGTGGGCGTGCTCGACCAGGCCGACCATCGCGGCGCCCATGGCGGTCACCGCGGCCGTGAGCGGCAGATGGGTGAGCATCCACCCGGCGGTCACCGTACGCGTGCGCCGGGGCGGCCGGTGGCCGGCGAAGTCGAAGTACGTCCACCAGGCGCCGAAGCCGACCACCACGGCCACCAGTCCCACCGCGAGGCTCATGGCGGTGGTCGGCTCGCCCGCGAGGCCGTCCACGACGCCCGTCACGGTCTCGCCGAGCACGATGATGATGAGCAGCCCGAACCGCTCGACGAGCGCCTCGGTGAGGGCGAGCGCCGACTCCTGGGCCGGAGCGGCCGCCAGGGTCATCCACGCGAACCCGCCGAGGTAGGCGAGGACCAGCAGGCCCCAGGTCAGCAGCCGGGTGTCGGCGGGTAGTCCGGCGCTCCCGAGGAGGACGGCCGCGCAGGCCGCCGTCCCGATGACGTACATCCGGGTGGGCTTGCGGAACTCCGCGGAGCTGCCGCGTCCGGCCAGGAACCAGAGCACGGCCAGGACCGCGAACAGGATCCCGGCGTTGACCGCGAAATGGGCGCCCTCCGCGCCGCCGGCCTTGGGGATGAACGCGCCCAGCGGGACGAGGACGAGGATCTGCAGGAGGAAGAGGCTGCGGCCCCGGGCGTCGTCGTGGCCGTGCAGGTCGTGGTGGAGCGTGCCGTTCAGCCAGGCGGTCCACACCAGCGCGAACACCACCGCGAACTCGCCGAGCCCGTGCCAGGTGAGATGGTCCGCCAGGTGGTGCGCGGCCTGGGCCACCAGGACGACCACGATGAGGTCGTAGAACAGTTCCAGCGGGCCGACCACCCGGTGCCGCGGCTGCTCCCCGTGGGCGCGCGGCGGCCGCCACAACTGCCGGCGCAGCCGGGCCCAGGTCTCCCGCCCCTGCGGTCCCGAGGTCATGCCGGCGGTCTCGGCCGAGGTCGCTCCTGCATGGCTTCTCCCCGGGGTCGTGGTCCGGCCGGAGCCGCACAGGAACGTCTGTTTGACGTTTGTATATTAGCGGGAGGCTTCGGCGGGGCGGCTCAGTCGAGCTTCTCGACCACCGCTTCGAACTGCCGGACCATGGCGGGCACCGACCGGCCGTCGAGCAGGTCCACGACCCGCTTGCGGGCGCTCGCCAGGTGCACGGGGTAGGCGTCCCGGAGCCGCTTCAGCCCCTCCGGGGTGAGGGTCGCGACATTGCCGCGGGCGTCCCCCTCGTAGCGCCGCTTGACGACCTGGCCGCGGCTCTGCAGCGCGTCCACGACACGGGTGATGCGGCTGGCGGAGAGGGCGGTGGCCGAGGCGAGGTCCGTCATACGGAGTTCCTGGTTCTCGGCCTCGGAGAGGTTCATCAGGACGACGTACTCGGTGAGCGTGAGCCCTGTGGACCGCAGCAGGTCGTCGTCGAGCGAACGGGGCAGCGCGACGATGACGCGCATCAGGGCGCGCCAGAAGCGTTCTTCCTGGGCGGTCAGCGGGTCTTCTGCGCTCATTTGAGCAGAATAGCGTGCTCAAGCAAGGAATCTCAACCCGATATCGACCTTCCGGTCCACGTCAGGGGCTGTCCGGCGGTCAGCCGGACAGCCCCTGACCGAGGCACTCAGGCCTGCTCGACGATCTCCGCGATGACGTCGAAGGGGTGGTACTCGGCGTACTGGCCCTGGATCTCGGCCGCCCGCTTGCGGTACCGGGGGTCGCCGAGCACCTCGTCGACGGCGGCGCGCAGGGCGGACACCTCCGGGCGGGCGGTGCGCAGGTTGACGCCGGTGCCGGACCACTCGACCCGGGCGGCGACCTCGGGCTTGTCCTCCGTCTCACCGCCGACGACGAGCGGGACACCGTGCCGCAGAGCGGTCTGGACCCCGCCGTAACCGGCGTTGGTGACCAGGACGTCGGCGAACGGCAGGAGCTCCTCGAAGGGCACGAACCCGGCGAGGCGCACGTTGGCGGGGACCTGGCCGCCCATCTCCTCGCGCACCAGGTCGGGGCCGTCGGGGCGGGCCGTGGCGGCGACGACGGTGACGTCGGCGTCGGCCAGCGCGCGCAGCGTGGGGACGACGAGCTGGGACAGGTCGCCGTTCTCCACGGTGCCCTGGGTGACCACGACCACCGGCCGGCCGGACGACAGCTCCGCCCACCAGGCGGGGCGTTCGAATTCGCTGTCGGAGGCGGCCGGGAGGGGGCCGATGAAGCGGAAGCCCTCCGGGGCGTCGCTGCGCGGGTACTCGAAGGCGGGCACGGTCAGCTGGAGCAGGAGGTCGGGGACCGTGCACATGGCGTCGAAGATCGGCCCGGGGAAGGTGACGCCCATGGAGGTGAAGACGCCCTCCACGTACTGCTGCGCGTCGGCGAACATCGCCCCGACCTGGGCGCGCATGGCGTCGTAGCCGGCGCGCTCCTCGTCGGTGGTGGGCGGGAGCAGTCCCGGCCCGAAGGGCGCGGTGTCGGCGCTGGCGAAGGGGGGCGGCGCGATGCCGATGGTCATCAGGAGCGGGCGCTGCTCCCGCGGGGCGCGCAGGACCGTCGCCAGCGTCCACAGAGACAGGAGTTCGCTGATCACCACGGTCGCGGGGAACTCCGCGAGCAGTTCCTGCAGGCGCCGGTCGTGGAGTGGCGCGGGGTCGGCGGCGAAGTGCTTGAGGTCGAACGATATGCGCTCGAAGGGGGCGAGTGCGTCGCGCTCGGGGAAGGCGGCGCTGAGGTCGGCGCCGTCGAGGTCCGCCTCGGCCGGGTACGGGACGAATCGTGCGCCGGTCCTGCGGACCCGGTCCTCGAACCGGGTGCCCGTGTAGAAGAGCACCTCGTGCCCGCGCTCGGTCAGGTCGGCGGCGATCGCCGCGAGGGGCAGGACATGGCCCGGTACCGGGGTCGCTGTGACAAGGATCTTCGCCATGGTCTCGTTTCTGGGCAGGCCGGACCGCAGTCCGGCAGCATCTATTTGCTTCAACAAGCAATATAGGGAGGCGGCCTTCGGGCTGTCGAACATTTCGCGGAACTCTGCGCGTGTCGCGCGCAGTTGTCCCTAACGCAGCGTCAGATCTCACTCCAGGAACGGAAAACCGCCGCCTGACCGTGACAAGTACCGTCCGCCTCAAGGAGGTTCCACATGGTGACGTCCTCTATCCAGAACCTCCGGCCGGACCCGGCTATTCGCACACCCCGGTAGCCGGAGGCGTATCCGCGGGTCGCCACCGATCGCACGAAGGCGTCCCGGTCGCCCTGCGCGTCCGGGTCGGCGGACAGCCGGGACGGGAGCCGTACGAACTCCTCCCACGGGTACTCGAAGCACTTCTGGGCGGTGGTGTTCGCATAGATGAAGACCGGATCCGGCCCGGCGCCGTGCGCGAGCAGCCCGAAGGGCGCGTCCCCGTAGAGCCAGCGGGCCGCCTCGCCGGCGTCCTGGAACGCGGTGGGGCACAAAGGGGTGCCGGTCAGCCGCTCATGGCTGGACAGCAGGAGGTGCGCGAAGGCCGGGCTCCGGCTGTGCTCCGCGTCGTGGGCCGTGACCATCAGTGTCTGCCTTTCGTCGAATTCCGAAAGGATGGTTCCAGACGGGCGCGGCCGCCCGGCCACCGCGTCACCACACCTGCTGGTCGTCCTGGAGGCGTACGGCGACGAACTTGGTCTGGGTGTAGTGGTGCAGCGCCTCCAGGCCCTTCTCGCGCCCGTACCCGCTGTTCTTGTAGCCGCCGAACGGGCCCTCGACCATCATGCCGGGCGGGTAGGCGTTGACGTAGACCTGCCCGGCCTGCAGACGGGCGGCCACCCGGTGGGCGCGGGTCACGTCACCGGTCCAGACGGCCGCGACCAGGCCGTAGTCGGAGTCGTTGGCGAGGGCCACCGCCTCCTCCTCGTCCTCGAAGCGCAGGACGGCGAGCACCGGACCGAAGATCTCCTCGCGGGCGATGCGCATGTCCGGGGTGACGTCCGTGTAGACGGTCGGCTCGAAGGTCCAGCCGTCCCCGGTCGGCCGGCCGCCGGTGAGGAGGGTGGCGCCGTCCTGCTCGGCGATCTTGAAGTACTCGTTGACCTTGTCGTACTGGGCGCGGGTGATCGCCGGCCCGTAGGTCTCCCCCGGCGTGATGTGTGTCAGCACGGTCCGTACGGCCGCCACGAACTCGTCGTGGATCCGCGCGTCGACCAGCAGCCGGGTGCCCGCCATGCACGACTGGCCGCCGTTGGGCAGGAACGCCTCGACGGCCCCCTGGGCGGCCTTGGCGAGGTCGGCGTCCGCGAAGACGACGTTGGCCGACTTGCCGCCCAGCTCCAGCGTGAGCGGGATGACGCGGTCCGCGGCGATCCGGCCGATGTCGCGGGCGGCGCGGACCGACCCGGTGAACGCCACCTTGCGGACCCCGGGATGGCCGACGACCGCCGCACCCACGGTGTCCCCCGTGCCGGTGACGACGTTCAGCACGCCGTCGGGCAGACCGCATTCGGTGGCGATGCGGGCCAGCCGGAGCGTGGTGGCCGAGGTGAACTCGGACGGCTTGGCCACCACGGTGTTGCCGGCCGCGAGGGCCGGGGCGATGGAGCGGGCCGCCTGGTTCAGGGGCGCGTTCCACGGAGTGATGACACCGACCACGCCGAGCGGCTCGCGCCGCGTGTACGCGTGGAAGCCCGGCCCTATGTTCACCACCTCGCCGCCGGGCAGGTTGACCAGGCCGGCGTAGAACTCGAAGTAGCGGGCGGCGCCCTCCACCTCCAGCGGGGACTGCCAGGCGGGCTTGCCGGTCTCGGCCGACTCCAGCTCCGCCAGAACGGCGGCCTCGTCGCGCAGCCGCTCCGCGACGGCGGCCAGCACCCGCCCGCGTTCGACCGGCTGCCGGTTCCACCAGCCGTCGACCGCCCCGGCCGCCGCGGAGACGGCACGCGCCACGTCGGTGGCGTCACCGAGGGCGATCTCGTGCACGACCTCGTCCTGTCCGGGAGAGGTGGACGGCAGCCAGCGATCGGATGCCGGGTCGACTTCCACGCCTGCGATCCAGTGGCCGTAGCGCTTCATCGGCGCGCTCCTCAATGACGAGTGATGGGACGAGGGAGGTGAATGAACTTTCATTCACTCCGCACCCTACCTCTCCGCCTTGACAAGATCGAGTGACTGAACGAAGTTTCACTGGTGACCATGCCCCCCTCTGCGACGGCCGACGAGACACCCCTGCGCCGCAAGGTGATGGACGCCGCGCTGGAGTTGTTCGACGAGCGCACCTGGGACGGCACGAACGTGCCCGAGATCGCGGCCCGGGCCGGGGTCGCGGTGGGCACGATCTACCGCTACTTCCCCAACAAACAGGCGCTGGGCGAGGCGGTCTTCACCGAGGCGAAGGCGGCGTTCGCCGACACCGTGGTCACCGACGCCGTGCGCGAGGCCGATCCGGTGACCGCGATCGGCCTCGTCTGGCGGCACCAGGTCGCGTTCGCCCTGGCCTATCCCCAGGCGTTCTCGTTCCTCGAACACCAGGTGCACGGCTCGTATCTGCGGCCGCAGGCGTACGAGGTCGTCGACCGGCTCGACGCCGAGCTGGTGGAGATCCTGCGGGCGGCGCAGACGGCCGGTGCCGTCCGCGCCGGCGATCCGCAGGTGCTGCTCTCGATGGCGTTCGGCGCGTTCGTCGGGGTCACCAAGCACTCACGCGCCTCGGGGGTCCCGCTCGGCGAGTACGACCTGGAGGGCGTCCGGGAGGCCGTGATGAGCCTGATCGGGCTCACCGGCCCCGGCTCCCCCGACGCCGCCTAGGCCCCCCGGGGCCGCTCAGGGCAGGTGGCGCACGACGTTCGTGCGGGCCAGTTCGAGGAGTTCGTCACCGCGTCCGGACAGTACGGTCCGGGCGGCATAGAGAGCGACGCCCCTGACCTGGTCGAACTTGATGGTGGGCGGGACGGACAGCTCCTGCCGGGCCGTCATCACCTCCACCAGGGCGGGGCCCGGGTGGGCGAACGCGGTGCGCAGCGCCTCGCCGAGGTCGGCCGGGTGCTCCACCCTGCGGCCGTGGATGCCCAGGGCGGTCGCGACGTCGGCGAAGTTCGGGTTGTCGAGGTCGGTCCCGAAGTTCACCATGCCCTCGGCCTTCATCTCCAGCTCCACGAAGCTCAGGGCTCCGTTGTTGAAGACCACGATCTTCACCGGGTGCCGCTGCTGCTTCAGGGTGATCAGGTCGCCGAGCAGCATGGCCAGTCCGCCGTCCCCGGACAGCGCGATCACCTGCCGGTCCGGGAAGGCCGACTGGGCGCCGATCGCCTGGGGCAGTGCGTTCGCCATGATGCCGTGGGTGAACGAACCGATCAGCCTGCGGCGGCCGTTCATGGTCAGATAGCGCGCCGACCAGATCACCGGGGAGCCCACGTCCGGTACGAACACCGCGTCGTCGGCGGCGAGTTCGTCGACGACCCGGGCCAGGTACTGCGGGTGGACCGGGGTGCGGTCGTGGTCGTCGACAGCGAGCCGGTCCAGGGCGGCGCGGGCGCCGGTGTAGTGGTCGCGGGCCGCGTCGAGGTGCCGGGAGCCGGTCCTGGGGGCGAGCTTCGGGAGCAGGGCCCCGACGGTGCCCCGCACGGTGCCGACGAGCGGCAGGTCCACCCGGGTGCGCCTGCCGATCTGCTCGCCGCGCACATCCACCTGCACGGTGGTGGCGTGCTCGGGCAGGAACTGCCGGT
>NZ_JAGXJL010000114.1:0-9446 GCF_019091475.1 Streptomyces sp. GbtcB6 | reverse complement strand
AAGAGACTTACCCCGGCCGCTGTGGTGGCGCCAAGGGAAGTGACGCCCGTCCTCAAGATTCCCGACAGAGTCACTCAGTGCAGGCCGCAGTCGTGGCCGCCCAGCTGGTCGTCGACGCGGTCCGTGAACGTGATGCCGCCCTCCACGTCGACGAAGGTCTGGCCCGGCTCGGTGTACGGGCCGCAGGCGTGTACGGCACGGACGGGGACGCTCTCGGCCAGCAGTTGTTCGGCGACCGCGGTGACGTAGTGCCGGGCGTGGAAGGCGAGGTCCTGCGCCGTGCGGGCACTTGTGGCCATGGAAGGCGCCTTTCATATGGGGGATGTCCGTGGTGACAACGGCCGAGCCGGGCAAAGGGCCCGCCGTCCTCTCCCTTCCGGTGCCGAGTTCGGACCGAACGAGACACGCAGGACCGAGGCCTGGCGGGGGTCTCTACATGACGCTGACCATCACGGCCTCGCCGGAGGGAAGTCGGCCGCGGGCATCGAGCCCGGCCACGTTCTTGTGGCACCGCCGCAAGCCGGTCGTACCCGCCGCGGCCAGGCGCAGCGTCTCCCCGGGATCGCCGTCGCTCTCCACGACGAGCTGGACGGTCAGCCGTTCCTCCTCGTCCTGCGCCGTGAGTTCACAGACGTCGACGCAGCTGCTGGACAGAGCCCGGCCCCAGGGCGCGAGCGCGCGCAGCAGTTCCGCGGTCGCCTGCGTGGAGGTAACCCGGCACGGACGGGGCCGGCTGATCGTGGGGTGGGTGCCGACCACAAGGACCAGGGAGCCGGGAAGCTCCGCGCTGAAGGTGTAACTGATCGTTTCAGAATGCGGTGCGTAGCCGTCTCAAGCAGATGATGGCGCAGGCGAGTTGGAGGAGTCCCTGGTGGAGGTCGGCGCGTGTCTCGTAGCGGATGCGCAGGCGCTTGAACTGGTGCAGCCACGCGAAGGTTCTCTCTACCACCCAACGGGTCTTGCCCAGGCCGGAGCCGTGCGGGGCGCCGCGTCGGGCGATCTTCGGGACGATGCCGCGGACCCACAGGAGTCGGCGGTACTTGCGGAAGTCGTAGCCTCGGTCGGCGTACAGGCGCTTCGGCCTGTGGCGGGGGCGGCCGCGTCGGCCCCGGATGCGCGGAATCGCGTCCAGGAGCGGGATGAGCTGGGTGACGTCGTGCCGGTTGCCGCCGGTCAGGGAGACGGCGAGCGGGGTGCCGTGGCTGTCGACGATCACATGGTGCTTGCTGCCGGGACGGCTGCGGTCGACCGGCGATGGCCCCGTGTGCGCCCCCCTTTGAGCGCCCTGACGTGCGAGCCGTCGATCGCGCAGTCATCCATGTCCAGCAGGCCGGCACGCCGCAGCTCGACGAGCAGTGCCTCATGCAGGCGGAGCCATACCCCGGCCTCGGTCCAGTCCCGCAACCGCCGCCAGCAGGTGACCCCCGAGCAGCCGATCCGTTCGGACGGGACGTCTGCCCAGGACACGCCCTTGCGCAGGACATACACGATCCCGGCCAGCGCAGTACGGTCGTCGACCGGCTTCCGTCCGGGAAACCGGTGCCGCCGCGGCGGCCGGGTCGGAATCAGCGGGGCTATCCGCTCCCACAGGTCATCGGGCACAAGATCGCTGCTCACGCCGGAAGCGTGCCAGAACAAAGCGGTTGAGGAGGGCGAATCGGCCCGGCACACTCGCCCGATGAGCCACAGCACAACGCCTGGCAGCTGGGACGGACCCTGGTACCGCGTCCACACAGAGCAGTTCGAGGCCGCGTTCCTGCCGAATGCCGGCGAGGACTTGGAGTCCGTGGACAACGTCGACGTCTTCGTCGACCTCAAGGACGGCTCCCGGTGGAGCGCGACCATCATCACCCTCGCCCAGGTCGAGATCCTCATGAAGCGATGGACCGCGAGCGGGGAAGCCCTCGCAGGCCGCTACTTCTGGTGCTCGGACGGGCTCATCGTCCGCGATGCCGGCATCAGCAACATGACCCAGGTCCTCACCGGCCTGATCGACAACGGCGAGTTCACACAGATCCTTCAACGCCTCGACGACTGACAGCCGCGCGGCCTGCACTTCTCATTCTGAAACGATCAGTAAGTCGCCGCGGCGGCCCCCAGGTTGGAGTGCGTCGGCGTGGATCCGGTGGCGGCGGCGAGACGGTCGACGCTCGCACGCTGATCGGCCAGCGGAACGCCGGGCGCGAACGTGATGCGGACGTCCCGGCCGCCGACGGCGACGTGCAGCGGCTCCAGGGGGCCGGCGCTGTCCAGCAGGCTGGCGGCGGTCTCCAGCAGGTCGGCGAGGTCGGGTCGCATGCCGCAATTGTTCCGGTCCGCCGCTTGCCGCGCCATGCCATCGTCCATCTCGCCCTGGAAAACGCCGGTTCCACCCCGCCCCGACCGACGGCCGCGGCACGGACCGGCATGCCGCGGCCGACGGCCGGGTCTTACGTGTCGTGGAGGGTGAGCAGGACCGGCGGGCGTCCGTAGATGCCGCTGAGCGCGTCGACCGCCGCGCGTCCGGTGTCGGTGAGGTCGTCCAGGCCCGCGCTCCAGAACCCGTCGAAGCAGTCGTGCATCGGTGCTTCCGGGTCGGATCCGGGCTTACGCAGCGCCCAGGTCGCTCCCGTCGTGGGTACTTCCCTGATGCTTGCGTGAGTTCAAGCGTCAGGAGAGGTAGCAGTTGAGCACGTGGCATGTGGTG
Source organism: Streptomyces sp. GbtcB6 (assembly GCF_019091475.1). Classification (NCBI taxonomy): domain Bacteria; kingdom Bacillati; phylum Actinomycetota; class Actinomycetes; order Kitasatosporales; family Streptomycetaceae; genus Streptomyces; species Streptomyces sp. GbtcB6. The sequence continues at coordinate 6,760 of NZ_JAGXJL010000114.1, read as the reverse complement.
CGGGTACCGGATCCGGGGCAGTGGGGAACACTCCCTGCTGACGGTGTCCTGGGGGCACAGGATCTGCCGGAGGCGGTGGCCGGGATCGGCCTGCGGCCGGGAGATCCGGTGTACGTACGGCCGGACGGAATGATCGATACGGGCCTGCTGGATTTCGTCCGGTCGAGCGTGTTCCGGAAACTGGAACGCGAGTCGAAGCGGAACTACTCGACGGATATTCGGCTGTTGCTGGACTTCCTGTCCTCTCGCGATGTCGAGTGGCGGGATGCGACGAGGCAGGACTTGGATGATTTCCGGGACTGGCGGTGCCGAGCCTCGGAGAACCCGGGGCAGATCAGCGGGACGAAGTGGGATCGGGAGGCTGCGGCGTTCACCCTGCTGTTCCGGTGGGCGAGGGTGCACCCGCTGCCCGTGGACGTCTCGCGGCGGGAGGACAGGGCCGCGGACTCGGTCAGCTCGCGGGTGTCGTGGCTGACGCCGCGGACCTGGGGCTTGTGGTCGGATATCGGGCTGCGAGGCCACGATCGCGCCGGTGTCCCGGCGCCAGGGTGGGAGGCCCGGACGGAGATGCGGAACACGGGCTTCGTCCAGCTGCTGCTCAGTTCCGCCCTGCGCCGGCAGGAGGGCGGCTCGCTGCTGACGTTCGAGCTGCCCACCCAGCAGCTTCGCTTTGGCCGCTACTGCCACGGTCGCGTCGCCGGGGCGGTGACCCGCTCGAAGAACAGCCGGGTCTTCTACGCCTCGCTGGATACCGTCGGGCAGGTCGAGGCATACGTGGCCTCCGAGCGGGCGTGGGCCGTCCAGCGGGCCCAGGCTGCGGGCTGCTACGAGCGTCTTTCGGTGATGTGGCTGGTCACGAGGGTGACCAGCGGGCTGAAGCCGAAGGTCGAGTGGGTTGACCTCAACGGTGCGTTCGGTGAGCGGGAGTTGAGCCGGCTGGGCTGGCGTGAGCGGCAACGGCTCTTCGTTGAGGGGTCGGAGGGGCCGGAGCCGGCGTGGTTGTGGCTGACCGAGCAGGGCCTGCCGATGGCGCCCGAGGGATGGAACGGCGTGTCCAGAACGGCGAACCTGCGCTGCGAGAACGTCCTGCTCACGCCAGAGGAACGGACGATCGGGCGGGACTTCCGACCGGCAGAGGTCCTCCTCGAGGGGCGGAAGAGCTCGATCGCTGTCGCCGCGAATGGCATAATAACACCATCCGAGCGAGATCTGGGCGTCGAGTTGCAAGCCGAGTTCACCGAGCGAGGTGTACAGGGCAATCGCTTCGGTCAGAAAGTCGGTAGCATGCTGGATTTCGACATCGCTTCCGGCAAGGCAGATATTGGCTTCGGCATGGGCGAGAAGTGCCTTGGCCAGCGGGTCCGCTGTGTCGTCGACCAGGGTTGCGAGTTCTCGTAGTTTGTCGGAAGCAGTCGGCAGGTCTGCCTGTAGCCCGGCCATCGAGCCGGCGGCGAAGAGCGCCTTGGCTCGGTATGCCTGCGGCGGCCGAATCGGCTGGGCGAGTTCACGTTCCAACCAGTGGCGGCCTTCGCTGAGCCGGCCACCCAGTGCCCAGAACAGATAGAGCCTGCTCGTGATCGGCACAGCGCTCTCGTTCGGTTCGGAAGCGCTGAATTCCAATGCTTTTCGCAGATTCGGTAGCTCCCGTTCCAGGCGCGCTATCCACGCCAGTTGGTGCGGGCCGACCCACTCCCTTCACCTCGGGTGCGGTGAACGCCGGAAACCCGGTGATCGCGCCGACCGAGGTCTCGAATCCTCCGGTGATATGGGCGATGCCGAAGTCGGTCAGTGCGGATCGTCGTAGTCGGTGATCAGGATATTGCTCGGCTTGACATCGAGGTGCAGAGCATCGGCTAGATGCGCGGTTCCCAGCGCACCGGCGATCTGTTCGGAGTAGGGGGACGACGTCGTCGGACCCGCAGTCATCGATGAGCCAGATTCGGCAACGCGCGGATCGAGATCGCGGGACAGAATAATGTTGATCCGAGCGGTTTCTTCGTCTCCGAAATATTTGCTCGGCCACCCGGACTGTCGACTGTTACCGATCTTTGTAGCCGCTCTTCAACGTAAGTGGGACGAAGGTCTTCGACCCGCTTGCATCTGATCCTTTCGGCGCCGGGCAGAATGCCGCGCACCCGCCTCGGCCCGTGCAGCGCAGGTCTGGATGCATCAGCTTGCCGACGTCGACCGTTGCTTGAACCACGTCATCAAACGGCAGCACAGCATCGAACCCGGCCAGCGTCGCGATCGACGCAGCATAGGCATGTGAGACTCCCGCGATATTGCGGGCGTGGCACGGTATCTCCACCTCGCCGCCCACGGGATCGCAGACCAATCCGAGAGTATTCATCAGACACAGACTTGCCGCGCCGAAGACCTGCTGCGGGCCGGCCCCCAGAATGTGGGACATACCGCCCGCCGCCATCGCTGCCGAGGCACCAGTCTCCACAGAACAACCTCCCGTCTCCGCAGCGAAGCTTCCACGGGCGGCGAAGGCGCCACCGACGAGCGCCATCACCTGGAGAGAGTCGACGAGCATCGACTCGGCCACGCCAACCTGCGACAGCGCGAAGAGGACTCCGGGCACGATGCCCGCACTGCCTGCCGTCGGAGCCGCGACGACGACCCCTCTGTTCGTGTCCTGCTCCATGACAGCCAAGGCCGCAGACATAGCGTTCTGTAGGAACCCCGCGCCGATGATGGGCGGAAGAATGGCGTTCTTGATACGGAGGGCTGACGGCGTGAGGAATTTCATCCTGTCGCTCGATGGGGCGGCGCGGAGACCGTTTTCGACGCTCGTCAGCATTAGCTCTAGGCGCTCCTCGAACAGCCTACGTACCTCATGACGAGGAAGCCCCAGACGGATACTCTCGAGCTCGAGCGCCTTCTCAGCGAGACCCAGGTTGTTGGGTTCACCCAGTGCCGCACCGGAAACGAGCAGGGTGTCTGTGGATGCCACGCACAGCTGGGACGGGCCTGTGACGCGCACTCGTTCAACTCCAGAGAGACCTGCGATGCTCACCAGTGCCTCGGCGGAGAGTTCCGCGGCAAAGGCGAACTGCGAGAGTCGGTTGGATGCTCGGACAGCTGTGCGCCAATTGAGATCCTCCCGCGCGAGGGCATCCGGAACTGCATCGGCATCACCTTCCACGAGAACGACGTGCTCCGTGCCCGTTACTTCGATCGAGTGTCCATTGAGGTCATCGATCACGAACATTCCCCCTCCCGTCGAAACTGCGCGGAATCGGTCGGAGCGGATGTTCCCATCTGTCTGCCTGACTTGAACATCGATCTGAACTCGGTTCGGGTGATCATTCGGAACGAGCGTGGTGACCTCGAATGTGAATGGGTACAACTGTCCCGATTGGAACCTGCGAAGGGCGTCGAGGTACGCGTCATCGGTAATCGGAATGCCCAGGAAACCCGCAGCGAAGCCTTCGTCGCTACCTTGGTTCGAGTACACCGCCGCGAAGGATCCTGACGGATTGAATCCGATGCGCACGGAATCGATGTATTCGCCGCATCCAGCGGTCAATTGTCGGATGGTATTGGCGATATGATAGGGGCCGGCGGAATGTGAGCTCGACGGGCCGCGCATCACCGGACCGACGATCGAATTCAGCAGACTGAGATTCTGCATGACTACCATCTTCCATATTCTTCGAGGGCTTGATCGCACCACCACGCCTGCTGAGTTCCGTAGCGTGCATGGGTCCTGAAACTCCCTGCGAGTAGGAGTTTGTTCAGTATGGAGATTGTGCGAATGTTACCTGGACAACAGCAGTCATCGCAGCTCGAAGGGAACTTTCTCATTCAAACCCCACCGACGGGCCCATACCCGTCGGTGGATCCAGGATTGGGGGTTTCGGGAGCAGACCGTTCGATACCGATAGCCTAGGGTGCGTTCGAAGACACGTTCCGCGGTCGGCGCGGCTCAGCCGCCGCTCGGCAACTGCGCCGGGATCGAGGCGGTATCGAGGTTGTCGGACCTCAGGCATTGCTGGTGCAGATCAAGTTCGCCCGGGCGGATACTCCCGCCCGGGCGCCGGTCGCGTACGGCCCACGGTTCGCGCAGCCCCGGTTCACGCTGACAGGGCAACGACCTCGGTCATGATCAGCCGGGGCGGCTGATCGTCCCGCTGAACCGCACGGTCCCGACCGAGTCGTCGGAGAACGCGTCCTTTCCGCTCAGTACCACTCCGACGCTGTGAAACGTGCCCTGGTAGCCGGCAAACCGGCCCGTTCCGGAGTCGATCGTGTACGCGACGTGCATGACGTTGGCCCACTCGCTGCTCTCCGTCACGACGGTGTTCACGTCCCGGGTCCGCAACGAGGAACCGTCGGCGTCGAGGAAGTGGTGGCGGCCCTCATACTCCAGGACGCCCGGGCGCACTTCCCGCGACTCACTGACCATCTCACCGTAGGCGGCGCCGTTGATGAAACCGTGTACGACCCCGACGCCGTGCGTCTCGGTGGTGGCCATGAACGAGGCCGAGCCACCCATGTCGATTTCGTCACCCATCAGCAGTCCTCTCTTGGTGTCAGATACTCCGTCGCACGAACTCGCCTCGGGCCATGACGACCGAGAGTGTCTCGCGTGGACGTGACAGTAGGCGGATGTCGTCGAGCGGGTTGCCGTCGACCACGAGCAGGTCGGCGAGCGCGCCCTCGGCCACGCACCCGATCCGGCCTTCCTGCCCCAGCAGCCTGGCGTTGACTGAACACGCGCTGCGCAGGATGTCGAGCGCGGGCAGGACCCGGCTCCTGATCTCGAACTCGAGCGGCTGGTCCTTGCGCAGATGGCCCAGCAGATCCGTCCCGAAGCCGATGTCGACGCCGTTGCGATGCATGGTCTCGAGGCCGGCGAGCATGTGCTCCGAGAGCGAGAGCAGCTTGTCGACGCTCGCCTTGGGTAGTCGGTCGCGCGAGTCCTTCTCCAGCAGCGAGAAGATGATCACCATCGTGGGCACCGTGAACGCGCCGTGCTCGGCGACGAACCGCGCCGTGTCGTCGGTGATCATGCTCGCGTGCTCGATCGAACGCACCCCGAGTGCGACGCACCGCCGGATCGACTCGTCGGGATGGCAGTGCGCCGCGACGTACTTGCCCACGCGGGTGGCCTCGTCGACTGCGGCGCGGATCTCGTCGTCGGAATACTGGGAGAACTCGAGCGGATCGGTGGGAGAGGCCATGCCGCCCGACGCCATCAGCTTGATGTGCGACGCACCGCGGCGCAGCTCCTCGCGTGCGGCGGCGCGAACCGCGTCGGGTCCGTCGGCGATCACGGAGAAGATGTCGTCGTGGCACGCGCAGCCGTGTGTCACATGGTCGTCCAGGTCGGCGTCCCCGGGGCGCATGTCGCCGTGGCCGCCGGTCTGGCTGATGATCCGGCCCCCGTAGAACAGCCGGGGGCCGCGCACGAGACCGTCGCGCAGCGCGTTCGCCAGCCCCACGTCACCACCGCCGACGTCGCGGATCGTGGTGAAGCCGTGGTCGAGGCAGTCGCTTAGCAGCTGCGACGCATAGTGTGCCGTGTAGGTCCGCGGCAGGTGGGTGACCCGCGGGAGGTTCACGTCGGCGGCGTAGACGTGGACGTGCGCGTCGATCATGCCCGGCATGAGCACGCGGCCGCCGCACTCGACGATCTCGGCATCGGCGTAGGCCGCATTGCGGCTCGGCGAGATCGTCCGGACGACCCCGCCCTCGACGACGACATCGCAGTCCTCGCGCAACTCGGGTGAGTGGCCGTCGAAGACGCGGGCGTTGCGGAAGACGACAGTGGTGGTAGTGGTGGTGGTCATGGGCTCAGCCTCACAGGGTCGGGACGCGGTTATGGGCGTCGGCGATCAAGCGAGGTACGGCGGGTCGATGGAGATGGTGTTGCTCTTGATCCGCCACTCGGACCCCTCGCGGACGGCGATGATGTCCAGCGATCCGGTGCCGAGGGCAGTGGGGCCGACGTCGACCTTCCACTTCTGGATGTAGCAGCGCAGCCGCGCACCGTCGGGGTGCGGGTCGACGATGATGTTGGTGATGAAGTGACGGACCCCGTCCTCGTTGCCCTCGGAGATGTAGCCGTCCGTCCACTCGAAGATCTCCGCTCGGCTGTTCGGCTTGCCAAACGGCGTGTCGAGCCGGCCGTCCTCGGTGAAGAGGCCCGCGTAGCCGGTGACGTCGTGACTATCGAGCGCTACGTACATGCGTGCAGGGAGGGCGCGGACTGCGGCCTCGGCTTCAAAAGTCAAATTCTCCATGTGAACTCAGCTCCCATTCGATGCAGGTGGGGAATGTGCAGACCCTCTCGGGCCTGGTACTTTAAGAAAGTATACTATGAACGCGGTGTGGTCAAGATCGCATTCCTGCAGTGCCGGGCACACGAGGTTCGCGACGGTCGTCCGACCGTTGGCAAGTTCCTTTGCTGATGTGGCAAGCTGGGGGTGTGGACGAGACGATCGTGGACACGTTGGCCGGCGTGGGGCCCCGACTGGCCGGGCTGCGCAACGCGCGCGGGATGACCCTGGTCCAACTTTCCGAGGTAACCGGCATCTCGGTGAGCACGTTGTCCCGCTTGGAGTCCGGCGGACGGAAACCGACACTGGAGCTGTTGCTCTCGATCGCGACCGCACATCAGGTCCCGCTCGACGAGCTCGTCGGCGCGCCAGCGGTCGGGGACCCGCGGGTACGGTTGCGGCCCCGCCGCGCGCACGGCATGACTGTCGTCCCGCTGACCGAGCGGCCCGGCGGGCTACAGGCGTTCAAG
>NZ_JAGXJL010000113.1:0-9544 GCF_019091475.1 Streptomyces sp. GbtcB6 | reverse complement strand
TCGGACAGCATCGAGTCCCAGCGCTCCCAGATGGTGGTGGCGCCCATGGTCACCGGGTAGAGCCAGGACGGGCAGCCCTTCTCCAGGAGCATGCGATAGGCGAGCTGCGGTTCGCCCGCCGCGCACAGGGCGTCGCAGATCAGCGGCGTGCCGGTGAAACCGGTGGCGATACGGAAGGACGCGCGGCGCACGATGTACGCCAACTGTCGGGCAGCGCCCCGCCGTTGGCGTTCCGTCGGGAGGAGGGAGAAGGCGACGGCCAGGGCGTACGCGGTCTGGGTGTCCGACGCCAGCCGGCCGTCAGGGGTGACGAAATGGTCGGCGAACCGCTCGCGTACGGCCTGTGCGTGTGCGCGGAAGCGGGCCGCGTTCTCCGTGTCGTCGAGGAGTTCGGCGGTCTCGGCGAGAACCTCTGCCGAGCGGACGACGTACGCGTTGGCGACCAGGTCGCCGTCGGTCCGTGCCTCGCCCGGACGGTCCGGCGGGGCCTGCGGGTCGAGCCAGTCCCCGAGCTGGAAGTCCTGCCGCCACAGTCCGTCGCCCTCGGCGGTGAGCCGGATCGTGGCCTCACCCCAGGCCCGCATGCTCGGGTACTGGACACGGAGGATCTCCAGGTCCCCGTATCGCTGGTACAGGGTCCATGGGAGGAGCACCGCGACGTCGGCCCACACCGCCTGCGCGCCCACGCCCTCGAACGCGGCCGGCAGTACGTCGGGGACGACCAGGGGCGGTACGCCGTCCGGCCGTGCCAGCTGTTCCGCGGACAGGTCGCGCAGCCAGCCGAGCAGCATGCCGGAGCAGTCGTGGAGGAAGGACGCGGTGGGTGCGAAGACCTGGATGTCGCCGGTCCAGCCCATGCGTTCGTCGCGCTGCGGGCAGTCCGTGGGGATGTCGAGGAAGTTGCCGCGCATGCCCTGCACGACGTTCTCGTGCAGCCGGTCGACCAGCGGGTCGGAGCTCTCGAACCAGCCGGTGCGGGCCATGTCCGTGTGCAGCACGACCGCTTCGACGCGGGTGGGGTCGAGCGGTCCGGGCCAGTTCCCGATCTCGGCGTACCGGAAGCCGTGGAAGGTGAAGCGGGGTTCGTACACCTCCATGCCCTCGCTTGTCTCCGCGCCTTCGCCGCGCAGGACGTACGTGTCGGTGGCGCGGGCGATCCGTAGGGGGCGGGTGCTCAGTTCGCCGTGTTCCAGCACCTCCGCGTGGCGCAGGGTGACCTCGTGGCCCGCGGGACCCGAGACGCGGATGCGCAGTCGGCCGACCAGGTTCTGCCCGAAGTCCAGGACGGTCCTCCCGGACGGTGTCGTGAGGACCGCGACCGGTGCCACGGTCTGGACGCGCCGCACCGGAGGCCCGGTCGGTGCCACCAACTCGGCCCGAGGAGGCGCGAGTTCACGGACCGGTGCCCAGTCGGACGCGTCGTGTCCCGGCGAGGACCAGCCCGGCCGCTCCCGCCGGGCGTCGTAGACCTCACCGTCGTAGATCTCCGAACGCAGCACGGGGCCCGTCGCCGTACGCCAATGTGCGTCGGTGCCGACGGTCCGAGCCGTGCCGTCGGCGTACACGATCTCCAGCTGGGCAAGGAGCGCGCGGTGGTCACCGTAGATGTTGCGGCTGCCGCCGTGGAAGCCCAGCCGCCCGGTGTACCAGCCTTCGCCGAGCAGCGCCCCGATGGTGTTCTCGCCGGTCCGCAGCAGTGGGGTGACGTCGAAGGTCTGGTAGCGCAACCGGTGCGGGTAGGAGGTCCAGCCGGGGGCCAGGACGTGGTCGCCGACGCGCTCGCCGTTGATCTCGGCCTCGTAGACGCCGTACGCGGTGACGTACAGCCGGGCCGAGGCGACCGGACCGGTGAGGGCGAAGTCGCGGCGGAGCAGGGCCACGGGCAGCGGTTCTTCGGAGGCGGTGTGGTCCGGGGTGACGGGCCGGGCCGTCCAGTCGGCCGGTTCGAGGAGTCCGGTCTCGGCGTTCGCGGCCGGCGACCAGGGCGACGGCTCGTCCTCGCCCTCGCCCCAGACGCGTACGCGTACGCCGACTCCCCCCGGGGACCCGAGCCGCCGCCCGGGCCAGGGAACGAGGAGGGAAGGGGCGGACGCCACGCGCCCGGTGTCGGCGAGGACCGTGCCGTCGGCGGCGGTGATCTCCACCTGGTGGGCGGCCTGCCGCCAGCCCGCGGCGTCGGTGACCGTGCGCCAGCTCAGGCGGGGAGCGGACTCGCCGATGCCCAGGGGCTCGCGGTGGTGCTCGAAGGCGGGTGGTGTGACGTGCACAGGCGTCAACTCCGGTTCGGGTCATGGCAGATGTACACCCGTGGGGCACCGCCCTCGTCAGGGACGGGTTCCCCGGCGGTGGCGCGTACGCCCTCGCGGACGGTCTCGCCGGTCCGGGGGTCGACCACCCGGTAGGGGAGCGGGACGTTCTCCGGATCGGTGACGGCCAGGGGGCCGCCCTCCTCCGCGTAGCAGAGGTACAGCACGCCGGGGACGGACAGGCCCCGGGGTGCCAGGGCGGACCGCCAGTCCGGCCGCATGTCCGTCAGCGGCAGGCCGTCGAGTATTCCGGAGATCAGCCCGACATGGCGGGAGCCCTCGAAGTCCAGCGCCTCCCGCCAGCCCGCGTCCTTGGCGAGGAAGAAGTCCTCGTGCCCGGGTTCGGAGGCGTGCAGCCGCCACTGCCACAGGCTCGCCGCGCCGTACACCACGCCCATCGTGCCGCCGGCGCAGAGGTTGCTCCAGGCCTCGTGCCCCTGCCACCAGCCCGCGGCCCGGCCGGGACGGCCGGTGTTCTCGTACGTCGGCTCGCCGTTGGCCACCGCCTTGGCCGGGGTGTTCCGCCACATGTCCGCGACCCGTTCCTGGACGTGCCCGCCCATGTGGCCGGTCTGGCACCACTGGAAGTGCAGCCAGGCCTCGCTCTGGTGGGCGCGGTTGTCGGCGTGCGGCCGGTAGTGGATGCCGCAGGGCTGGCCGTAGCCGTCCCAGCGGCCGACCTCCGCGCCGCCCGCCGCGATCTGCGGTTCGCCGCCCTCGCCGTCGGCGCCGACCAGGTAGACGGCCGGAGCTGCGCCATAGCGGGCGACCAGGTAGCGGCAGTAGCGCGCGTACTCCTGCGGTGGGACCACCGGGCCCGCCGCCCGCAGGCCCTTCCAGCCGAACCCGTGGAAGAGCGGCTGGAGCACGGGGACGATCCCGTGGTCGCGGAGGATGCCGGTCAGCCGGTCGAGGTACTGGAAGTACGCCGGGTTCAGCACATTGACGTGCCCGGTGGGCAGGTCCTCGAAGCCGACGTCGAACCCCTCGTCCGCGGTGCGGTCACGCGGCCCGCGCGCGTCCATGTCGGGCTGGACGCTCATCAGCAGGGCCGCGTTGAAGCCCTTGGCCCGCCGGTCGGCGGCGTACCGCGTGACCTGTTCCCCGGTGGCCCGCCAGGGCAGGGCCCAGGCGGTGTCGCCGACCAGCAGCGCGGGCGTCCCGTCGGCGTGCACCAGGCTGCGTCCGCCGGGCGACATCCGCCAGAAGCCGTGCCGGTGGAAGGCGTTGCCGTCGTCCGCCGCGGGGCGGACGACGAGCGCCCCGCGCTGCCCGGACAGCCCCTCGTCCGCGACGGAACAGCCGCTGCGCCAGGTCCAGCGGCCGTCCGTCCCGGGGGAGGCGAACCGGACCTTCCAGACCCGGCCGCCGTCCCAGAAGGCCGGGCGGCGCAGTACGGTCCCGGACTCGTGCGTGAACTCGGCCCATACGTCGACGTCCGTGTAGGGGTTGGCGTACTCGCGCGCTCCGGTCAGGGTGATCTCGGTCTGCCGCCAGGGGGCGGCGACCGGCTCGGTTTCCGGCTGTGCACCGCTCATGACCGGCCGACGGCGATCTCGGCGGTGAGCGGCAGGGTCATCGACGACGGGCCCGCTGCCAGCCTGAAGGTCCCCGGCTCGACCGCCCAGCGGCCCGCCTCGGTGTCCCAGTGCCGCAGCGCCCGCGCGTCCAGCCGCACCGTCACGACGACCTCCTCGCCGGCCGCCGCCTCGACCGCGGCGAACCCGGCGAGCCAGCGGACCGGGCGCTCCACACCACTGCCCGGACGGCCCGCGTACACCTGCACGACCTCCTTGCCGTGCCGCGTGCCACTGTTACGTATCCGTACCTCCGCCGTGAAGTCGGCGTCGGGCCGCACCTCGCCGGGGACGTCGATCGAGACGTAGTCCCAGGTGGTGTACCCGAGTCCGTGGCCGAAGCCGTAGCGGGGCGGCTGCCATCCGGCACGGCCGTCGCCCCGGTAGCCGATGAACAGCCCCTCGTCGTAGGCGAGGACGCCGTCGACCGGCTCGGTGGCGGGCAGCCCCCGCTCGGACGCGGGCCAGACCGTCGGCAGCCGTCCGCCCGGCTCCGCCACGCCCAGCAGGACATCGGCGAGCGCGTTGCCGAACTCCTGCCCGGGGAACCAGGCGAGCAGCACCGCCGGCACCTCTTCGGCCCAGGGGAGCAGCACCGGGGCCCCGGAGTTGACCACCACGACGGTACGGGGGTTGGCCTCGGCGACCCGGCGGACGAGTTCGTCCTGCCGGCCGGGCAGGGCCAGGCTGTCGCGGTCGAAGCCCTCGCTCTCGACCTCCTCGGTGGTGCCGACCACGACCACGGCGACATCGGCCGCGCGGGCGAGTGCCACGGCCCGCTCGATCTCCTCGTCGTCGCTGCCGTGCGGCGGCTGGAGGTTGAGCTGGAACACGGTGACCGCGTCACCGATGCCGTCGCCCGCGGAGACGGAGTCGATGTCGTGGGTGAGGACGACCTCGGTCTCCTCGCCCTCCGCCAGGTCGATGGTGTGGAGGTGCTGGGGCGGAGTCATCAGCCCCTCCACCAGGTCCGCGCCCGGCGGGAGTTGCAGGCGTACGTCGAAGACCTCGACCCCCGCGACGGACATCCGGAAGCGGCCGATGCCCGAGCCGCCGATCGCGTACCGGCCGGCGTCGGCCGCGCGGATGACGGTGCGGACCTCCACCCGGGCGACCTGACCGGCGGGCACTCCGGGGCCGTAGGACCCCATCCAGGTGTAGGCGGCCCCGGCGCGGCGCTCGGAGCCGAGCGGGGTGCCGTCCGCGGCGAGGAAGCGCACCTGCGTGCCCTCGCCGGAGCCGTCGGGGTGGCGGAGGTAGGACAGTGCCGCTGCGGGGGTGCGGGTCTGCGGGGTGACGCCGACTCCGTGGGTGACCTCGACGCCGTCGCCCAGGGCGGCGCGCAGGCCGTCGAGGGGGGAGACGGTGTAGGGCGGGAAGACGGTGGCACTGCCGCCGCCGAGGGTCCGGGCCACGGCGGCGTTGGGGCCCAGGACGGCGACCCGGTTCAGGGCGGTGCGGTCCAGCGGCAGTACGGCGTTCTCGTTGCGGGCCAGCACGAATCCGGCGGCGGCGGTCCTGCGCAGCCGGGCCGCCACCGACGCCGCGTCGTACTGCGGCGGCCGGGCGGTGGCGGGCACACCGCTCAGCGCGCCGACCCGGGCGGCGAGCCGCAGCAGCCGCAGCACCTTGTCGTCCACGAGCGCCTCGTCGACCTTGCCCTTGCGCACGGCTGCGACCAGCGCGTCGCCCCACGGTCCGATCGGGCCGGGCATCACCAGGTCGAGTGCGGCGCGCGCCGACGGCTCGGTGGTGCGGGTGGCGAACCAGTCCGACATCACCAGCCCGTCGAAGCCCCAGTCGTCGTGCAGGACCTCGCGCAGCAGCGGGCTCTCGGTCATCGGGTGCCCGTTGACCCCGTTGTAGGCGGCCATGACGGCCCAGACGCGGCCCTCGCCGACGATTCGCTCGAACGGCGTCAGGTACAGCTCCCGCAGGGCTCGTTCGCCGATCCGCGCGTCGACCGTCATCCGCTCGGTCTCCGAGTCGTTGCCGACGAAGTGCTTCACGGTGGCCGCGACGCCGCCGCCCTGCACACCTCGCACATAGGCGACCCCGATTCGCGCGGTGAGCAGCGGGTCCTCACTGAAGCACTCGAAGTGCCGTCCGCCGTAGGGGGTGCGGTGCAGGTTCACGGTGGGGGCGAGGAGGACGTCCACGCCCTTGCCGCGCGCCTCGTGGGCGAGCAGCCCGCCCAGCCCCTCGATCAGCGGCTCGTCCCAGGTGGCGGCCAGCGCCGTGGGCGAGGGCACGTTGGCGGAGGGGCTGCGCTCGTCCCACAGCTCGCCGCGGACTCCGGCCGGGCCGTCCGAGACGACCAGCCGGCGCAGGCCGACGGCGGGTTCGGGATGGAGGGACCAGAAGTCCGCGCCGGTCAGCAGCCTCACCTTCTGTTCCAGGGTGAGCGCGCCGAGGCGCCTGGCGAACTCTGCTTCGTCGGCCGCGGACGGGGCGTCGGTGGGGGTGGGCTGCCGGGTCACGGCGTCCTCCTCGAAGATGTGGGGTCGGTGGGGGAAGGGGACATCACGGGGGCGTCGCCGTCGCGCTCGATATCGCGCCGGCTGTCGCGCTCGACGAGCACCCGGACGTCCCAGGGCCCGAGCGCGAGCGGGCTTCCGGCGGCGAGGGGCTCACCGGTGAACAGGTCGCGCACGTCTCCTGGCAGGCGGTAATCGACCGGATCCCAGGCCCAGTTGTGGACGAAGCGCAGGACGGCGCCGTCGGCGGTGGCGGCCGACGTACAGGTGACGGACGCCGGCCGGTCGGCACGCCAGGCGTCGGACGGGAGCGAGACCGCGGCGACCCAGTCCGCGAGGCTGTGCGAGAGCTCGCGGTCCGGGACGGTGCCGACGTACGTCACCCGGCCGGCGCCGTACTCGTGGGTGGTGACGGCGGCGAACTGGCCCAGGTGCGGATGCCCGTACCCGGCGAGGACGGTGGCGCCCTCCGGGACGAGCCCGTCGGCCCATGCGGTGGCCTGTCCGTGCAGGGCGGGGCCCGGCACTGTCCCGCCCGCCGAGGTGATCGTGACCGGGGTCAGCACATTGGTGAACTCCTGGTAGTACGCGCCCGCGGCGGGGCGCAGCACTCCGGGCATGACCTCGTGCCGGGCGACGGCCTCCTCGTCGGCGTAGCCGGTGCGGGGAGTGAGGACGAGATGGCCGCCGGCTTCGGCGTACCGGCGCAGCAGATCGAGCGTCGCGTCGTCCGCGACGTACAGCGCCGGGACGGCCAGCACCGGCCAGCGGTCCACCAACTCCTCTGGACTGGAGGGGAGTTGCTCCGGGGCAACGATGTCGACGGAGAGCCCGGCGTCGAACAGCCCCCGGTAGAACGCGGCGACGATGCGGTCGTAGGACTGCGGATCGCCGAACCAGGCGGGGGCGTTCCCCCTGAGCGGCGCCATGAACTCCATGGCCCAGCGGCTGTCGGCGGACAGCAGCATCGCGACGTCGCTGCGGGGCCGCAGGCCGTCGATCGCCGGACCGGCCCGCCGGAGCTCCTCGGCGATCACCGAGAGTTCCTCGTACGTCCGGCCGGGCTCCAGGCTGTGGCCGAGGATGCCGCCCCAGTAGGTCTCGGCGCCGTAGTGCAGGGAGTGCCAGTGCCAGTACTCGATCATCCTGGCGCCGCGCGCGACCATGCTCCACACGGCCTGCCGGGCCTGGCCCCGGTAGAGGGGGAAGTTGTCCGCGGAGCCGCCGATCGAGGTGGCGTTGGTCTCCATGACGAGGAAGGGTTCCTGGCGGATGCCGCGCGCCAGGTCGTTCTGGAGGGAGAGCCAGGCGGGGCCGGACCAGGGGACGAAGAACGGATACAGTCCGCCGTCCGGCTCGTCGGGTCCCGGCAGGGCCAGCCCCTCCTGGCCGGCGTAGTAGATGTTCGCCCCGGTGACGTCGAGGGGCCGGCCGATCGCCGAGATGTCCAGGCCCTGCTGGCCGAGGGCGACACAGGTGGTGACGAAGTGGTGCTCCGGCACGAGGCCGCGGACCAGCTCGGCGTGCCAGGTGATGTACTCCTGGGTCAGCCGGGACTGGTAGCGGCGCCAGGCGAGGTCGTACGACGGGGTGGAGTTGCCGTCGGGGGTCCACAGGTCCGCCCAGTCCTGCAGCCGGTGGGACCAGTAGGTCAGCCCCCAGCGGCGGTTGAGGGTCTCGACGTCGCCGTAGCGTTCCCGGAGGTGGTCCAGGAAGCCCTGGAACACCGAGTCGTTGTGGAAGAGCCGCAGGCCGGGCTCGTTGTCGACCTGCCAGCCGATGACCGCCGGGTGGTCGGCGTAGCGCCCCACGATCCTGCGGACCAGCCGCTCGGCGAGATGCCGGAAGGCGGGGTGCGAGTAGTCCGCGTCCTGCCGCATCCCGTACGGAATGGGCTGCCCGGTGCCGGAACGGGCCGCCGTCTCCGGGTACTTGCGGCGCAGCCACGGCGGGACGGCGTAGGTCGGGGTGCCCACGATCGCCTTGATGCCGCGGTCGTGGGCGGCGTCGAGCACGGGTTGCAGCCAGTCGAGGTCGAACTGCCCCTCGCGGGGTTCCCAGGTCGACCAGACCGACTCGCCGACCCGGATGACACTGAACCCGGCCTCGGCCATCAGATCGAGGTCCTGCGCGAGCCGCTCGTAGGGCTGGTACTCGGTGTAGTAGGCGGCTCCGAAGAGCAGGCGCGGAAAGAATGTGCCCATGCGGTACTGGTGACTTTCTGTCAGGTGCCGGTCGGGTGTCTGGGACGGGTGTCTCGGACGGGACGAAGGCGTCAGTCCTCGCCCCGGTAACCGAACCGGTCGAAGGCGACGGTTCCTTCGGCGGCGTACATGCCGACGACACGGCCCGTGAAGGACGCCGAGGTCTCGGCGGAGACATAGCGGCCGTCGAGCACCGCGAGTTCGACCGGTCCGGTGCCGGAGTCGGCGGACAGCCGGACCAGGTCCGGGCCGAGGGCGTCGAGGCCCATACCGCTGACCGGCTCGGTCTTGATCTGTACGGTCACCGGCCCGGGGGCAATCGGCTGCTCCCAGGTCTGGCAGAGCCCGCCCACCCGGGCGCGGGCCCGGGCGATGCCGGCCCCCACCTCGATGTCGTAGTGGTGGCGTTCGTCGATCCGCAGGCTCAGCCCGCCGACTCCGCCGGTGCTGTCCACCCGGACCGCGAAGACGGCCGACCGGTGCTGCTGGCGACGGCCGACGAACCGTGGCCGCGGGTCGTCCATGGCGGAGCCGTCGGCATGCACGACGAGGTGGCCCGGGCGCTCGGTGAGCGAGGACCAGTCGGCGGCCGGTGTCCGTATCGAGAGCCATTCCGGGCCGAGTTCGGCGCCGGTGAAGTCGTCGTGGCGGACGACCGGTCCGGTGGCCGGTGTCAGCTCGACCGGCTGCACCACCGGCCAGCCGTCGACCCACTCCAGCGCGGTGCTGAACGTCTCCCGGCCCATGGGGGAGAACGCTCTGGTCAGGCCCCCGGGCCGCATGCCCAGCAGGAACAGCGCCCAGCCTCCGTCAGGGGTGCGCACCAGGTCGGCGTGGCCGGTGTTCTGGACCGGGCGGGCGGTACTGCGGGCGCTGAGCACCGGATTGGCCGGGCAGCCCTCGAAGGGGCCGTCCGGACGGGCGCCCCGGGCGATGCTCACGGCATGTCCGCGCTCGGTGCCGCCCTCGGCGATCAGGAG
>NZ_JAGXJL010000112.1:0-10579 GCF_019091475.1 Streptomyces sp. GbtcB6 | reverse complement strand
CTTCCCACCTGGTGCTACTTCCTCTGGAACCTCAGGTCCCAGTCTCCAGGTGTCCACGATCAAGGGGAAGCTTCACAGGCTCTGGACAACCAGAACGGCGGACAAGCCTGACGATCCACAGATCTTGACAATTGCTCGGCGGACGTCGGGGTTACCGGTGAGACGCTCCGCAGCTGGGTGCGCCAGGCCGACGAACACGCCGGCCGCGATCACAGCCACGGCGATCCGACCGGTGCGAGCCGGGACGAGGAACTGGCTCGGCTGCGGGCGGAGAACGGTCGGCTGCGCAAGGCGGAGAAGGAGTGGGAGCTGGAGCGGGAGATCCTGCGCCGGGCAGCGGCCTACTTCGCCAAGGAGATGAAGTGAAGACCTGCCGCTGGGACTTCATCTCCGAGAATCGCGCTGGTTTCGGCGTGCAGCGGATATGCCGGGTCCTTGATCCGCAACAAGCCGTCCGCTGCCTGCCCCTACCCCAGGGCGATCATGCCCCGCACACGAAGAAGTCCCTGTTCATCGAACAGGGACTCCCTTTGCCACAACGCACTAAGATGGCGGCGGATTCCCAGCCTGGCTGGATACAGCTGCGCCGCTATGCCGGTTGGGTCCGTAGATTGACCAGAGCCAGAGCCCCAGTGCCTCCCAGCCGGCCAGCGCCGCGCCCGTCGCCGCCAGTGTGAGTCCGGACTGGACGCCGACTGTCGTCGCGGCGATGCCAACCAGTGCCAGCAGCGCCCCAACTCCGCACAGTGCGCGTAGCCGTTCGCGATGCCCCCAAGCCTGTCTCAGAACCATCTGCTGCCACCTTCGTTTGGATGTTGGTCGGGCCACGCTTCGGTCATCACCGTTTTTCATCCGTTAACCGTTCCGCTGGTGGGGCTGCTGAGTTGGCCGGCCTGCGGAGCAGGAACGTCGAGACGGATCGAGGTGGACGCCTTGATCAGGCCGAATACGACAGCACGAGCGAGGAGGAGACCACAACGCATGACGAGGAAGAGTTTGTGTCCCTTCAGTCGTTCGGGCGTGGTCAGCGAGCGTTGGTCAGCGGCGGCGCGCGATTGCGTCGATTTCAACGGATGCGCCGCGAGGGAGAGCTGCCACTTGCACGACCGTCCGCGCAGGACGCGGCTCGGTGAAGTGCTGGACATACTGGTCGTTTGCCAGGGACCGGTCAGCGATGTCGGTGACGTAGTAGGTGAGTTTCACAACGTCGGACAGCCCCAGGCCAATGGATTCCAGGCGGCGCCCAACGGTCGCCAGCGCCGCGTCGAGTGCCTCCTTCCGGCCCTCAACGAGGTTCTCGGCCTTGTCTACGGGCAGGCAGCCCGAGACGAACACCGCGTGGCCGATGGATGCGGTATCGGAGTAGGGGTGATCGAAGTCTGAAGACGGCATTGCGTTCCCTTCTTAGATGTGTGTGGTGCTCAGGCGGGGGTCCGGCCCCACAAGAGCTGACCCGAGTCCACGGTGAACACGGATCCGGTGATAGTCGAGCCGTCGGTGTCCGAAGCCAACAGGGCATAGGCTCCGGCGACGTTGTCGGGTGTGGGCGCGATGCCTGTCGGCAAGCGGTGGGTGACGTCGGCAGAGCTCGGGAGAGCCCCGCCTCCGCCCAGTGCCGGCGGAGCAACGAGTTCGGTCTGCACGTATCCCAGTGCCACTGTGTTGACCCGGACCTGGCCGGCGAGGTCGTATGCCAGTTGCTTGGCGAGCCCGAGTACTGCGTGCTTTGAGGACACATAGAGCGGTCCCCCGAAGCCGGGCGCCAGGCTGGAGATCGAACCAGTGAAGATGATCGAGCCGGATGTCCGGACAAGCTCGCCGAGGGCTGCATGCACAATCAGCAGGGCCCCCTTGAGATTGACTCCGAAGATCTGGTCATATGCCTGATCGAGCTGTTGGGTACTCAGGTCGCTGATCTTGACGTTCTGGTCGTGTACGCCGGCGTTCGGTACGAGGACATCGAGTTTCCCGAAGCGTTCCAGAGCTACTTGGACGGCCCGCTGGCAGTCGTGCGGATAGGTGACATCACCTGGGACGGCGACTGCCCTGTCTCCAAAGGGCTCCACACTTCGCTTGAGCTTGTCCGCGTCGCGCCCCATGGCGACGACGCGGGCGCCTTCCCGGGCGAACCGTCGTACCACGCCTGCACCGATTCCGGTGCCTGCACCCGTAATCAGGGCGACAGTGCCGTCAAGCCGGCCTGGCAGGGGCTCGCCGCTCGATGCAGAACGGTTGGCAGGCATGGCGGACATCAGTTTGTCTCGCTCAGGCGACGACGGCGTCCGGAGTCGACCGTCTCCCCCACTCTGAAGACGGCATCGGGCTGAGCAATGTAGTTCATCTCGTTGATGGGCCAGCCCATGGACGCGATGATGTGCAACGGTTCGTCGCCGACGCTTACGAAGCCGTGCACCGCCATGCTCGGCACGATCACGGTGTGACCGGGACCCAACTCAAGGGTCTCCTCATCGACTGTGAATCGTCCGCGGCCGGCGATGATTGTGATGTTCTCTTCGAAGTAGTGCCAGTGCAGGGGAGCCTCGTTACCGGGCTCGAGGATCTGTTCTGCGATCCTGACCTGGCGGGCGCCATTGGATGCGGTCGCCCACGCGCGTGAACGAACCCCAGGGCGCCACTCTTCCCATTCGACCTTCTCGTGGTCCACAACTATCATCGTCGGCTACGCTCCTTCTCCTACTGAACTCTTCGAAATGAGTGGTGTGGGCTTGAGGCCAGCTCAGGAACCGTGTGTGAATGATTCCGGCCGGGTGGCGCCCCAGGCGCTGAAGGCGTCGAATTCGCCCGCCTTGCGGACGATGGGATCAGTGCGTTCGCCGAGGATCCGGGGCATCTCTGCGGACAGTTCGTAGCGGTTGCCGCCAGGTGTCCACAGATACGAGTAGAGGTTTCCTCCCACGCCGTGTCGTCCGGGACCGGTTTCCAGGAGATGCCCCGCGCTGGCCAGAGTGTCGGCGGCGCGCTTCTGGTGCTCCATGTTGTCTACCGTCCAGGCCAGGTGATGCAGCGAGGCTCCTGGCTGACAGCGAATCAGTCCAACGTCGTGGTGGACTTCTCCGGCACGGGTCCAAGCCGCCTGCCACTCGTCGTCGGCGTTGAGGAAGATGTCGGAGATTTTGAAGCCGAGTCCGTGCGTCAGCACATGCGCAACTGCACGGGCCTCTGCGTCATCGCTGAATGCGATGGTGATGTGATCGATGTCAGCCGGCCCGACGCCGCGACGCTGCGAGCTCGTGTCAAAGCCGGGGTGGCGATACAGAGGTCGATCGGGACGAGGCAGCAGCACCACTTCCTGTCCGGTGGGCAGGTGGAATGCCACGCTCGTGGGCTGCTCCGGGGCGGCGTCGCTGCGCCGTTCAGTCGTCACACCGATCACGGCGAGTCGTGCCTCGAACTGCTCCAGCTCGTCCTCAGAATCGACGCCGAGGGCGAACGACCTCACCCCGGTCCCGCCGTCGGTCAGAACCAGCTGCGCATGTGGATCGTCGATGTCGCAGCTGAGATAGATCTTCCGGCCCTCTCTGGACACCTCGCGCAGTCCCAGGACGTCAATGTTGAACTCGAGCGCCTGGTCGATGTCGGTGACCGCCAGCTCAGCCCAGACCAGTTTCTGAAGCGCCACGATCATTCTCCTCTCTTGAGAACAGTGGGAAATCAGCGCTGAACGCCAGATCGGACTCAGGACCGAAAGGAGTCTCCAGCGCTTCCAGGTAACGCGCGACCGGCATCCGGCTCAGTTTCTCGACAAACCCAGCCGAAAGCGTCCGGGTCCGTCCAGTACGGATAGCGGCGATCCGCAGTTGATCACCGGCCGGTCCCGGTACTACCTCGAGCCTGACCCTCGCGAACTCATTGCCGATCAGCACCACTGATGGCAGGGGCTCGCTCGTGTTGCGCTGCATCGGCTTCCCCACTCTCTTGCGTATGCTTTGTTAGTATACTTAGAAACTGAGAATTGTCTCGTCCCAGTTGAGTCCCGCCGAAATTGCTTTGCGATAACGGGCAACGAAGGCTGGCTGATTCAGCGCGAGCGCCGCGACCAGATTTTCTCCACGCCCGTAGAGGATGACCCTTCGAAGCCCGTCGTCTACCACATGGACACGATCGTGACCGGTGACGCAGCCGACAACCTGCAGCTTCACGTTGTACTGGTCGGTCCAGAAGTACGGAATTTCGTTTGCACTCCGGACTGACGATGGGCCGCCGGCCAGCTCTGAGGACAAGTTCACCGCAACCGTGTGCGCGTGGTCAGCTGCGGTTGACCAGTGTTCCGCCCGGATCAACCCGAGCTGCGGATGTTCCCATCGGGCCACATCGCCTGCCGCATAGATTCGTGGTGCCGCTCTCAGCCCTGCATCGCAGACGACACCGTCGGCAACGCGCACCGAACTTCCAGCGAGCCAGTCGGTGACGGGCTCGGCTCCGACCCCGATCACCACTACGTCGGCGGGTAGCCTCTCGCCGCCATCGAGCTCGATCTCTTGTACGCGCTTGTCTTTGGTCACGAACTTCGCGACACCCGTACCGCAGATGACACGCACGCCGTGCGCCTGATGCAGATCGGTCAGCCACCCTCCTGCCACCGGCCCGATCGCGCCGGCCAACGGTACGTCGCCTCGCTCGACGACTGTAACTTCGATGCCCTTGGCAACTGCCGAAGCCGCCACCTCCAGGCCTATGAAGCCGCCACCAACTACGACGAGATGTTGCGCTGACTCCAGATCCCCGCGGAGCGCGAGTGCATCCTCGAGTGTGCGTAGAGAATGAACCCCTTCCACGTCAGGCTGTCCCGGCAGCCGACGTGGCACCGACCCGGTCGCGATCACAAGCCCGTCAAAGCACAACTCCTCGCCGCCATCGAGTGTGATGGAATCGTTGAGGAGATTCCCGGCGGCCACGCCCCTGCGATGGTCCACTCCCAGTTCCGCGAGCCGGTCACCGTATGGCAACCGGATGTCCGCCGGTTCTACGAGTCCTTGCAGCAGCTGTTTGCTGAGCGGGGGCCGATCATAGGGCTGTGCGGTATCCCTATCGAGGAGAAGAATTTCTCCACGATAGTTCTGAGTCCGCAGCTCCCGGCAGACACTGACGCCGGCGAGCCCACCGCCAGCAACGACGATGCGCATCAGCTCAGTCCTCCAGCCTG
This sequence comes from Streptomyces sp. GbtcB6, assembly GCF_019091475.1. Classification (NCBI taxonomy): domain Bacteria; kingdom Bacillati; phylum Actinomycetota; class Actinomycetes; order Kitasatosporales; family Streptomycetaceae; genus Streptomyces; species Streptomyces sp. GbtcB6. The sequence goes on along the minus strand of NZ_JAGXJL010000112.1, from coordinate 5,415 downwards.
ATCGCCTGGACCGGACATCTAGCCTGTGCCCGTCTGACCTCATCGGCGAGCTCGGGCCCGATAATCGCCGTGAGGAGGACGGCTTGTCCTGTCCCATCGTCAATATCGAAGACTCGATCAGCTTCGATGACGCAGTTCGCGTAGCCGTCACACTTGCCGAGATCAATCTTTACATTCAAGTTTCACTCCTCTTCGCTCCTCGTTACCCGTCCTGCTGACAGCAGTTCGTCGGGGATCCAGGTCAGTGTCTCGAGCATCAGCGCGTCGACGTACTGGACGTCGCCGGTGAGCACTGACGTGATCTTTAGCCGTTGGCCATTGGCAGCGGAGTCGGGCTCCAGACGCACGATTCCGCGGCCGGCCGCGTCGCGGAGTTCCATGGCGCCTCCCGGGAATCCTGCATCTTCAGAGGAAGACATTGAGGTTCTCAGCAGCGAGCCGAACCTGGTCGAGCACGACCGTGCGATCGGCAATCTTCAACTGGCCGTTTACCTCGATAAACCGGTCGGTGCGTTCGCCATAGTAGCGATTCTCTTGCGATTCGTTCCGCGCCCGGAAGGCAAGGACGTTGCTGACAGCCACAACTTCTGAGTTGTCGACAGTCAGGTCAAGAATCTGCACGAAGTAGCGCAGCCGAGAAGGCGGCACTTCGCTCCACGCGTTGCTGCTGGCAAGCTTCCCCACCCGCAGCTCCATCGTGTCCCGGTTCTCGTCGTAATAGCCGAGCTCACCTTGGGCAGCCACCATGTCTGCTCGCGCATCGGTGCTCCTGACCACTGGCATCCTGTACCGGAACTCCGGCGCGAAGAACGACAGCCAGTCGAGATAGTCACCACGTTGCAGCATCCGGATCTCATGCCGATAGATGCTTTCCACCGCCGGCCACAGCACTTCAGGTGAGGGTGCGTTACTCATGTCACTGCTCCATCAGCTGGCGCCAGTAGCGATAGAAGGACCGTTGATTGGCTTCGGTGATGAAAGCCTCACCCATTACTCCCGGTAGTGTGGCCCCGGTCCGCTCCTTCACCGACACCTCATGCCCCAGCCCCATGGTGTAGTTGAACGAGTAGCGTTGGGCGACGACTCCCCGAGTTGCCTCGCTGATTGAGGTCCAGATTTCGCCGTCGTCCTGCTCAAACATTCCGCTGGGCCCGAAGGACAGGATGTACTGCCGCATGGCCGCGTCCTTGAGATCATCTGGCAGAGAACGGTCCACCAGACACCAGGAATTCACGTCGATGCGGTGAGGGCCAACCGGCTGCCACTGGCGGAGGGTGAGGAACCGCATACTGTCCATGAATGACAGATTCGGAAAGATTGAACCGACACCGACCGGTACGAACTCCACAAGTTCCGGCTTGTCCTGACCAATCCTCTCCTGCACCTTGCGGAGGTGCGCGGTGTACGCCGTGACTGCCTCGGTTCCCTGCTGAGCACCTCCCTTCTCACGGGTAAATCCGTGCCCGCCGTCGACGTGAATCGTGTGCCCGTACTCTGTTACCCGATTACGTAGACCCACTTCTACACTCGATGCGTGAGTGGATGAGAGGTGGTATTGGTCACCGGAAAAGTTTTCGGCCGGAATTTTCCAATTCGTCTCAATTTGCCACTTGTGTACACCGCCGATGGCTTCGAAGCCATTTTCCGACCGCCCCAGCATGAGGTCCAGGTAGGGCATGAAGTCGCCAAGATATTCATGCAGCGACGGCGCGTCCGGGTCCCAGGTTGCAAAGATCAGACCGTGCACGATGCCGAGCTTGGCCACCTCAATCAGCTTGATCGAAGAACGGTCCAGCTCGCTGTGGTATGCGGTCCGCAGTCGGGGCACACCGATGAGGTTGCCGTCGAGATCGTAGGTCCACCCGTGGTACGGACAGCGAAGGGCCTGCGAGTTTCCCTGGTCTGCACGACACAGCTTGGGGCCACGATGCCGACAGCTGTTAAGGAAGGCCCGGATTTTTCCGGACGAGTTGCGGGTAACGACTACTTCGTCCTCGCCCATTCTTGTGGAGATGTAGTCACCAGGACTTCGCAACTGGGTTTCATGGCCAAGGAACAACCAGCACTTGGCGAAAACCTTCTCCAGTTCCGCTCTGTACACGTCCTCGTCATGGAACGCAGCGATGCCAACCTCTGCGCCATCACCGCGGACGAACGACCCGGGCGTGACATCGCGCCGTTCTTTCGGTGTGCTTGTCACATCGACTCCACTTCATGACTGTCGAAAAGGTGCCAGTGCCGGTTCAGCGCAGCGTTCACGACACCAAATTGATCCTGGTTGAGAACATGCCCTCCCCCCGGCACCTGCAGGAACTCCGCCCCAGGAATGCCATCGGCTAGCACTCGGCTCTCCGGTGCCCCGGTGATCTCGTCGTCCTCGCCGCACAGTACGATCGTCGGAGCCTGGACGGCACCGAGCACAGGACGGTGATCGGTCTCGGCTAGGGTGCGTGTCGCTGCAGTGAAGCCAGGCAATCGAACTGACGCAGTCGCATTGTCGACGATGCGTCTACGCAGTTCCGGCGACGCGCGCCGCGATACCTGCCGGTCCACCCGGGCTTGCGCCCAGGCGCGAACGCCGTCATGTTCAAGCGCCGCAATGCGCGAGCTGAACCCGTCACGAACCGCTTCGTTGTTCTTCCGCCCGTATGTCGACGAGACGAGTGCAAGCGTGCGGACGCGCTTCGGATGCCGCAGTGCCAGCCGCGTTGCCACCACACCACCCCACGAGACCCCAACCACGTGCGCATCCTTATGACCGCACTCGTCAAGCAAGTCCGCAGCCGCATCCGCGTAGTCGTCGAGGTGCGGCTCATCCCCGGGGTCACTGGATTCTCCGTACCCAAAAGCGTCCCAGGCGATCAGCTCGAACTCGTCACCGAAAGTCTCGAACTGTGCCCAGAACGACGCGCCGGCTCCCCCTACACCATGGAGCATCAGGACCGCGCGGCCGTGCCCTTTGGTTCGCGCGCCGACCTGAGCCCCACCCGGAAGGGTGTACAGCACGGGCTCTGGCAGCGCAGCCGTACTGACGACCATCGCGACCTCCTGAGAGGTTGGCAGAAACCTGTCTTGCGTTCCGCCAACCAGCCGGTGAACCGTTACGTACGCCAGGTTGGCATACTAGACTTGTGTTCTGCAATGGGGGATCCCGCTTTGTCGTGGAGGAGCCTCTAGCTTGGCTCTGCCGGGGATCTTGGAGTTGTCGAGGTCAGCTGCCCAGAGTTCGCCAGGACTTCAGCCGGCGTATCTCGCGCTGGTCGAGGTAGTACTGGAAGGCAGTCGGCCGGCGGGGCGTGGGCGTTTCTTCCGCCGGTGGTAGTCCGCTGAGGCGCTCGATGTTGACGGCGATGGCCGTCAGGATGTGCTGGATGCGGGCCTTTCCCTGTCCTCGGTAGCGGCAGCGTCGCATGCCGTGTCCGTGGGCGAACTCGTTGACCGTGCCCTCCACTCCGGAACGGACCGCATAGCGAGTCTTCCACTCGTGGGTCTGTTGCTCGGTGCGGACGCGGAGTTGCAGGTCGCGGAGCTCGCGCGGGGGAAAGCCCACGGTGCGGGCGTTGTCGGCGGTGGTGGTCCACTGTGTGCGTGCCGGGCAGGGACGGCACTGGCTCTTGGTGAACCGTGCCACGACCAGCGGGGCCGCGGTGGGCGAGGAGTTCGGGTAGGGGCCGTGCCAGCCCGCGCTGACCTGTCCCTGGGGACAGGTGACCTGCTGGCGGTCGTAGTCGATGTGGAAGTCGTCCCGGGCGAAGCCCTAGTTGCGGCGATGCTGGCGGGTGGGGTTGCTCCGGAGGGGCCCGGAGACGGTGACCTCGTGTTCACGGGTGGCTTGTTCGAGGTGGGGCAGGGAGGTGTAGCCGACGTCGACCAGGTGCTCGGCGGGCAGCAGTCCGCGGCGGGCGAGGCGGGTGTGGATGCCGGGCAGGACCTGTGATGGAACCCGGGATCGTCCAGCTCCATGGCCATCGCGTACCTGAAGTCGATGCGGCAGCGGACCGCCTCGGCCGCCTGCCGGTCCGAGAGGCCGAGTAGGAACTGCAGCACACAGACGGTGGCCAGTTGCGCAGGCGAGAGACCCGGCCGCCCGTCCCGTGGGTACCAGTCGGCGAAGTCCTCGTCGCACCACAGCCCATCCAGCCGGTCCCGCACCCATATCGCCGCCGTGCCACCCGGGTTGCTCGCCCGCGCAACCTGCGCGGTCAGAGACGGGACTTGCTCACCGGAACGGGGGCGCAGGGACAACAGACACCTCGACAACTGCATCGGTCGGCGGAACTACCCGAGCATGCCCGCCGATCATGCTGCCGCACCGGCAAACTCCAAGATCCCCGGCCAAGTCAAGCTAGAGCTACCGTGATTTCACGTGTGATGACTCACTGATCGGACAGCGGAGCTCCCGGGTTGGAATGATGAGTCTTGGTCGACAAGTCGTTCTACCGGGGCTCCGCTTCCTACGTTCGACGTTCACGCAGATCAGGACGCACTTGCGCGCAGCCCTGCGACCGTAACTTCACGGCCTTGCTCTTTAGCAGGCCGCAGTCCAACTCGAGGAGGGCGAAGCCTGACGCGGTTCGCACGTTCACCTACTTGCGGCAAATCTCGCCCTCGAAGCGGACAACGCCGACAGCATGCTGGTCTATCCCGTCTTCGCCTGCCGGCATGCTGAGCCAGCCGCGACTCCGAAAGGTGCCGCCGTAACCCGCGAATCTCCCCGTGGCCTCAACCACGGTGTACTCCACCTCCAAGGTGCTGACTCCGTCTTCCGTGGAGGTCTCCAGGACGGCATGGTCTTGCGTGCGCAGCCTGGAGCCAGCCTTGTCGAGAAAGACGTGATACATCGTGTACTCGAACCTGCCATTGCCGACGCTGTGCAGGTCGCTGGTGTTCTCCCCGTAGGCCGCACCGTCAATGGTGCCTGTCATTGCACCGATGCCAGAATTTTCGGTCAGGGTGAAGAGGTTGGCCGTGCCGCCCATGCTGATGCACTCAGGCGCCTCGGTATGACGCTGGATCGCCATATGGTTCGTCCTTTCCGGGTATAGAAACGCGCGTCAATCGCCTGGCCATAGTCAGCACCAACCCAGTCAACGGACAACAAATGTTGCCGTATTGGCAAAACGGACTGGACCGATAGCCCGAGGCTAGAGGCCCAAGGCGGTGCCTTCGCGCAGCGGCGCTGGCAGGTGACGACCTTGCCATGCACCTGTTGGTGACCTCTTCTGCAGCCGTGCTTCCTCGTCCTCCTGACGACGCCCCTCCCCCCGCTTCCGCCGTTTGCAGGATCAGCAACACAGCTTGCCTACTGAGCAGCGGGCGAGGACTTTGGCCACGAGAGGCCGCCTTCCGCGCTTGTAAGGAGATCTTGATGACCACACCCGACAGCATCGAGCCGGCCCGGTTCTGGGAGGACCG
>NZ_JAGXJL010000111.1:0-10856 GCF_019091475.1 Streptomyces sp. GbtcB6 | reverse complement strand
CGGCGTGCCGGCACCGGACGACCAGACCTCCGGGTGTTTCGTGAACTACTGCGACATCGACCTCAGCGACGCGAGGTACAACACCTCGGACGCGCCCTGGCACGAACTGTACTGGGGTGACAACTACCGTCGGCTGCAGCAGGTGAAGGCGTACTGGGATCCGGCGGACTTCTTCCGGCACGGCCAGTCGATCCGCCTTCCCTGACGCGGGGACCGGTCGAACTCACTGCGGCTCCGGCACCCTCGCCGCCTGCAACACGGCGTCCAGGAGCCCGGGAAAGCGCTGTTCGAGGTCCTCGCGGCGCAGTGTCAACGTGTACTCGCGCCCCGCGGCCTCCTGCCAGATGAGCCCTCCCTCGCGCAGGACCCGCCAGTGGTGGGTGAGCGTGGACTTGGGCACGCCGTCGAGCAGGCTTCCACACGGGGTGGGGCCGGACTCGGCGAGGGTGCGCACCACCTTGAGGCGCATCGGGTTGCTCAAAGCGGCGAACACGTCTTCGAGTCGAATCTGGTCAGTCTTCGGGTGACGGGGTCCCATGCCGCCATATTACGAACATACGCGGACCGTAGGCCCTATGACGAGCGCCACTCGACATGGTCGCCGGTGGGGCTCGCCTTGCGACCCTCCTGCCTACGATGGTACGAGTATATACGTAACGAAAGCCGGTCGCTGGCAGTCTGCGACCACCCGGCTGCGAGCCCGCTCGCGACAAGGAGTGACTGTGTCATCCACCCCCCGTACCGGCGACGCCGATCCGGCAACACTGCGCCACCCGGGCTGGGCGCTCTTCGCACTTGCCTTCGCCCAGCTGATCATCTCGCTCGACATCTACGTCGTGTTCGTCGCGATGCCCGAGATGAAGACCGCACTCGGATTCAGTGACCAGACCCTGCAGTGGGTGGTCAGCGGCTACGCCGTCACTCTCGGCGGCTTCATGCTGCTCGGCGGCCGTGCCGCCGACCTGTTCGGCGGTCGGCGCATGTTCATCGCCGGTCTCGCTCTGTACGGCCTGTCCTCTCTGGCCGGCGGTCTCGCGACCAATGTGGGCACGGTGATCGCCGCCCGCGCGGTCCAGGGCATCGGCGGCGCCGTCCTCTTCCCCGCCACCCTCGCCCTGATCAACACCCTGTTCGCCGAAGGGCGCCCCCGCAACCGCGCACTGGCCGTCTGGGGCGGTGCCGGTGCCAGCGGTCTGACCCTCGGCTCACTTCTGGGAGGTGTGCTCACCGGCCTGTTCGGCTGGTCGGCGGTGTTCTTCGTCAACGTCCCCCTCGCCGCGGCAGCCATCGCGGTGGCGTTCTCCGTGATGCCGCGCACCGCCTCCTCGACCGGCTCACGCACCTTCGACCTCCCCGGCGGCCTGACTGTCACCGCCGGTCTGGTACTCCTCGTCTACGTGCTCGTCCAGGGGCCCGAAGTCGGCTGGGGCGACTCGTCCATCGCCGGTGCCGCCGTCGGAGCCGTCGTGCTGCTCGCCGCGTTCTTCCTCCTCGAGGCGAAGCGATCCGAGCCCATGCTGCCCATGAGGCTGCTGCGCCACCGTCACCTGGTCCCCGCAGTGCTCATCACGTTCATCTTCATGGGGACGTTCGGCGCCGTGCCGTACTTCCTGACCCTGTACTTCCAGGACGTCTTCCACTACGAGGCACTCACGGCGGGTCTGGCCTTCCTCACCCAGGCGGCCGCCATCTTCGTCGGTACCCAGATCGGCGAGCGCCTGACCACCGCCAACGGCACCCGGCCGACCCTGGTGATCGGGTTCGCGATCGGCGCCATCGGCATGCTGGCCCTTGCCCTGGGCACCGGCGCGGACCACGGATACGCGGCACTGGTCCCCGGCCTGCTCGTGATGGGCGTCGGGCAGGGCATCGTATGGACCGCCATGTGGGTCGCCGCGGGCGCCGGCATCGCGGACCGGGAACAGGGCGTCGCCAACGGCCTCGCTTCCACCACCCAGCAGGCCGGATACGCCGTCGGCCTCGCGGTGTTCGTCGTCGTCGCCAACGCCGGCACGACGACGCAGAAGGGCGAGGCCTACCGGGTCGCACTCGCCGACGGCACCCGTGTCGCCTTCTTCGCCATCGCCGCCGCCGTCCTGCTCGGCCTGCTGACGTCGCTCGCCATCCCCCGTCGCAGCACCGCCCAGCAGACCGAGTCCCCCGCGACCGCTCCGGTCGCAGGGGCCGACGCCGACCGGGTGCAGCACTCCCCCAGCTGACACCCGGCGACCAGGGGTGGTGCGGGCGGGGCGACCTGGCCCGCACCACCCCGCTCAGCACGAAGGTGAGGAATACACAGTGGAACAACCGCCACCCCACGCCGCGGAGGACCCGGTCACCAGCGATGTGGTGATCGTGGGCGGCGGCCCCGTGGGCATGCTGCTCGCCCACGAACTCGCGCTGCAAGGCGTTCAGCCCCTGGTGGTCGAGAAACTCCCCGTCCCTTCCGGAGTGTCGAAGGCCGGCACGCTGCATGCCCGTACCGTGGAGAGCCTGCACCGGCGTGGGCTGCGCGAAGCCGTACAACCGCGGCCGGCCCGCGGCAGACAGACCAGCGTCCCCTTCCACTTCGCGGGGATGTTCGATCTGGACCTTGCCGAAGTGAGCGCGGAGGGCCCCGTCATCGTCGGAAGCCCCCAGGCGTACGCCGAGCACATCTTCGCCGAGCGGGCCGGCGGACTGGGCGCGCGGATCCTGCGTGGCCAGGAGTGCACCGGCGTCCACGACGAGGGCGACAGGGTCCGCGTGGACCTCCAGGGCGCGGACGGAACCCGGCACCAGGTCACCGCACGGTGGGTGGTCGGCTGCGACGGGGTGCGCAGCGCCGTCCGCCGCACTGCCGGCATCCCCTTCTCCGGCACGCCTGCCACCGTGTCAGCCCTCATGGGGGAGGTGCGCCTGCTCGACCCCTGGACCGCGCCGGCGGGCTGGCAGCGCACACCACGTGGCTGGACCCTGGTCTGGCTGAACCCCGCCGGGCACAGCCGGGTGTGCACGTACGACTTCCGAGGTCCCGCACCGGACCGCCACGCGCCGGTGGCCTTCGAGGAACTTCAGCTGGAGATGGAGCGGATCGCGGGCCGTCCCGTGCCGATGGACGACCCGCACGACCTCACCAGGTTCAGCGACGCCGCCATGCAGGCCGAGAGCTACCGCAGCGGTCGTGTTCTGCTGGCCGGAGACGCCGCCCACGCGCATTTCCCCATGGGCGGACAGGGCCTCAACACAGGCCTGCAGGACGCCATGAACCTGGGCTGGAAGCTCGCGGCCGAGGTCAAGGGATGGGCCCCGTCCGGACTTCTGGACACCTACCATGCCGAACGGCATCCCGTGGCGGCCCGTGTCCTCTACAACGTGCGCGCCCAGGTGGCCCTGATGCACCCGGGGGTGCTCACGGACTCACTGCGGGGCCTGTTCAGCGAGATGATGCACCTGCCGCAGGTGAACGAGTTCCTGACCGGCATGCTCAGCGGTACTGACATCCGCTACGACGTGTCCCTGCCCGACGACGCCCTCAGCGGGACGTTCGCCCCCGACCTGCGGTTGAAGACCGCGCAGGGCACCACCACCCTCGCCGCACTGATGCGTGACGGGCAGCCGCTGATGGTTCACCTGCCCCAGGCAGCCGACCAGGTCACTGCGGCCGCGCCCTGGTCCGACCGGCTGTCCGTCGTGGAGGTGGTACCGGACTCCTCCACAGCGATGCCGGCCCCAGCACTTCTGATCCGTCCGGACGGCTACCTACTCTGGAGCGCGCAGAGGCCACGAGCACAGACTCCGGACCTGGTCGAGGTCATCACCAAGTGGTTCGGCACGCCGGGCTGACAAGTCGGTGCCGCAGCGAATAAGGGTTGGCATCGCGGCGTCTGTGTCCCATACGATCTGCGTCAGCCGCTGAGTACGTGTGAGCTCTTACAGGAACAGGAGGTGAGGACCGTGATGACTGTCGTTGCGCTGGGCGCTGCCCAGATCCAGAAGTTCATCCATCCCACCCCTGTGGTCTCCGGCTGAGCCTTCCTGCATCGTCCGCGCCTGCAAGCGCGTGCAGCCGGGGCCGCCCCTGTGAAGGGCTTCCCTTGAATCTCTCTTCTCTTTCGGCTTCGTCGCACCCTCTCGCCCAGTACGGCTGGGACGAGAGGTGGGCGAAGGAGTTCGCCCCCTACGCACCCGAAGGGCTGCTGGCCGGGCGTGTCGTCCGGGTCGACCGCGGGCAGTGCGACGTCGTCACCGCCGGCGGGCTGCTGCGCGCCGACACCGCGTTCGTCACCCCGCACGATCCGATGCGCGTCGTGTGCACCGGCGACTGGGTCGCCGTGGAACCCGGCGGCAACCCCCGTTACGTACGCGCGTATCTGCCGCGCCGTACCGCCTTCGTGCGCTCCACCTCCTCCAAGCGGTCCGAGGGGCAGATCCTCGCCGCCAACGTCGACCACGCGATCGTCTCGGTGTCCCTCGCCGTCGAGCTCGACCTCGGCCGCATCGAGCGGTTCCTGGCGCTGGCCTGGGAGAGCGCCGCCTAATACAGCACAGCCCTCACCTGCACAGATATGCCGTTTGGAGCGGCCGGACCTGTGTTGTAGGAGGGAACTATGGCGAAGCAGATGGTGGCGGAGGAGTTCCGGGACGCGACTCCCGAAGAGCTGGCGGGTAAGCGTCCGGACGACCTTGCTGATCTCTATCTCCGCCGCAGCAAGAAGCGGGAAACGGTCGAGACGCTCAAGCAGCACGCCCGCGATCTCCGCCGAGAGATGGACCGGCAGGGGCTCACCGTGCGCAAGGTGTGGCTGGAGCAGCGGAGCGCCTCCAAGGCGCATGTCCGCCGGGTGGAGCTCGAAGGTGCGATGGATGCGGTCATCGCCGGCGAGGTCAAAACGCTGGCGGTGTGGAAGACGGACCGTTTCGACCGACGAGGTATGGCCGCCATCGGCAGCGCCCTGGACGAATTCGACCGGCGCAGGGCGCGCCTCTACGTCCTCCAGGAGAACCTTGACTCCAGTCAGCAGGGCACCCGCATCGTCTTCGCCATTCTGGCCGAGCGGGCCCGCGAGGAGATCAAAGACCTCACTGTGCGAGTCACCACGGGTAAGACAGCCGCGCGTGCAGCGGGAATGTGGCCGGGGGGCCGAACGCCGTATGGTGTTCGGTCTCCAAAGGGGTCGGGGCGGATAGAGGTGGATCCCTCCGAATACCCGCATGCACGCCGGATCGCGGATGATCTCTTGCTCGGGCGGTCGGCGATGCGTGTGGCGCACACTCTCAACGGTGAGGGAATCAAGACCCGCGACGGGGCTCGCTGGGATGCGCGCGCGATCACGCGCATGGTCCGGTCTACAGCTTGGGCCGGCCTCCTGCCGGAGAAGAACAGGCTGTATGACGAGTTCGACCAGCCACTGGACGTCTGGGTGCCCACGGACGAACCGGTTCGCGACGTTGAGGGCAACCCGGTCGTCATCGGGGAGGGCGTCGTGACGCCGGGAGAACGGCTGCGAATTCTTGCTCTGATCGACGATCGTGTCGCGAAGATCGGTGGAGGGTCGCGAGGAAAGCGCCCGCACACCACGTTCCTGGGGGGCGTCCTTGCCTGCCCGCGCTGCAAGGGGTCAATGACTGGTAGTGGCGGTAACCGAGGCCGCATGTACAGGTGTCGCACGCGCACGGTGCACGGCAAGGAAGTTTGCGCCGGCGTCGTGGTTCGTGCAGAGCGAATAGACGCAGCTGTCGAAGCGATGTGGCTGAGTCACGTCTCCGCACTCGAATACGGAGACCCTGGCCTCGACGCGATCGTCCGTCGTTGGACTGTCCTTCACGACGTCGAGCGGGAGACGCGAAGGAAGGACGTCATGGCCGCGCTGGATGCCGCCAAGTCCCGTCGCGACAAGCTGGAGCACGATTTCTACGTGGAGGGAACGATGGCCGAGGACCGGTTCAAGCTCTTGTCCGCTGAGCAGACATCAGTCATCGACACGCTCGAAAGCGAAGCCGCTGAGCTCGCGCGCGAAGCCGACCTGTCGATCTTCTTCGCGGATGGCCAAGCACTGGCGGCAGCATGGCAGGAGTCGACGATGACTGACCGGCGCATGCTGCTCGGGTGCGTCCTGAAGTCCCTGACGATCACTCCGGCTCGCCGTCAGGGGGACCCGACTCCGATCATGGAAAGGGTTGTTCCTAAATGGGTGGCGTGATGCAGTTGTAGCGTGTGGGTCGCTGATTCGAATCCCGCATGCGGCCAATGAATGGCTTAGGTCAGACACGGCCGACTTGAGCCATTCACCGCTCTGGGGCACAGAACCCGGCGTAGCATCCGAGTCTCGTTCCCGTCCGGCATAAGCCCAGTTCAGAGCGTGTGCGGCAAGGCAAGATTGGCAGGCCGGGTCGAATCCGGGTCGAATTTCGACGTGCGAGCGCAGAGCGACGTTCGTCGCCCGAGGCGTCAATCGGCGAAAGTGCTGTGACCAGGGGAAAAGCATCCGACAGCCGGACACCTCGGACGATATAAAAATATCGTCCGAGGTGTCCGGCTTGGTTAAATGCGGATGATATGGACATCGGTGCGGCTCTGTCAGACCTCGCTCGTATCCTCACGCCGTGAGCGCATCTCAAGGTTCAGACGCGTCCGGGAGTGATGCGGCAGCACTCGCCGCCTGGCCACCTCAGCCGACGCCCCTCGACGTTGGGATCGGTGGGCGCGAGGACCGGTTACGGATACTTCGGCAGATGCGGTCCGTCTGGGACGACTTCAATGGGACCCGCCGTGAGCTGATCAAGAAGGAACTCGCGGTGGCCCAGGCCCGGCAGGCTGAGGTCGTTGCTTACTGGAATCGGCACAAGATCACGGTCATGTACCGGTGGGACAACCGTACCGGTGGTCGTGGAGAAATGACCGTGGCGGACATCCCCGAGGTCGCTGCGCAGTGGCACCAAGACAACCTCGTCCATCCCGAGAACGTCTCGGCGACAGCTCAGAGACGCGGCGAGGTCAGTCCGTACATGTGGCAGTGCCCCCTTGCCTTCGGCCATGAGCCGTGGCCGGCCTGGCCCAAGGACCGCATTCAGAAGGGGGCAGGGTGTCCCGAGTGCCGTCGATTGACCCGGCTCGCGGACCTTCCGACGCTGGCTGCTCAGTACCGTGGACAGATACCAGCGAGCGACATCACCCACGCCTCACACGAGAGTGTGCCGTGGGCCTGCCGGACCTGGTCGGTCGATCCAAGTACCGGACTTTGGCGGCCGGTTGAGCACCGTTTCGAAGCGGTGATCAAAGAGCGGGCGCTTCAGGGGAACGGCTGTCTGGTGTGCGCGGGGTACGTGATCGACGACACGAACTCGCTGCTCACCTGGTTCCCAGAAATCGCGGACGAGTTGGATGCTCCGGACCTTGATCCGCGTTGGCTGCCGACGAGCCAGCACAACATTTCGCGAAAAGATGCTGCTGCAGCGGGCAGCGCAGGCACGTACGCGGCCTTGTCCTGGAGGTGCCGTCACGGCCACGTGTGGGAGGCCACGATCCTCAACCGTGTCCAGGGCACCGGCTGCGGCAAGTGCTCGACTTCTGGGATATCGAAGGAACAGGTCCGGCTGGTGGCTGAGCTGTCGGGACTCATCGACCTTGTACCGCCGACGAGCAGAGACCCGCGGCTGCCGGACGGCGTGCCCGACTTCGCCTCGCACCGTCTCACAGTTCCGCCCGAGCATAAGCCGGCCCACTGGCGCTACAAGGACGTCGAGGTCGACGCGGTCTTCCATCTGCCTCATGGCGTCCGTGTAGGCCTTGAGTACGACGGAGCGTTCCACCACTCGGCCAGACAGAGAGACCGCCGCCAGTACGAGAACGACAAGAGCCGGGTACTTGTTGAAGCAGGGATCCTGGATCTGCTCATCCACGTGAGAATCGGCGATCTGCCGGAGATGGAGGCTCCCCACGCTCTGGTCGTAGCGGTACCTGAACGGGCCACGGCCTACCAGCAGGCCAGCGCGGTGGCCTCGGCCCTCTCGGCGCGCTTTCCCGAGGCTACGCCGGGCCTGGACGCCTACCTCAACGGTGGCACTGCTCGGCACGAGGCCGCTGCCGATGCCTACATCACCGCGGTATGGGGCGAACTGCGCCCTCCGCGCCGAAAGCCGAAGAAGGCGGCCCCGCCGACACCGCGTCGCCTCTCCCCGACGGCCCCGCATACAGACAGCCTGCTGTCGCCCGTTTCCGAGCCCTATCGGAATCCGGAAAACCCAGATGAGATTGTCCGCGACTACCGGTGCGGTTGCGGCAATCCCGAGATCATCACTTCTGTCCAGTCTCAGGTCACTTCCGGGAACACCCGTAGTTGTGGATGCCTGGCTACACAAGCCAGGCAGCGTCCGCGACCAGTTATCCCCAAGACTGAGACGCACGCCGTCCGAGCCTGGGCTCAACAGCGGGCGATAGCCATCGGTGGCAGCGGGCGGGTCCCGGACCGGGTGACCGCTTCCTTCCGACTTGACCAAGCCGGGCGTGGCGATCTGCTCGGCCCAGATGGGCTGCTTGCCGAGGCGCGCGTTCGTGAGTGGGCAATGGCCGCAGGACTTCAGCTGGGAGCGAGGGGCAGGGTGACCGGAGAGCTCTGGCTCGACTACTCCACGAAGGAGCTCGCGGCTGGGGCGCAGATCAAGGAGGCTCCGGATCCACTCTTCGGTCGCTGATCGAAGAAACAAGGAGCCGCGCCTGGTCGGCTAACATGGTCGACACGGCAGACGAGCCGGGCGGACGGCCGCGTGTAGCTCCTCAGGGGGCTTCCCGAGGAACGTCCGGACTCCACAGGGCAGGGTGGTGGCTAACGGCCACCCGGGGTGACCCGCGGGACAGTGCCACAGAAAGCAAACCGCCCAGTGCTCAGGCGCTGGGTAAGGGTGAAACGGTGGTGTAAGAGACCACCAGTGCCCAGGGTGACCTGGGCAGCTAGGTAAACCCCACCCGGAGCAAGGTCAAGAGGAGCGCCGTGAAACGTGCTCTGCGCGGACGTTTGAGGGCTGCCCGCCCGAGTCCGCGGGTAGACCGCACGAGGCCAGCGGCAACGTTGGCCCTAGATGGATGGCCGTCTCCCCGGCCGCCGCGAGGCGACCGGGTGACAAAATCCGGCGTATAGCCCGACTCGTCTGCCACGTATTTTCGCAGGTCAGCGACTCAGCGCACCTTCGGTGCGCGCCGGGGGCGTGGTAAATGCCGTGGCGCACGCCGAAGGTGCTTCTGTCCGCCCTGACGTGGGCTGAAGCCGGTCCGGGACGCTGAAGGTGTTCGTTCCGGCCGAAACCGAGGCATCTGTGATGCCAGTGAGCTCGCAGGTCAGCATGGTGCCGAGGGCCGTCCACGGGAACCGTGGAGTGTTGCTGTGAGCACGCGCGTCAGAATTCCTGTTCCACCCTGGCCCTCCCGGAACGGCGAGCTGTCCGGCCGTCGGTGAGGGAGGGACAAGACCGTGGACGTGCTGCACGAACGCTGCGCCGGCCTCGACATCAGCAAGAAGGACGCCAAGGCGTGCGTCCGTACCCCGAGCACAAAGCGACGGGGGTCGTTCATCACCCAGACCACGACCTGGGGTTCGACGACGAACCAGGTCCTCGCGCTCCGCGACCACCTGCTGGCCGCCGAGGTGACGCTGGTCGTGATCGAAGCGACGTCGGACTACTGGAAGCCGTTCTACTACCTGCTGGCCGAGGAGCTGAACGTGATCCTGGTCAACGCCCGGCAGGTCAAGAACCTGCCCGGCCGCAAGACGGACGTCTCCGATGCCGCCTGGCTGGCCCAGCTCGGCTCCCACGGTCTGGTCCGCCCCTCGTTCGTGCCAACCGCTCCGGTGCGCGAGCTGCGGGACCTGACCCGGGCCCGCACCCAGATGACCCGCGAACGGGGGCAGATCGTGCAGCGGCTGGAGAAGCTGCTGAAGGACACCGGCATCAAACTCGCCGCGGTCGCCTCCGACATCATGGGCGTCTCCGGCCGGGTCATGCTGGAGGCCTTCATCGCGGGTGAACGCGACCCGCAGATCCTCGCGGACCTGG
Source organism: Streptomyces sp. GbtcB6 (assembly GCF_019091475.1). NCBI lineage: Bacteria > Bacillati > Actinomycetota > Actinomycetes > Kitasatosporales > Streptomycetaceae > Streptomyces > Streptomyces sp. GbtcB6. Next base: position 827 of record NZ_JAGXJL010000111.1, on the reverse strand, counting down.
CCAGACGCAAGCTCCGCAACAAGATCCCCGAACTCACCGAGGCCCTGACCGGCCGCTTCCGCGCCCACCACGCCTTCCTCACCCGGCTGCACCTGGACCACTACGACCAGCTCACCGGCGCCATCGGACAACTCGATGAACGGATCGAGGAGGCGATGGCCCCCTTTCGAGGCGCCCTCGACCTGCTCGACACCGTCCCCGGCATCAACCAGGCCGTCGCCGAAGTGATCATCGCGGAGACCGGCGGGGACATGACCCGGTTCGCCTCGGCCGGGCACCTCGCGTCCTGGGCCGGGGTCTGCCCAGGACGCCACGAGTCCGCCGGCCGCACCAAAACCACCAAGGTCCGCCCCGGCAACCCGTACCTCAAAGGCGCCCTCGGACTCGCCGCCTTCGGCGCAGCCAGAACCAAGGACACCTACCTACAAGCCCGCTACAAGCGGCTGACCGCCCGCCGCGGACCGATGAAGGCCCTGGTCACCGTGGAGCACTCGATCATCACCGCGATCTGGCACATGCTCACCGACAACGTCCCTTACCACGAACTCGACGGCACCTACTTCGTCCTGCGCGACCCCGAACGCGCCACCCGCCGCGCGGTCACCGCCCTCAACCAGCTCGGCTACACCGTCACCCTCAATCCCATCGAAGGCGCAGCCTGACCGCTCACAGACCAGTGCCCGGCGGCCACACTGACCACCGGGCACCGAGTCCTGCCCAAACAGCCCCTGAACCGGACCTATTTACGCGTCAGACCGCGTTTGAGATCTGCCGTGCCGTGGGGCTGGCGGGGTCGTTGAGCTTGGTGTGGGTGGTCTTGGGGGTGG
>NZ_JAGXJL010000110.1:0-10954 GCF_019091475.1 Streptomyces sp. GbtcB6 | reverse complement strand
CCTCGGCCTGGCAGTGACCCGTCGGCGAGGCGCCGGCGCCTCGGCGCGGCCTGCCGAACCGCGGGCGTGACGTGTCGGCCGGACAGGTCGGCGGACACGCCGGACGCCGACTGACGCGCCGGACACGTCGATTCGCACCCCCGGCTCCGGGCCGTCGGCCGGGCCCCACCAGCCGACCCGCACGGCGCGAGCCGGGCGGAACAGGCGACGACCCGCGCCCGATTCCCTCGCCCGCCCGCCGCGCTCCCGCCCCAACCCACCTCCTTCTCCTAGTCGTCGGCGGGCGTGGGGGTCGTAGAGGGGATGTCAGCGAAAGTGGAAGCCCCCGACCACGCGGGCCTACCTGCGGGAACGGGCCGCGCCGGAATCCGGGTCGCGCAAGAGTTGTCGCAACAGTTGGCGCAACAGATGTCGCGTGAGTTGTTGCACCCCCGACCACAGGCCCGACCACGGCCCGGTGAGACCCACTGGGTCTCACTCTCGGTACGGTCGCCTGCATGAGCACCACCAACCCCAGAGACCCCGACGGCGAACCGCTGTGCGCCTGGTGCGGCGGCCCGATCCAACAGTCCGCCGTCGGCCGGCCGAAGGACTACTGCTCGCGCACCCACCGCGAGTACGCGTACCGCGCCCGCCGTGAGGCCGGGATCAGGATCGCCGGGTACTCACGCGGCCTGGCCGACGCGCGCGCCAATTCGTCAACTGACGGAACCCGACAGGACCCTGTTCCGTCAGTTGACGAAACGATTCCCGCAGGTCGGGCCCCGGTTCCGCCGCAACCGGCCGCGCCGTCCCCGCCGCCGGTACGGCCGTCGCCCACCCCGCCGGAGCCCCGCCGCCGGAGGCAGACCTCGGCCCCTCCGGGCGACCAGGCGGCGCTCCCGCTGCCCGGCTTCCGGTTCGGCATCGGCATCGGCGGCCCCGTCCTCCCGGAGCTCCCGGAGGACGCCGACGGCGAGTAGTCCCGCCGGCCTTCCGCGCCCGCGCCCATGAGGCGGGGCCAGAGCGGGGGTTCCCTCCGGTCGGGCGGCACTCACGGTGGGCCGTGCGGGTGTCGTGGGTGCGACACGCTTTTCGTCGCGCCCGCGGCGGCCGTGCGGCATGGTGCGGAGGGTCGTCCGACCGGAGGGAACCCCCGCGACCCGCCGACCACCCACAACCCGCACCCGAAAAACAGGCTGCCCCTCTGGGAGCGGTGGCCGGGGGTGTGGGGGCAGAGCCCCCGCTGTCTGTACGCGCGCTGGACAGCCGGGCGGGCCCGGGGCAACAGAAAGCCCCCGCCGTGGCTCGGCAGGGGCGTAGGGGCGGCCTTGGGGGCGAGGCGGGGTCATTCAGGGATGGGGACCCTCGCGCCCGGAGCGTAGACGTCTTCCCAGTAGCCCAGTGCCTGGTCGTCGTCGTGGAAGGTCACGGCGGTGACGAGGACGGCCACAGCGGAGTGCGGAGGGGCGTCGATCTCCAGAGCGTTGAGCTCATCCTGGGATGCCTGTCGGGCCTGGGCCAGACGCTGGCCCTTCACGACCTGGCGGCCGGTCCGCTCGGTGTAGAGCTTGTCGAACTGCTTCACCATGCGCACGTCGTCGGCCAGCTCAGGGACGGCCGCGATCGTGTGGGGCGGATAGACGGAGACACCGACGGACGTGGGCTTGTCGTCCTGACGGAAGACGCGGATGCGGATCACGGCCTCGTCGCCTGGCTCCAGATCGAGGGCCGTGCACACCTCGGTGTCGTAGACCGACCGCCAGATCACCTGGTGACCGGATGAGGTCTCACCTGGCGCGTAGCGCCGCCCGTTCGTCTCCATCCGCTTCAGCCGGTCCGCGCCGGTGATGACGATGGGGGACTTCTCAACGATGGTCCCCAGCGCCCCGCGAGAGGTGACCAGGCCCTCGCTCTTGAGCACGGCCAAGGCGCGGCTCACGGTCTTGGCCGCCACACCGAACTGGTCGCGGATCTCAGCGACTGACGGGAGTGCGTCGCCTGGGGCAAGTTCCCCGTTCTTGATCAGCGTGCGGAAGTGGGCGGCCACATCCGCATACCCCTTCCCCTCCGGCGCCTTGTATGCCATGGCTTCTCCCTGTTTGTCGGAGCGCGGTACACCCCCGAAGGTACATCAATGACCCCCCCAAGGTACATCCTTGCACCCGATCAGTGCTTGATGTACCTTCGGGACGTCGGCAAGGTACGTTAAGTACCTCCTGGCCGATTGATTCGTACCTTCGGGCGCTCACAGGAGGACAAGTGGCGGACAACGGATCGGCCAACAGGGCCGCCAACCGGCAGTACCGACAGCAGCAGCAGGCACGGAACCCGTTTGTCGACGCGGCCACGGGTGCCAAGGGCACGAAGAACTTCACGGGCTTCGCCCCGTCGTTCGGTCTGAACGTCAACGTCCAGGCCAACCGGAACGGGGGCTCCGGCAGCTCTGGCTCCGGCGGTAGTGGGCAGAACGCCAGCCACTTCGTGTTGGGGGAACCGCAGTTCGCCAGCACGGACGACGTTCGTACCTACTGCAACCACGTCCGCGCGCTGATGCTCCAGGCGTCCATCGAGCTGGCCATCGCCGCGAAGATTTTGGAGGCCCGCCTGGGGCAGGCTCAGCCGCTCCCGGGCGACAACGCCGTGCAGACCAAACTCCGGGCCCGGAAGGTCGCCCGGAAGCTCAAGAAGGCCGGTGACGGCGCGACGGCGGCCGCGAAGAACGCGGTGGCCGCGTACGGCGCGTTCCAGCGCGAGTACGCCGATCTGATGCGTCCGCGCCCGCAGCGCCAGGCCCCCTCCGTCAACCCGTTCCAGTTCTGAGAGGCGGTACGCCATGACCAGCAAGGAAGCCGCGCAGCAGCAGGAAGACCGCCTCAACTCCGGGAGCAGCGCCTCCGGGATGGGCGCCTGGCTGTGGCACCGGGCCAAGCCGTACACCCCGCCGTGGATCCTGACCGGCGCGGTCGGTGTCGCGGGCGCCGGCGCCAACACGATGTGGTCCGACTCGCCTTGGGGTGGGGTTGGTCTGACCCTCGCCTCGGTCGGCCTGACGGCCGCGACCTGGTGGGCGGGCCGGGACGCCAGCTCCCAGCGTCGCCTGCACTCGGCGATCACCGTGGCGGCCGGGTCGACCTGGGTGACCGCCGCCGCGCTGTCCGGTCCGATGACCGGCCCGCTGCCCGACCTGTACGCGATGGGCGGCGCGACCCTCGCTCTGACCTGGAACATCCGCCAGATCATGCGGACGTCGACGCCGGAGACCTCCGCCTCCGACTCCGACAAGGGCCTGCTCGAAAAGGTCGGCCTGGCCCGCACCAAGCTGAAGAACGTCACGGTGGAGCCGAACCGGGTCACCGTCCCGTACGAGCTGCCTGCCGGTGAGCTGACCACCGACGACGTCTCCAAGGCCATCCCGAGGATCGCGTCGGCGCTGGACGTGCCGGTCACCGCGATCCGTCACCAGGCCGACCCGGAAAGCGCGAGGCGAGGGCAGTTCGTGATCGTGCCCGAGGACAAGCTGAAGACCCCGACCATCTGGCCCGGGCCGTTCGCGCCCGGCCAGAGCGTCGAAATCCCGCTGCGGATCGGCGTCTACGACGACGGCAGCGACCTGGTCCTGCCGCTCCTGGACGCCATCCACCTCCTGGTCATGGGGATGACCGGCTCGGGCAAGACCGAGGGCGCGCTGGACATCCTCCTGGAGATCTTCAGCCGCAAGGACGTCGCGGTCTGGCTCGCCGACGCGGCCAAGAGCGGCCAGGACTTCCAGCCGCTGCTGCCCGCGTTCGACTGGGCAGCGCTCGACACCCCGTCCGCCTCGGCGATGGTCGCGGCCGTCCAGGCGGTCATCCCCGCGCGCACCAGCTGGCTGCGCGACCACAGCTACCGCGCCTGGGAGCCCGCGGTCGCCGAGGTGCAGACCGACCCCGCGCACTCCTGCGCCAAGGCCGGGGCCTGCGGGTGCGACGGGATGCCGTACCTGCTCGCCTGGTTCGAGGAGGCCGCCAAGCTGCTGCGCGAGCTCGGCGACGACGTGTTCACCGGCATCGCGCAGGAGGCCCGTTCCGCCGGCGTCTCCCTCGTCGTCAGCATGCAGCGCGCGTCCGGCTACCAGCTGTCGACCGACACCCGCGCGAGCCTGCCCGCCGCGATGTGCTTCGGCGTGAAGGGCGACGACGCCTCCTTCGCGCTCCCCGAGGAGGTCCTGGACGCGGGCGCCAACCCGGCGGCCTGGGCGAACAAGCGCAAGGGCTACGTGTACCTGGTGTCCGCCGGGGTGGACGAGGACCTCTACGCCAACCCCGCGCGGACGTTCTGGACCGGCCCGCCGGCCGAGGGCACGTACGAGCGGATGGCCCGCTACGTGGTGGAGCAGTTCGCGTCCGTCCGGCCCGAGCTGGGTCCGGTGACGGCGGCCGCCGCCGAGCGCGTGGCGGGCGACCTGTTCACCAACCGCCGTGCCCGGGCCGGGATCGAGGGCGCCCCGGCCGTCCAGTCCACCGTCCAGCCCGCGCAGTCGACCGAGCAGCAGGAGTCCGTGATGGAGATCGCCCGCTACGTCGACGCCGAGGACGCCGACCTCGACCCCACCGCCGAGCTCCCCGCCGCCGAGGGCACCGCCGCCCTCCCCGAGGCCAAGCCCGGCCCGGAGGAGGCCCGGGAGCTCCTGGACGACATCATCGCCACGCTCGCCTCGGTCGGCCCGGGCACCGTCGCCGTCCGCCAGATCACCCCGTTCCTGGAGCAGATCGGCCGGGACCGCTCCTGGGTCTCCAAGCAGATGAAGCGCCTCGCCGAGGAGGGCCGCCTGGCCGCCACGGGCGAGGACGGCGTGTACCGCCTACTCCCCCAGCTCGCCGGGGTCTGACCGACCCGCACAGCCCCGCACAGCCGGACAGCCCGCACAGCGCGAGTTCCCACGTCACGCGGCGTGTGAATAGGGCCGCACACCGGCCCGCACACCGCCCGCACAGCTCCACCGCACACCCCGCCGCACAGCAGACGGAGGGCCGCCCGATGCAACCGGGCGGCCCGCCTGGACAGCCACGGAGGAACCCCGTGACCACCGATCCGCAGTATCACGTACCCCGCCCGCTCACCGCTGCCGAGGCCGCCGAGGAGGCCGCCCGGCTGATCAAGGAGGCGTACCAGCCTCAGCCGGAGCCCCAGCCGGTCCCGACCTCGTACCGCGAGCCCGGCTACTCGTACTCGCCGGTCCCCGCGATCGGCACCACCCCCGCCGTCCCCCAGCCCGACTCCCGGATCGCCCCGCAGTGGGCCGTCGGCGTCGCCGTCGCCAGCATCGGAGTTGGCGCCGGCACCCTCGGACTCGGCTGCGGAGCCTGGTTGTTCTTCCAGGGGCTGTCGTCCGCGACCCTGATGGGCGCGCTCACGGTCACCGGTCCGGTCGCCGGACTCGGCTTCGTGGTCACGGCCATCGGTTCCGTGATCGCCAAGGTCAAGGCCGGGTCGACCACGCACGTCTACCAGGGCCAGGTCATCCAGCGCACGGAGATCAAGGCCACCGCGTCCGGCTTCCTCACCAGCTCCAAGGCCGGGAGGAAGTGACCATGCAGCTCAACACTCAGCAGCAGGTTGAGGCCGCCGAGAAGATCCTCCGGCTGAGCTGGATCATCGTCTTCGGCGTCATCCTGTTCTCGGTCTTCACCGTCACGCCGCTGGTCGAACGGTCCACCCCGCCCGGCTGGGAGTGGTCGGCGCCGATCCTGCCCCTGGTGGTCGACGTCGCCGTGGTCATCTCTATCCGGGTCGACGCCATCGTCGCCCGCCTCGGCGGGTCCACGAGCGGCTGGCCGGTCGTCCTGCGGGTGCTGACCGGTGGCACCAGCGTGTTGCTCAACACCGGCTTCTCGGCGCTCAAGGGCGACGCGGTCGGCGTCGGCGTGCACATGGCCGCGCCCGTGGTGCTCATTGTGGTCGCCGAGGCGTCGCTCAAGTGGCGCCGGGAGATCGCTGCCGCTGCCGCCCGGATCGAGGCTGAGCGCCGGGATGAGCAGGAGGCCCGCCTCCGTGAGCGCCGTGAGCGCGAGGACCGCGTACGGGCCGACCGCGAGCGTGAGCAGGAGGCCCTGAGGCTGGAGCGTGAGCGGCAGGAGGCCGCCGAGCGCGAGCGCCGCCAGGAGGGCGCGGCCGAACGTGAGCGCGAGCGTGAGCACGCGGCCTCCCTGGCCCGCCAGGAGCGTGAGCACGAGGCGGACTTGGAGCGGGCCCGCGAGGACCGTGCCGACAGCCGCCGCCGTGAGGAGCAGGAGCGGATCGACCGCCAGCACCGCGAAGACCAGGACCGCGCCGACCGTGAGCGCCGGGAACAGGATGCCGCCCGGAAGGCCAAGGAGGCAGCCAAGACCGCCGAACGCGAGCGAAAGGCCGTGGAGGCCCGGGCAACCGACGCCGAGCGCGTGAGCCCCGCCGTGAGCACCCCCCGCCCGGCCATGAGCGCGGTCGTGAGCACCCCCGCTCACGAGACCGCTCAAGACGCCGAGCCCGTTCAGAAGATGAGCATCGAGCAGGCCCGCCAGGCCGTCGCCGACGGCATCCGCGACGGCCGCTCACAGCGCGAGGTCGCCGCGCTCACCGGTTGGTCCACGGGCTGGGTCGCCGCCCGCTTCAAGGAGATCGAGGAGGTCGCGGCATGAGCACGCCCACCCAGTCGGCGCTGTCCGCCCTGTACGCCGAGGCGAAGTCGGAGATCGGCGTCACCAACTCGAAGGCGAGCCTGCTGCTCGCGTTCGTCGGCGCGGTGATGGCCGGCGCCTTCACCGTCGCCCAGGACCTGCCGTTGGACGTCCCCGCCTACGTCACCGGCGGGTTCGGCCTCCTGCTCCTGGCCGTCGCGGCCGGTCTGCTCCTGCGGGCCGTCCGTCCCAACCTCGGTGGTGGCGGCGGCTTCCCGCTGTGGGCCACCCTCACCCCGCAGCAGCTGCTCGCCCTCGCCGAGGAGCGGGACCTGGCCGCCGAGGTCGTCGCCCTCTCGCAGATCGCCGTCGCCAAGTTCGTCTGCCTGCGCCGCGCCGTCGACCTGACCTGCATGGGTGGCGCCCTCCTGGTCCTGACCCTCGTCACCCTCCTGGAGCGGTGAGCCATGGCCTGCGACCACTGCAACCACGTCCTGCGGGTCCTGGACCGCTACCCGGCCGGAGACACCCGCGGCTCCCTCAAGGCCACCCACCGTGCCGAGGAGGCCCGCCAGGCGGGCCAGTCCGCCGCCCACGTGCACTACTCGCCCACCCAGGACGCCTACCTCGTCGTGATCGGAGTCCAGCGATGACCCGCAAGCCCGCCATCACCGACGCCGAGCCGCACATGGTCGTCTCCCACGGCGCCGACTTCTTCGGCGAGGACCGCCACCCGCTCAAGGTCTTGGCCAGCATCGCCGGTTACGCCGAGGGCTGCCTGTCGGCGACCGCCCGCCGCCCGCTGGTCGACCTGCTCAAGGACCCGGGCGAGGGCGGGGCGATCCCGCCGGACAAGGCGGTCGCGGTCGCCGAGTTGCTGATGAAGATCGCACGCCACCGCTGGACGAAGGCGCCGGCCGCCGCGCACGCCCGTGCCCTGGCCGACGCAGCCGACCGGGCCGCCGAGGCGGGCGAGCCCTGGGAGTGGCGACGCGAGTCCTGACCGACTGAACGACCGAGCCCCGCCGGTCAATTCGACCGGCGGGGCTTTCTACGGCTCGTCAAACCCCACCAGCCCCACGGCCGTCAGGCGCGGCGGGGGGAACGTCCGCCACACAAAGTGGCAGGATCAACCCCAGCAAAGCGAAACGGCCCGGGGGCCTAATCCCGGACCGCTTCTGACGTCACACCCGGTCTTCCACAACCAAGGGACTCGTCTGTGCCCAGCGTACGGGACGCTTCGGCGTCTGCAACACCCACCGCCCCGCGTGCCGCCGGGCGGGACGGCAGCCACTGCTGCAACCGGCCTGGATGCGGCAACCGGATCATCCGGACCCCGGGCAAACGGCCCAAGATCTACTGCTCCGAGGCGTGCCGCAAGGCCGCGAAGCGGATCATTGCCAAGATCACCAATGGCGGGGAAGCGGCCAACGGTGCTGGTGAGGCAAATCCGGACGCCCTTGGGAAAGAAACAACAGAGTTTCCCGCACCCCTCCGACCTGCGGAAACGCCGGACGGTGTGGATGGGGAGAGCCCGAGAGGCGACAGCCTCTCGGAAGGAAGCGACGCGAAGCGGAGCGATGCAGCCCGCGCCCGCAAGCGAGAGCGCTACGCCCGGCGCCGGACGCTGTGGCGGATCACCGGGGACGGGGCGTGCAAGGGCTGCGGACGCGCCCTCATGGATCCCGCCTCCGGCGTGATCGTCGCCCAGACCGCCGCCGGGACCTCGGTCGTCCTCGGCCTCATGCGCTGCGGGCGGATCTGGCTCTGCCCCGTGTGCGCCGCGACCATCCGCCACAAGCGGGCCGAGGAAATCACCACCGCCGTAGTCGAGTGGGTCCGACGCGGCGGGACCGCCTACCTGGTCACCTTCACCGCCCGGCACGGCCACACCGACCGGCTCGCCGACCTGATGGACGCGCTCCAGGGCACCCGCAAGACGCCGGACGTCCCCCGGCGGCCCGGCGCCTATCAACGGCTTATCTCCGGCGGCACGTGGGCCGGGAGGCGGTCCTCGGACGGCGCCCGGCACCGTGACCGCGAGGGCCTCCGGGACCGGATCGGCTACGTCGGCATGATCCGGGCGACCGAGGTGACCGTAGGCCAGGTCAACGGCTGGCACCCGCACATCCACGCGATCGTGTTCGTCGGCGGCCGGACCGAGGGCGAGCGGGCTGACAAGCGCGTCGTCGGTGTCTTCGAGCCGACCGAGAACGGACTCAAGGAGTGGCAGGACCAGTGGCGGTCGGTGTGGACCGGCGCCCTGCGCAAGGTCAACCCGGCGTTCACGCCCGACCAGGAGCACGGCGTCGACTTCAAGCGGCTGGAGACCGAGCGCGACGCGAACGACCTCGCCGAGTACATCGCCAAGACCCAGGACGGCAAGGCGCCCGCGCTCGAACTCGCCCGCGCCGACCTCAAGACGGCGGCCGGCGGGAACGTAGCGCCGTTCGAACTGCTCGGCAGGATCGGCGACCTGACCGGCGGTGTCCCGGAGGATGACGCGGCGGGCCAGGGCTCGCTGGAGTGGAACCTCGGCCGCTGGCACGAGTACGAGCGGGCCACCAAGGGCCGCCGCGCGATCGAGTGGACCCGCTACCTCAGACAGATCCTCGGCATCGAGGGCGGCGACACCGAGGACGACGACCTCGACCTGCTCCTGGCGGCCGACGCCGACGGCGGCGAGCTCCGGGCCGGAGTCGCCGTCACTGACGAAGGGTGGGCCGCGGTTTCCCGCCGCGCTCTGGACCTCGCCACCGTGGAGGCCGCCGAGGGCACCGACGGCAACACCGACCCTGCCGCCATGGGCGAGCGCGTGCGCGAGGTCCTGGCGCTCGCCGACGTCGCCGACGCGGTCGTGGTGCTCACCTCCGGCGAGGTCGCCGAGGCGTACGCCGCGATGCTCGAATCCCTCGCCCTCCGGCGCGAGGAAGCATCTGCTCGACGCCGACGCGAGAACGACGACCAGGACGACGACACCGACCCCGCCGTCCTCGAGGAGCGCGCCCGTCGGCACCTCGCCCGCCGCGTCGGAACTCCCCAGGAGTGACCCCGGCCGGGATGGCGGCTCCGGCGAAACTGGGCCCAGTAAGCAATAACTCGCTGTCCCCGGTTACTGCGCCCCCACGTCCTCCGGGACGTCGCCGCCGGACCGTGCCCGGGCGTCGGCGGACCGGCTTACTGATATCAGTGAGCACTACCTTGCTGCCCCCGGTTACTGCCCCACTCCCCGCGCGGGAGAGGCCCCGGGGACCGGTCCGCCGGCCACCGCCAGGAGCACGGCCAGCCGAGCAAGTTGGTACCGAAGGGGAGCTTCCGCGAGCGGAGCAAGCTATCGGCGAAGACACTCTTCGCCGTCCCCGACCGAGGGCGGTCGGGGTGGGCCTCCGGCAGGCGCTGGCCATGGTCCGGCCGTCCCCGGCCGACCGCTCAATGTCACATTGAGCACTAACTTGCTGCTGCTGCGGTGTCCGGGGTGACGCCCGGCCCGAGGTTCCGCCGGCCTTTCCGGTCGGCGACGTCCCGCCGCTCGACTTCCCCCAGGAGTGCACCCGGCTCAACGCGTTCGGCGGCCAACAGCCGCGGGCTTGGGTCGTCGGTCGGCGTGCTCCTGGTGGTGCTCGGACCGATGCCGAGTCGACGTCGCGCTGTACTCATGACGCGAGTCTGCCGCCCTCGCACACGCGAGCTACGACCGGAGTGCAAGAGGTGTGCTGATTTTGATCACGCTCCTGCTGACGGCTTCGCCGCTCGCTTCGCGATGATCGTTCCGATCACACCTCATGCATTACGAATGACCTCGGCTCCGACTGCCTCCTTGTGACTTTGTGAATGCAAGAGCTTTGACGCGCAGCGTGGTCCGCGAAGCGGGCCGCCGGGCTTGCGCGTTCGTGAATGCAAGAGGTGTGCCAACGCGCAGCCGCGCAGTCGCGCACACGCGTAGGCGCGCACACGTACGCGCACCTTGAGAGGCGGCTGGAGACGGTGCGACGGCTCGTGATGATGACGATGACGACGGGCCGCTGGGCCGTGATGCATAGGTGTGGGCGATCCGTTCGAGCACTGTCCGGCGGACCGGATGGCAAAAGTGCTAGAGGTGTGCGGCTGTCGAGCGGTCGACGGCCCGGGCGAGGACGGCGTGACACCTCTTGCAACTCGGGTCGCCGCGCAGCTGCTCGTGCTCCTGGTGGTCGTCGGCGTACGTCATCTCGCAGACGTACCGCAGCCGCCGAGGACGTACGCGGCGACGGCGGCCGGGCTCCTCGGCCTGGCAGTGACCCGTCGGCGAGGCGCCGGCGCCTCGGCGCGGCCTGCCGAACCGCGGGCGTGACGTGTCG
>NZ_JAGXJL010000011.1:0-295491 GCF_019091475.1 Streptomyces sp. GbtcB6 | reverse complement strand
ATCGCTCAGCGCGGCGACCGGTACCGCGCCGTAGGACGCTTCCAGCCACCCGCCTGTGTGCCGGACCAGGTCGAGACCGCGCGACGGTGCATCGACAAGCCGCGATCGCAGCTCGTCCTCCAGGACCCGCAGTGTCTCTGCGGCCGAGGTCACGTCGCCGACCTGGTTGCGAATCCGGTCCACAGACCGCTGCCAGACAGCGTCGACGGGCACCCATCTGTCCCGCAGCTCGGTCGCCGGAATGCCGACGAACGGCGACATGCCCCAGGGCTTGAAGTGCACCCCGACAAGCCGCACCCGGGTGGGGTACTCATAGAGGAAACGCCTGGTCCACAACCCCATGAACCATCCATCGGTCAACAACGCCGGTGGCACCGAAGGGTCGGAATCCCACAGGCGGGCGGGTCCGCCCAGGTTGATCACCAGGTGCGCCGACGGCATCGGCGGGACAACCATCCGGCGGTGGCTAGGCACCCCGGTCAGGCAGTAGATGTCGTCGATGAACCGGTCGAGCGGCGGGGCGGGCACCCGGCCGACGTACTCCATGAGCACAGTATCGCCGAGGAGGGTTCAGCCCGCCCCGTGGGCGACTCACACCCGCCGCAGGCAGCAACGACTCCAGTACCGGACACTGCTCCTCGGGTGGATCCCCACGCCCCGCACAGCGATCATCACGGCACGAGGCGGGAACCGGAACCCGACCTGGAACACCGCCCGGCCCGGTCCTACAGGGCCCCGGCGTCCCGGGCCGTCCAGACGCTCGGGTAGATCGGCCGGAAGCCGAGATCCCGGCGGATCTTCCGGGTGGACATGATCCCGAACCAGGGGTCGCGGTCGGTGCGGGTGTCCGTGCCCTCGGGCAGTTCGACGCCGTTGAGCTGGTGCAGGTCCACGGCCGTGACCGGGGCGTCGTCCGCGATGTTGTGGACCGGGCCGTTCACGGCGGGGGCGTACAGGAGGCGCAGCAGCCCCTGCCCGACGTCGGCGTGGTGACCCATCTGGAGCCGCTGGGCCGGTGCCCAGTGCGCGGCCCAGTGCAGGGAGTTCGCGAGGTGCGGGTCCCCCTCGCCGTAGACGAAGGGCAGCCGCCCGATCCGCACCTCCATGCCGCCCGCCAGCGCGAGCAGCTCCCGCTCGGCGATCGCCTTGGACTCGGGGTACGCGCCCCACATCTCCCCGCCGGGCCGGCTCTCGTCGTCCTCGGTCAGCGGGCGGCCGCGTCCCGTGCCGTACACGAGCCCGGTGCTGACCTGCACGAACCGCCGTACGCCGGCCGAGACCGCGGCCCTGCCCAGGGCGACGGCCGCGTCCAGGTTGACGGCCCGCGCCTCCTCGTCCGGCACCCCGCGGAAGGCGGCGGCGACGTTCACGACGGCGTCCGCCCCGGCGACCGCCTTGCCGAGCGCCTCCTCGTCCCGCAGGTCGCCGACGACGACCTCGGCGCCCAGCCCGGCGAACGGCTCCCCACGGGCGGCCTCCCGCACGAGCACCCTTACCCGCTCATCTGCCCCGGCCTGCTGGATCAGCCGCGGCACGAACCGCCGCCCGACCTGGCCGGTCGCCCCGGTGACAAGAGTGATCATGACCTTCTCCTTCGCTCTGGTCCCATCACCCTCACCCCGGTCCTTCGCCACCGGGAGAGACCTCCCGATCAGGGGACCGGCAGTCCCTGGATAAGCCGGACGCCCCGGGCCACCCTGGAGAGGTGAACCGCCCCGAACTCGCCGACTTCCTGCGCCACGCCCGCACCCGCCTGGACCCCTCCGACGTGGGCCTGCCGCCCGGCGCCCGGCGGCGCACCCCCGGGCTGCGGCGCGAGGAGGTGGCCTCGCTGGCCGGCATGTCCGCCGACTACTACACGCGCCTGGAACAGTCCCGGGGCCCGCGCCCGTCCCGCCAGATGCTGGCGGCACTGGCCCGCGCGCTGCGCCTGACGCAGGACGAACGGGACCACCTGTTCCACCTGACCGGCGAGGAACCCCCGCGCCGGGAGGCGACCGGCACCCATGTCGGCCCGGGGCTGCTGCTGGTCCTGGACCGGCTGCACGACACCCCGGCACTGGTGACGACCGACTGCGGCGAGGTCCTGGCCCAGAACGCCCTGTCGCGGGCGCTGAGCGGCGACGTCCTGGCCCGCCCGGCGCGCGAACGCAACCTGCTCCGCCGCTACTTCCTGGACCCGTCGACCCACGGCCTCTTCCCGCCGGAGGACCGCCCGGCACGGGCCCGCGAACACGTGGCCAACCTCCGGGCGGTGGCCGCCGCCCGCCCCGCCGACCCGGTCCCCGCCGCCCTCGTCGCCGAACTCCTCGCAGGCAGTGAGGAGTTCGCCCGCCTGTGGTCCGAACACGAGGTGGCGGTACGCCGCGCGACGACGAAGCGCTTCCTCCATCCGTCCGTCGGCCTCCTGGAACTGGACTGCGAGGTCCTCATCAACACCGACACCCACCAGCACCTCGTCATCCACACGGCCCGCCCGGGCACCGAGTCGTTCGAACGACTGCAACTGCTACGGGTGGTGGGGGTGCAGGACATGACCCCGAGCCGCACTTGACCCACCCGATACCTTTGCCGGGACGCACGCGCAATGAGTGAAGAACGGCAACGGGGGTTGCGGGGACATGGCGGGGTACCGACCGGCGGACTGGCATCCACTCGACCTGGACAGGGACCCGACCCCGGGCGATCCGCAGCGCGTCCGCACCCTGGCCACGCAGTTGCACGACTTCGCCGACGACGTCTCCGACGCCCTGCGCCTGGTCAAGGGCATGGCCGGCGAGGACACCCTCCTGCAGTGGGCGGGCAAGTCGGCGGAGGTGTTCAAGGAGCAGTTCAAGGACGTCCCGAAGAACCTGAAGAAGCTGAAGAAGTCCTACGAGATGTGCGGCGACGCCCTCGCGGACTACTGGCCGAAGCTGGAGCGGGCCCAGGCCCTGGCCGACAAGGCCCTGGCGAAAGCGAAGGAAGCGCAGTCGGACCTGTCCTCCGCCAAGTCCCGGCTCTCCTCGGCCGATTCGTGGGTCACGCGGGCGACGAAGGAAGCCGACAAGTACAAGGACGACCCCACCGGCAGCAAATCGGACGCCGACAAGCCGGACGAGGGGAAGGTGCGGGCCGCCACCCGGGACGTGCAGAGTGCCAAGTCCGCGCACACCACGGCCCAGTCGGACGTCACCACCGCGCAGAACGCCCTCGATGCCGCGAAGAAGATGGCCGAGGACGCCCGGAAGATGCGGGACGACGCGGCGGGTGAGGCGAAGCGGAAGATCGACGAGGCGTCCGATGCCGGGATTCCGAACCGGCACTGGTGGCAGGACGTCGGTCACTGGTTCGAGGACAACTGGGACACCATCGTCACGGTCTGCAAGGTCGTCGTCGCGGTCGTCGGGATCATCGCGATGATCATCGGCGGGCCGATCCTCGGCGCGATCGTGCTCGTGGCCGCGCTCGTCGTGCTCGCGGACACGCTCTACAAATACTCCCAAGGCCAAGCGTCCCTATGGGACGTGGCATTCGCGGCGCTGGACTGCATACCCGGCGGCAAGGGCATCACCAGCCTCGGCAAACTCGCCAAGGGCCTGAAGGAGATGAAGAACCTCCGGGGCGGCATGAAGGCCATGAGCCTCGCCGTCCGCGGGCTGGGCAAGAACGCCCGCGGCATGCTGGACGACGGTGTCAAGGGCGCCTTCAACCGGTTGAAGAGCAAGGTCAAGGGGTGCGGTGACCCTGTCGATGTCGCCACCGGCCACATGTTTCTCACCGAGACGGACGTCGCCCTGGAGGCGACACTGCCGCTGCTCTTCACCCGTCGGGTGTCGTCCGGACATCGCACGGGATGGTGGTTCGGCCCTTCGTGGGCGTCGACGGTCGACCAGCGACTGGAGATCGACGAGCAGGGCATCGTCCTCGTCGGCGAAGACGGACTGCTGCTCGAATACCCCCATCCCGAGGGCCCGGGCGCCGAGGTACGCCCCCAGACGGGTCCCTGCCGGCCTCTGACCCGGCTGGACGACGGCGGCTACCGCGTCGACGACCCCGTGGGCGGCCTGAGTCGGCACTTCGCGCCGCCGGATCGCGGCGTCGCCCTCCTGAGGCTGGTGTCCGACCGCAACCGCAACACCATCGCGTTCGAGTTCGACACCGACGGCACACCACGGGCGATCCGGCACTCGGGCGGCTACCACCTCTCCCTGACCGTCGACGAAGGACGTGTCACGGCGCTGAGCCTGGCCGGGGCCGGCGAGGACGGCACGGACCTGACGCTCAAGCGGTTCGGCTATACGGACGGCGCCCTCACCTCGGTGACCGACTCGTCGGGTGCGACCACGGAGTTCGCCTATGACGAGCGCCTCCGCCCGGCGGCGTGGCGCGACTCCAACGGCAGCCGCTACACCTACACCTACGACGAGCACGGCCGCTGCGTCGCGCAGGGCGGTGAGGACGGACACCTGGCCAACACCTTCGCGTACGACGGGACGGATGCCGCCTGGCCCGGGCACCGGATCACCGAAGTCACCTCGGCCGAGGGCGCCGTCTCCCGTTACGTGCTCGACGAAGCGTGCCTGGTGGTCGCCGAGATCGACGCCCTCGGCGGGACGACGCATACGGAGTACGACAGCCGGCAGTACCTGGTGTCGTCGACAGACCAGCTGGGACGGACGACGCGTGTCGTCAACAACGAGCTGGGCCAGCCCGTCGAGGTGACCCGTCCCGACGGCAGCGTCGTCAGGGCCGCCTACAACGACCTCCATCTGGCCACGGTCATCGACCTGCCGGACGGTGGCTCGTGGCGCTACGCGTACGACGAGCGGGGAAACTGCACGGCCATCGTCGATCCGACGGGCGCCGTCGACCGGGCCGTCTACACGGAGACGGGACACGTCTCCGCGATCGTGGACGCCCTCGGGCACACGACCACGGTCCAGTGCGATCCCGCGGGGCTGCCCCTGCGGATCACGGACGCCGTCGGGGCCGAGGTGGTCTGGCGGCGCGACGCCATGGGGCGGCCCGTCGAGATCGTCGACGAGGCGGGGCACTCCACACTCCTCACCTGGTCCGCGGAGGGCCGGCTGCTGCGGCGGACCACTCCGGACGGCGCCACCGAGACCTGGACCTACGACGGCGAGGGCAACTGCACCGGTCACACGGACCGGTCGGGGCAGACCTCGCACTTCGAGTACACGCACTTCGACCTGCTCCGGGCACGCGTCGCTCCGGACGGCACCCGGCACGAGTTCGCCTACGACTCCTCGCTGCGCCTCACGGGGGTCGTCAACCCGCTGGGCATGGCCTGGAGTTACGCGTACGACCCGGCGGGCCGCCTCGTGTCGGAGACGGACTTCGACGGCCGCACGGTCACGTACACGCACGATGCGACCGGACAACTCGGCTCACGCACCGACGCCATGGGCGCGACGGTCTCCTTCGAACGCGACGTGCTCGGCCGGATCGTACGGAAGGACGCCGCCGGGGCGGTCACCGAATTCGCCTACGACGCCTCAGGCCGGCTCGTCGGCGCCACGAGCCCGCAGTCCACGATGACCGTCGAGCGGGACCCTCTGGGCCGGCCGCTCGCCGAGACCGTCGACGGCCGCGTCCTCACCTTCACCTATGACGCCGCGGGACACCGTGTCGGCCGTACCACTCCCGCCGGCGCGGTGAGCACCCGCGCCCACGACGCCGCGGGCCGTCTCGTCAGGCTGGTCACGTCCGGCAGGGTGGTCGACTTCGAGCGTTCCGCGACGGGCCGGGAGACGGCCAGGCGTTTCGGCGACCACGTCACGCTGGCCCACGCCTTCGACGAACTGGGCCGCCTCGTGGCCCAGTCGGTGACCACCGCGGACGGCACGCCGGTCCAGCAGCGGGCCTACAGCTACCGCGCCGACGGCAACCTGGTGGGCGTGCAGGACAGCGGCTCCGGCAGCCGCGCCATGGAGCTGGACGCGCTGGGCCGGGTGACCGCCGTCCGGGCCCACGACTGGTCGGAGAGGTACGCCTACGACGCGGCGGGCAACCAGACCCACGCCGAATGGCCGGGCTCCCCCGCGAGCCCGGACGGCGCCGGACCGCGCGGTTACGCGGGCACGGCCCTCGTGGAGGCCGGCCAGTACCGGTACGGGCACGACGCGCTGGGCCGGGTCGTCTCCCGGCAGCGGACGCGGCTCTCCCGCAAGCCGAGCACCTGGCGCTACGCCTGGGACGTCGAGGACCGTCTCACGGCAGTCGTCACGCCGGACGGCACCCGGTGGCGCTACCGCTACGACCCGCTCGGCCGCCGGACCGCCAAGGAACGCCTCGGCCCCGACGGCGAGACAGTGGTGGAGCAGATCCTCTTCACCTGGGACGGCAGCACCCTGTGCGAACAGACCACCACCGCGCCGGACACGTCTCATCAGGTGACGCTCACCTGGGACCACCAGCGGCTGCACCCCCTCGCGCAGACCGAGCGGATCTCCGCGGCGGACGCGCCCCAGGACGAGATCGACTCCCGCTTCTTCTCGATCGTCACCGACATCATCGGCACGCCCACCGAACTCGTCGACGAGACCGGTGAGATCCGCTGGCAGGCACGCAGAACCGTCTGGGGTACGACGGCCTGGGCCACCGGCAGTACGGCGTACACCCCGCTGCGTTTCCCGGGGCAGTACTTCGACCCGGAATCCGGACTGCACTACAACTACTTCCGGCATTACGACCCGGAGACCGGACGCTATCTCACCGCGGATCCCCTCGGTCTCGCGCCGGCCCCCAATCCGCTGGCCTACGTCGTCAACCCCGACGTCTGGAGCGACCATCTGGGGCTGTCGCCGGAGGAATGCACGCAGTCCATCTTCAAGGCCCCGGGGCGGAAACTCGGCGAGCAGCAGGAGAAATACGGGTACCGGGAAGAGGATTTCCCCGGCGATCCGGACGCCCCCGACTACATCTACCCCAACGGTAGGGTGTACTTCGCGAAGGAACGCCACGTCGCCGAGAAGTACGCGAAGTCCTACGGCGAGGGCGTGATTGAGATCAAGATTCCCAAATCCGAGTACGCCGCCAAGTACGAGAAGTACGAGCGGAACTACGAAGGCGGCCCGGAAAAGGAGTTGGAGATCCCGAACAATGTCGTCGAAGACCTGAACCAGTATCCGAGGGTGCGGCACAAGTGAGCGGCGAGGACATGTGGGAAGCGGCGAAGCGGCGATACCCCCTGGGGAGCGCCGCACGGGGCAGGGTGAAGGACCGTTTTCCGTTCGGGGTGTTCCTCGAACTCGACGACGCGCCAGGGGTCAACGGGTTCGTCGACCTCCTGTCGTACAACCCCGACGGCACGATCAACGACCCGGAGGCTCCGCCCGTACCGCTTCCCGAGGTCGGGGAGAGCGTGGAGGGGACCGTCGCCATGCACGTGGACCGCGACCGTCAGATCCGCATCCGGGTCGGCGTACCTTTCTGGGAATCGTGACGGAGGCCGTGCACAGCCGGTGCCGGAGGCGGTCGGACGGGGCCGGCGTGCCCCGCCCCCCTCAGAACCCCAGTCGGCGCAGCTGCTTCGGGTCGCGCTGCCAGTCCTTCGCCACCTTCACGTGCAGGTCGAGGAAGACCGGCGTGCCGAGCAGTGCCTCGATCTGCTTGCGGCTCTTGATGCCGACCTCCTTCAGGCGCTTGCCCTTGGGGCCGATGATGATGCCCTTCTGGCTGGGGCGCTCGATGAACAGGTTGGCGTGGATGTCCAGGAGGGGCTTGTCGGCGGGGCGGTCCTCGCGCGGGAGCATCTCCTCGACCACGACGGCGATGGAGTGCGGCAGCTCGTCGCGGACGCCCTCCAGGGCGGCCTCGCGAATCAGCTCGGCGATCATGACCTGTTCGGGCTCGTCGGTCAGGTCGCCCTCGGGATAGAGGGCCGGGCCCTCCGGGAGCAGCGGCACCAGCAGGTCGGCCAGCAGCTGCACCTGCTTGTCCCCGACCGCCGAGACCGGGACGATCTCGGCCCACTCGAAGCCGAGCTCCTTGCCCAGCTGGTCGATGGCGATCAGCTGCTCGGCGAGGGTCTTGGAGTCGACGAGGTCGGTCTTGGTGACGACGGCGACCTTGGGGGTCTTCCGGATCCCCGCGAGCTCCTTGGCGATGAAGCGGTCACCCGGACCGATCTTCTCGTTCGCCGGGAGACAGAAGCCGATCACGTCCACCTCGGCCCAGGTGGTGCGGACCACGTCGTTGAGCCGCTCGCCGAGCAGCGTGCGCGGCTTGTGCAGGCCGGGGGTGTCGACCAGGATCAGCTGGGCGTCCTCCCGGTGCACGATCCCCCGTACCGTGTGCCGCGTCGTCTGCGGCTGGTTCGCGGTGATCGCCACCTTCTGCCCGACCAGAGCGTTCGTGAGGGTGGACTTGCCCGCGTTGGGGCGCCCGACGAAACAGGCGAAGCCCGCCCGGTGGGCGGCCTTCGGCGATTCCGACGGCTCGGTTGACTGGCTGCGAACGCTCATGGCCCCCATTCTCCCTGATCCAACACGCCCCGCCGCACCGTGAGATTTCGGTAACCCCGACGCAACGAAACGTCACGGAAACACAGCTGTACGCAACCGGAAACCGGGACCGGTGACCCTCTGACGAGCCCCGACCGACGTTGGAGACGCCCGTGTACCTCTCCGCCGCGCACGCAGACACCGGTGACACCGCCTGGCTGCTCGCCGCGACCGCCCTGGTCCTGCTGATGACCCCGGGTCTGGCCCTGTTCTACGGCGGCATGGTCCGCACGAAGAGCGTCCTCAACATGCTGATGATGAGCTTCGTGTCGATCGCGCTGGTCACGGTGGTGTGGCTGGCGGGCGGATACACGCTCGCCTTCGGGGACGACATCGGGGCCGGGCTCCTCGGCGACCTGGCCCACGCGGGCATGCACGGCCTCGGCCCGGACAGCGTCCAGGGCACCGTCCCCACCCTTCTCTTCGCCACCTTCCAGCTCACCTTCGCGATCGTCACGGCCGCGCTGATCAGCGGCGCGATCGCGGACCGGGCGAAATTCGGGGCCTGGCTGGTGTTCGTCCCCGTCTGGGCGCTGCTCGTATACGTTCCGGTCGCGCACTGGGTGTGGGGCCCGGGTGGCTGGATCGCGCACCATCTCGGCGCCCTCGACTTCGCCGGCGGTCTGCCCGTCGAGATCACCTCCGGCGCCTCCGGCCTCGCCCTGTGCCTGGTCCTCGGCCCGCGGCTCGGCTTCAAGAAGGACGCCATGCGGCCGCACAACCTGCCGATGGTGATCCTGGGCGCCGGTCTGCTCTGGTTCGGCTGGTTCGGCTTCAACGCCGGCTCGGCGATGGGTGCCAACGGCCTCGCCGCCGCCGTCTTCCTGAACACCCTCGCCGCCGGCTGCACCGGCCTGCTGGGCTGGCTCTTCGTCGAGCAGAAGCGCGACGGCCACCCCACCACCCTGGGCGCGGCCTCCGGCGCGGTCGCCGGCCTGGTCGCCATCACCCCCTCCTGCGGCTCGGTCTCCCTGCTCGGCGCGCTCGTCGTCGGCCTCGCCGCGGGCGTGGTCTGCTCGTACGCCGTGAGCTGGAAGTTCAAGCTGGACTACGACGACTCGCTCGACGTCGTCGGCGTCCACCTGGTCGGCGGAATCATCGGCACCCTCCTGATCGGCCTGTTCGCCGAGAAGGCGATGACCGGCGGCGCCGAGGGCCTCTTCTACGGCGGCGGGCTCGGCCAGCTCGGCAGGCAGGCGGTGGCGGTCGTGGCCGTCGCGGCGTACGCGTTCGCGGTGACCTACGGCATCGGCAAGCTGATCGACAAGGCGATGGGCTTCCGGGCCGCCGAGGACCAGGAGCACACCGGCCTGGACCTTACGGTGCACGCCGAGACCGCTTACGATCACGGGGTCCTGGGCCACGGCGCCCCGGTCGCCCACTCCGTCCCCACCGCCCAGAAGGTCAAGACCCAGCCATGAAGCTCATCACCGCGATCGTCAAGCCCTACCGCCTCGACGCGGTGAAGACCGCGCTCCAGGAGATCGGCGTGCACGGCCTGACCGTGACCGAGGCCAGCGGATACGGCCGCCAGCGCGGCCACACCGAGGTGTATCGGGGCGCCGAGTACCAGGTCGACCTGGTCCCCAAGGTCCGCATCGAGGTCGTCGTCGAGGACGCCGACGCCGAGCCCGTGATCGAGGCGATCGTCAAGGCCGCGCAGACGGGGAAGATCGGGGACGGGAAGGTGTGGGCGGTGCCGGTGGAGACGGTCGTACGGGTGCGGACGGGCGAGCGCGGCCCCGACGCCCTCTGAACAGCGGACGCCCTCTCAGCAGCGGCGGCAGGCCCCGGCCCCGGCGTGTTCGGGCGAACAGCGCGCCCCCGGCCGCTCCGGCGACGAAGGCCACCGCCACCACCAGCCACGGCAGCGCGAGGAACGACGCGCTCGCCGACTCCTTGGTGCCGGCCGCGCTGGCCGTCAACGTCACGTTGCCCCAGTCGAGTTGGGGTGCGTCCGACCAGCGCACGGTGAGCTTGACCCGCTCCCCCGGCAGCAGCTCGGAGGGGACCCCGGTGAGGTCACGGCTGAGCAGCGTACGGCCGAACAGGCCCTCCGCCCGCAGCCGCACCTTCGGATCCAGGGTGACGTTCCCGGTGTTGTGCAGGGTGTAGGAGATCGTCGCCGTGCTGTCGCCGAGGCCGGGCACGAGCGGCTGGTGATGGCTGAGGTGCACGTTCTCGACGGTGAGGGCCGGGAGCGTCGGCCCGCTCACCCGTAGATAGACCCGGGCGCCGACCGCCCGCTGCACGCCGAGCGCCAGGGACCCGGCCCCCGGATCGACCTTCTCGTCCAGCGCGACGATCGCTCCGGGATGGTCTCCGGGCTCGGCCCCCTGCGGCACATGCAGCGTGAACGGAACCGTGACCGTCCTGTGCGGCGGGACGGTGACCCGCGCCTTCCCGATCTTCGCCCAGGCCCCCACCCCCCGCATCTTCTCCTTCACCGTCCGGACGGCGAAGCCGCCGTCCCGCGCGGTGTTGTAGGCGTCGGCCGCGTACAGCCGGAAGGTGAGCGGCTTGCCGGTCTTGTTGGCGACGGCCACCTTGTCGGTGATCGTCTGCCCGGGGTCGAGGGAGAGGTAGAAGTACGGCCGCGCCGCGATCTTCGAGGCGACCGGGTAGACGGACCAGCTGCCGTTGTCGGCGGCGCGCGCGGGACCCGCCGTGCACAGGACGCCGAGGATCAGGCTCAGGAGGAGGACATACGGCTTGGCGCGACGCATGGGTGCGGACCCCCGGTCGGAAGCGGGTCGGTGGCGACCGGGTCTTTCACTGTTCGAAAGCCCGGCCGCCACAAGGGAGTTGGCTCAGGTGAGCGTCAGGGTCAGGACCCCGGAGTACGACCCCGGAGGCGTGAAGGCCGGTACGTCCAGGGAGAGTCCGGCGTCGACCGTGAACTCACCGCCGGTCAGCGTGGCGTCCGGGGTCGACGCGAGGGTCGCTCCGGAACTGCCGACGGTGCCCGCGGAACCGGCCGCACAGGTGCTGGGGCTGCCCGACTTGGTCGCACAGCTGGGGCTCCAGCTGAGCTTCCCGGCGTCGATCTTGGCGCCGGGGCCGGTGAAGTCGGTGACCTTGCCGGTGAGCGACCAGCCGGCCGGCCCGCCACGGAAGTCCTTGACGGTGACGGTCTGCAGGCTGCCCGTGGACGCCCCGCCCTGCCCGAAGTCGACCGCCGACAGCGCGACGGAGTCCCCGGCCTGGGACATGGACAGGGTCCCCGCCTTGACGGTGGTCGTCAGCTTCTGACTCCCGTCGGGCACCGGCGTGGTGTCGTTGACGACGTAGGCGGCAGGTCCCGCCCCCGTGTCAGCACTCCACGAGCTCCCCTCGTAGGCCACGATCCCGGTCGTCGTCTTGTCGTTGACGGCGATGGGCGCGCTGAAGGAACCGTCGGTGCCCGCGGTGGCCGTCGCCGTGTCGGCGGTCTGGCTGCCGCCGGACCGCCCGGCAAGGGTCACCGTCGCCCCCGGCGTGAAGTTCTGCCCGCTGACGGTCACGCTGTCACCGGGGTTGCCGGAGGCCTTGTCCAGGCTGATGGCACGGTTGTTGACCGGCGTGGTGGCGGTCGCCGTGACGGTCTCCGACACCGGGGCGGGCGGGTTGGTGACCGTGCACGGGGTGTCCAGCTCCAGGATGTAGCTGGTGTGGATGTTGTAGTCACTGGGCGAGAGCGTGATGGCGCCCGGCGAGGTGACGGTGAACGTCCCGGTCATGGAGAACGACGGGAAGACCCCGTACCCCGGCACCGGATCGTTCTTCTTCGGCCCGGTCACCGTCACATCACCGGTCTGCGCCCCGCCCAGCGTCACCTTGCCCGTCGGCGTCATGATGTCGGCCGGCAGGGCGAGCGCGGTGGGGTTGTTGGCGGCGGGCGTGACCACGGTGTAGGTCACGGTGACCGTGTCGCCGACCTTCGGACTGGTGTTGTCCACCGAGATGTTGGCGGTGGTGGTGCCGTCGATCGGCGGGAGGCCCGCGATGGCCGGCGGGATGCAGTGGGTGGCGAAGTCGACGTTCGTCCCGACGGCACCGGCCGGGCAGGCCAGCGCGCCGCCCGCCGTGACCGCGAGCGCGGTCGCCCCGAACAGTGAGATCCAGCGCCACCGTCGGGATCTTCGTGATCTTGGGGGTGAACCCATGGAAGCCCCCTCCTGAGGGTTGCGGGCGCAGCGGCTCCTCTGCGCCGACAGGGGGCCATTGATGTGGAGGCCGCGTGAGAAGTCAATGGAGATGCCGCAGAAACCTGACGGTTCATCAGCTTCTGCGGCATCCGGAACGAACCGCTCGCCCTATGACCCGGTGTACGTGGTGAAGACGAACGGTCCCGGGGACTGGGCAGCGCTGGTCGTACAGGTGACGGTGATGCCGAAGACGACCATCTTCAGCGAGCCCTGATAGAAGTCCAGGCTGTCGCCGACGGCCACGGTGCCGGGGAGCGGGCCGATGTCCACCGCGGCACCGGCCGCCATGGCCGGGTTCACGGTCCCGCTGAAGACCCGGTTGGCACCGGTGGAGTTGGTCATGGTGAGCGTGGAGGTGATGCTGTTCGCCGACAGGGCGAGCGGAGTGGTGATGGCGCTGGAGGTGAGCTCGATGGTGGCCGTGGTGTTGCTGGTCTGGGTCGCCGTGAGCGTGGCCGTGCCGCCGCCGAAGAGGCCGCAGCTGGCGGTGATGGTGGCGGAGGTCGGGGTGACGGCGGCGGATGCCGTGGGCGCGAAGGCCAGCGCCGTGGCGGCGAGGGCCCCCGCCGCGAGTGCCGCACCGGTGGCTATTCGTTTCATGGGGATGGGCTCCCTTCCCGTTACGTGGGAATGCCATGTGGGGATGGCGACCCCGGTCCGGGTGGGTGCGGACACACCGCGGGGCCGAATCTGACGGTCCGTCGGAACTTACGGTCCCATTGATGCGCGAGCGACACAGACCTACAAGGTTGAAATTTGGCCGACTACGGGGAGGGGCGGCGGCGGTGCATGAGCGACTGCGGGTACGCGAGGGCTGATCGCGCAGTTCCCCGCGCCCCCAATCAGGTGGGACCAGCACAGGCGCGCCCCAAAGGGGCGCGGGGAACTGCGCGAGCAACCACGACGACGCCGCACCCGCCCACACACGTCCACCCACCCCAGTCAACCCACCCCGGCCCCTCCCCCGACGGAGTCAGACAAGTCCTCGCTTCTCAGCGGAGCGAGTCGGGTGGGCGGGTGGGCGGGTGGGCAAAGGTCAGGCCGGGACAGTGAGCCGCACTTCCCCGTCCGCCCCCGCCAGCAGCACCGGCGTCCCCGGCCCCCCAAGATCCCGCACCGCGGCCAGGTCCTCCGCCGTGACCTCCTCGGCTCCGCTCACGACCGCCGCGGCCTCCAAGGACTCCGCCCCCGACGCCACCGCCATCGCCACCGCCGTCCGCAGCGCGCTCAGCTTCAGCGAGGCCAGCTCCACGGTCCCCGCCACATACGTACGGCCCGTCGAGTCCCGTACGGCCGCCCCCTCAGGCACCCCGTTACGGGCCCGGGCCGAGCGGGCCAGGGTGACGATCTTGCGGTCCTCGGCATCAAGCGCGTTGCTGTCGGTCATGCCCCGAGCATACGAACAACCCGGACCGGCCCCGCGCTCCTCCCCCGCCACCGGACGGAGTCAGCCGAGGGCATGGACCTTCTGACTCCGTACAGCCGTGTGCAGCACCCGCCCGGGCCGGTCGGCATCCCGCCCCCTCCCAGCGGGCAACCGGATTCACGGCCGGTCCAGGCGCAGCCGTTCCTTCTTCGGCAGGCCCGCGACGACGAGGTCGTACGAGTCCTCGATCAGCTCTTTCACGAGCCGCTCGGGAAGATCGCCGTCCACGGTCACGGTGTTCCAGTGCCGCTTGTTCATGTGGTACCCCGGCGCGATCGACCCCTCGTGCTCGCCGCGGAGCCGGATCGCGTCCTCGGGGTCGCACTTGAGGTTGACCTTGAGGGGCTCCGCGTCCATCCAGCTCAGCGCGAACATCTTGCCGAGCACCTTGAAGACCGAGATGTCCGGGTTGAAGGGGAAGTCCTCCTCGGCCGCGTTGAAGGAGAGGCAGAAGGCTCGGAGCTGGTCCGGAGTCACTCGGGGTCGCCCTCCGAGGCGTCGGGCGCCGGCACCGGCTCCACCAGCACCGTCACGATCTTGTTGCGGCGGCCGGCGGCCGACTCGGCGGTGAGGGCCAGCCTGCGGCCGTCGGGGAGTTCGACCTGGGCGGCGGCGCCGGCGATCGGCACCCTGCCGAGGGCCTTCGCGAGCAGGCCGCCGACGGTCTCCACGTCCTCGTCGTCGTACTCCTCTAGGCCGTACAGCTCCCCGAGGTCCGTGATGTCGAGGCGGGCGGTGACCCGGTAGCGGTCGTCGCCGAGGTCGGTGACGGGCGGGAGTTCACGGTCGTACTCGTCGGTGATCTCGCCGACGATCTCCTCCAGGATGTCCTCGATGGTGACGATCCCGGCCGTGCCGCCGTACTCGTCGATGACGACGGCGACGTGGTTGCGTTCCTTCTGCATCTCGCG
This sequence comes from Streptomyces sp. GbtcB6, assembly GCF_019091475.1. Taxonomy (NCBI): domain Bacteria; kingdom Bacillati; phylum Actinomycetota; class Actinomycetes; order Kitasatosporales; family Streptomycetaceae; genus Streptomyces; species Streptomyces sp. GbtcB6. Next base: position 280,460 of record NZ_JAGXJL010000011.1, on the reverse strand, counting down.
CAGCAGGTCACCGGCGTTCTTGGTGTCGGGCACGAAGAACGCGGGCCGCATCGCGGTGGAGACCAGGTCGGACTCGGCGTCCCGGCTGATGTGCGTCTTGCGGACCAGGTCCTTCAGATACACGATCCCGACGATGTCGTCCTCGCTCTCCCCGGTGACGGGGATCCGGGAGAAGCCCGAGCGGAGCGCCAGGGTGAGCGCCTGGCGGATGGTCTTGTACCGCTCGATGACGACGAGGTCCGTGCGCGGGACCATGACCTCCCGTACGAGGGTGTCGCCCAGCTCGAAGACCGAGTGCACCATCCGGCGCTCGTCGTCCTCGATCAGCGACTCCTTCTCGGCGAGGTCGACCAGGGCCCGCAGTTCGGCCTCGGAGGCGAACGGGCCGCGCCGGAAGCCCTTGCCGGGGGTGAGCGCGTTGCCGAGGAGGATGAGGAGATACGGGATCGGGCCCATGACGCGGGCCAGCGGCAGCAGCACGTACGCCGCGGCCGTCGCCGTGTTCAGCGGGTGCTGGCGGCCGATGGTGCGCGGGGAGACGCCGACCGCGACGTACGACACGAGCACCATCACGCCGATCGCGGCGAGCAGCGCCTGCCAGGTGGTCGGGATCTCCTGGAGGCAGGCGTAGGTGACCAGGGCCGCGGCCGCCATCTCGCAGGCGACCCGGACCAGCAGCGCCACGTTGAGGTAGCGGGTGGGGTCGGCGGCGACCTGGGCGAGCTTGGCGCTGCCACGCCGCCCCGACTTCACCGCCTCCTCGGCCCGGAAACTGGAGACGCGGGCGATACCGGCCTCGGCGCAGGCGGCCAGCCAGCCGACGACGACCAGCACGATCGCGCCGAGGACGATCTGCGGACTCATACGAGGACGACCCGCCTACGAGACCGTCGGCGCCGGCGAGGGCCCGGTCAGGCCCTGCTCCCCGCGCCAGCCGTCCACGATGGCCGCCTGCAGGCCGAACATCTCGGCCTTCTCGTCGGGCTCCTCGTGGTCGTAGCCGAGCAGGTGCAGCACGCCATGGACGGTGAGCAGCTGGAGCTCCTCGTCCATGGAGTGCTGGGTGTCGGCCTCGGCCCCCTGCTTGGCGGCGACCTCCGGGCAGAGCACGATGTCGCCGAGCAGCCCCTGCGGCGGCTCTTCCTCGTCCTTCGACGGCGGCCGCAGCTCGTCCATCGGGAAGGACATGACATCCGTCGGACCGGGCAGGTCCATCCACTGGATGTGCAGCTGCTCCATGGCGTCGGCGTCCACGACGATCACCGAGAGCTCGGAGAGCGGGTGGATGCGCATCCGCGCGAGGGCGTAGCGGGCGATGTCGAGGATCGCCTGCTCGTCGACCTCGGTTCCGGACTCGTTGTTGACGTCGATCGACATGGCGCTGTGCTTGTCTACTTCCCCTTGTGCGCGGACTTCGAGCGGCCGCCCTGGTGCGCGCCGTTCTCCGTGCCGTGCTTGCTGTCGTACATCTCGTACGCGTCGACGATACGGCCCACCAGCTTGTGCCGTACGACATCGTGAGACGTCAGCCGGGAGAAGTGCACGTCCTCGACTCCGTCCAGGATGTCCTGCACCTGGCGCAGACCGGACTTGGTGCCGTTGGGCAGGTCGACCTGGGTGACGTCGCCCGTGATCACGATCTTCGACTCGAAGCCGAGCCGGGTGAGGAACATCTTCATCTGCTCGGGAGAGGTGTTCTGGGCCTCGTCGAGAATGATGAAGGCGTCGTTGAGGGTGCGGCCGCGCATGTAGGCGAGGGGCGCCACCTCGATCGTCCCGGCCGCCATCAGGCGCGGGATCGAGTCCGGGTCGAGCATGTCGTGCAGCGCGTCGTACAGCGGGCGCAGGTACGGGTCGATCTTCTCGTAGAGCGTGCCCGGCAGGAAGCCGAGCCGCTCGCCCGCCTCGACCGCCGGCCGGGTCAGGATGATGCGGTTGACCTGCTTGGACTGCAGGGCCTGCACCGCCTTGGCCATGGCCAGGTAGGTCTTTCCGGTACCCGCGGGACCGATGCCGAAGACGATCGTGTGCTTGTCGATCGCGTCGACGTACCGCTTCTGGTTGAGGGTCTTGGGGCGGATGGTGCGGCCGCGCGAGGACAGGATGTTCTGTGTCAGAACCTGGGCCGGGGTCTCCTCCGGGCCCTCCCCGTTCTCACTCGCCCGCAACATGGCGATCGAGCGTTCCACTGCGTCCTCCGTCATCGGCTGTCCGGTGCGGAGCACCAGCATCATCTCGTCGAACAGGCGCTGTATGAGGGCGACTTCACGGGCATCGCCGACCGCGCTGATCTCATTGCCCCGGACGTGGATGTCGGCCGCCGGGAAGGCCTTCTCGATCACGCGCAGCAGCGAGTCGCCGGATCCCAGCACGGTGACCATCGGGTGCTGGGCGGGAACCTCGAACTGAGCTCGGGCCTGCTGCTGCGCGGGGGTGTGAGCTGTGGGTGTCTGAGTCATGGGCCGGCGCTTAAGGCCTGCGGTTCCTCCTCATCACGGCCGCGTAGCTGAGGGCGGCCTCGCGATACCAAGCGTACGACGCGGGACTGACAACGCCGTAGGCCTTTTCACAGCGGAAGGCGCCCCCACTGCAGCCATGAGCCCTGCATGCGCTCCTGCACGCCGGGGCAGAATCCGAGCCGTCACTGCCATACGTGGTCGGGGGGCCGCGTCCGCTCCACGCCACCTGTCCGCACAGAAAGCAGGTAGCCGTGCTGCTGCGTCTGCCCACGTCGGTGTCCGAGGCCCGGGAATGTCTGGCCGAGGGGGCGATACCCGTCGGCGGAGCGACCCTGATCTGGGCCGCGTGGCAGCGGGACGGCTTCCCGGAACAGGCGGTGTCCCTGCGGGAGGTACCGGAGGCGACGGCGGTCGGGGACGGCGTGCTGGGCGGCGCGGTCCTGCTGCACCAGGTGGACGACCGGGTTCCGGAGCTGCTGCGGCAGGCGGCGAAGGGCGTCGGCACGGGGGCGGTGCGCCGGACGGCGACGGTGGGCGGGAACATCGCCGGGTCGAGTCTGCGGGACCTGCTGCCGGCGGCGATCGCGCTGGACGCGTGGGCCGACGTGCTCACGGCGGACGGGGTCTACCGGGTGGACCTGGCCGAGGTGCAGGCCAAGTCGCCGGTGCTGCTGGCGCTGCGCTGGCGGGAGCCGGTGAAGGGGGCGTACGCGAAGGTGGCGGATCCGGCGGGCGGGGAGGTGCCGATGATCGCCGCCGCGGCGGTGGACACGGAGGGTGTGCTGAGGGTTGCCGTGCGGGAGGGGTATGCGGTGACCAGCGGGAGTGTGGGCGCCGACGGGGGCGGGGTGGAGGAACTGTTCGCCGGTGCGTTGTCGGGGGTGTCGGAGGCGGGCCTCTCGCTGGTGCGGGAGCAGGTTGCCAAGGTGCGGGGGGAGTAGGCCGGGGCTGTGCCGGTTTCGTCGTCGGGCGCGGGCCGGCGGGGGTTGCTCGCGCCCACGCGGCGGAGCCGCAAATCAAATACAGCCCCGCGCCCCTTACGGGGCGCTGCCCAGCCGCCCCTTTTCAGCTACCCAGCTGCGGGCAGGCGTGCCGCAGGGCGGCACGGGTGGGCGCAGCGGCACCGTGCCAGCGCCGCAAGCGAAACCCCCGCCCCAGCCCCCACGCAGCCGCACCCGCACCCTCGGCAGTCACCCCGCGCGCCCGAACCCGATCGTCGGCACCGCCCGCCGCAGGGGCCACGGCCTCACCTGGTCCTCCTCCGGCACCAGGCCCTCCAGGAACGCGTACCGCCGCAGCGCGGCCGGATCCTGTCCCGCCACCGACTGGACCTTCCGCCACCACGCGCCGATCTCCGACCACCCGGGAGCGGACAGCGACCCGCCGAACTCCTGGACGGACAGCGCCGCCGTGAGCCCCGCGAAGGCGAGCCGGTCGGCCAGCGGCCAGTCGGCCAGCGTGCCGGCGACGAAGCCGGCGACGAAGACATCGCCCGCGCCGGTGGGGTCGAGGGCCTCCACCGCGATCGCCGGCACCTCCGCGGACTCCCCGGTCCGCCCGTCGACCGCGTACGCGCCCTCCGCCCCGAGGGTGACGACCGCGAGGGGCACGTACTCGGTGAGGGCGTGCGCCGCGGCCCGCGGGCAGTCCTCGCCGGTGTACCGCCTCGCCTCCTCCGCGTTCGGCAGGAACGCCTCGCAGTGTTCCAGGTCGGCAAGGCCCGCGAGGTCCCACGCACCGGTGTCGTCCCAGCCGACGTCGGCGAAGATCCGGGTCCCCTCGGCGGCCGCCTTGGCGATCCAGGGGTTGCGTTTGCCGGGCGTGAGGGAGGCGACGGCGGCACGCGCACGGGCGGGGTGGCCGGGTGCGTTCTGCTGACGGAACAGCGTGTCGGCGGGCGGCTCGTGCCCGTGCGACACCATGGTCCGCTCCCCCTCGTACGCCATGGAGACGGTGACCGGCGAGTGCCAGCCGCGCACGGTCCGGGACGGGGAGAGGTCGATGCCCTCGCCCTGGGCGAGCGCGTCCCAGCAGTACTCGCCGTAGTGGTCGTCGCCGAAGGCGGCCGCGAGGGAGGTCTTCAGGCCGAGGCGGGCGAGGGCGGTGGCCATGTTGGCGATGCCGCCGGGGCTGGAGCCCATGCCCCGGGCCCAGGACTCGGTGCCGCGCACCGGCGCGGAGTCGAGGCCGGTGAAGACGATGTCGAGGAAGACGGTGCCGGTGAGGTAGACGTCCCAGGGCGGGTCGTCCGGCGTGCGCAGGCCGGCCAGCGGGTCGACCTGCGCGGCGCAGTGCGGTGCTGTTGCTCCCCTGTCGTCGTCGAGGTACTCCGGTTCCTCTCCGGCGAACGCGTTGGACGCGGTCACGGTGCGCTCCCTGACGTGGTGCGGATCCGGTCAGTCTGCACCATGGCGCGGGAGAGGCGGCCGCTCTCGCCGTACGTCCGCCCGAACGAGCGGCGCCACCAGCGGGGTACCGCCGGTGCACGCCCCGCGGGGTGGGCGGGCGCCGGCGAGGGTGAGGTTCACCGGACGGCCCCCACGAGGTCGAGGCCGGCGGTGAGCAGCGCGTCGAGGTCGGCCAGGTCGGCGGTGGACGGGTCGGTGAGCGGGGCGCGCACGGGGCCCACCGGCCGGCCGCGCAGCCGGGCCGCCGCCTTCACCAGCGACACCGAGTATCCGGGCACCCGGTCCCGCAGTTCGACGAACGGCACGTAGAAGTCGCGCAGCAGCTTGTCGACCGTGCCCTGGTCGCCGCCCTGCAGGGCGGCGAAGAAGGCGTCGGCGATCTCCGGGGCGAAGGCGTGCACGGCGGAGGAGTAGGCCGGGACACCGACGGTGGCGTAGGCGCGGGCCTGGATCTCGGCGGTGGCGGCGCCGTTGAAGAAGAGGAAGCCGTCCGGGGCGGCGAGGGTGAGCCGCTGGAGCCGGTCGAGGTCGCTGTGCCCGTCCTTGAGCCCGATGACGCCGGGGATGCCGGCGATCCGCACCAGCGACTCGGCGGTGTACGTGACCTGACCGCGCTGGTAGACGACGAGCGGCAGTACGGTCCGGCCCGCGATCGCCTCGACCTGCGCGACGAGTCCGTCCTGCGGGGCGCCGACGAGGTAGTGCGGCAGCACGAGCAGGGCGTCCGCGCCGGCCTCCTCCGCGATGCGCGCGAACCGGACGGCCTGCGCCCAGCCGTAGCCCACCCCCGCGACCACGGGCACCCGCCCACCGGCCTCCGCGACCGCCGCGCTCACCACCTGCCGGTACTCCTCCTCGTCCAGCGAGAAGAACTCCCCGGTGCCGCAGGCCGGGAAGAGGGCGCCGGGCGCGGCGGCCAGCTGCCCCGCGACGTATGCCCGGAATCCGTCCACGTCGAGGGACCCGTCGGCGTGGAACGAGGTGAGCGGGAACGACAGCACCCCGCCCGCCATCCCGTCCCGCAGCCTCCGCACCACATGCTCCGGCTGTCCGGCCACCCCACCCATCTCCATCTCCCTATATAGACAGCATCCATGTACAAGAACTGAGACTAGATATGCGAACGCACCCCCGTCAACGGCGCACACCGCCCTGCCCCTCTACGATCTGCACATGTCCGAGACAGCAGGCGTCCGCGAGGTGAAGTCCGCGGCGCGCACGGTGGAGCTGCTGGAGCTCCTCGCCGCCCGCGGCGACCGCCCGGCCCGCCTCCAGGAACTGGCGGACGAACTCGGCGTCCCGCGCAGCTCGATGTACGCCCTCCTCCAGACGCTGATCACGAGGGGCTGGGTGCGCACCGACACCACCGGCTCCCTCTACGGCATCGGCATCCGCACCCTGCTGACCGGCACCAGCTACCTGGACTCGGACCCGCGCGTCCGCCTCGTACGCCCCTACCTCGACGAGGCCTCGGAGGTGCTCGGCGAGACGATCCACCTGGCCCGCCTGGACGGCCCGGACGTGGCGTACCTGGCGACCCGGGAGTCCCACGAGTACCTGCGCACGATCAGCAGGGTGGGCCGCCGCCTCCCGGCCCACGCGGGAGCCCTCGGCAAGGCGCTGCTGGCGGAACGCCCGGACGCCGGCCTCCCGCAGGGCCCCTACCGGCCCCTCACCCCCCACACCCACACCACCCCGGACGCCCTCGCCGCCGACCTGGCCGAGGTCCGCGCCCGCGGCTACTCGATCGACCGCGAGGAAGGTGTCCTCGGCATCACCGGCTTCGGCTTCGCCCTGCGCTACGACACCCCACCGCAGGACGCGATCAGCTGCTCGGTACCGGTGGCCCGCCTCACGCCGGAGCACGAGGCGGAGATCGTCGCGGTGATGCAGGAAACCCGGACCCGCATCGAATCAGCGACAACGGGCGGCACGGTCAACTGGCGCTGACCAGACGGCAGCCGACGTATCAATACGCGGCCGAACAGCCACCCGAGAGGCACAGCGCTGTATCGATGTGCGGCTGAACAGCCAACCCAGGGGCGCGGGGAACTGCGCGATCAGCCCCCACTCACCCGCACCCGACCCACCACCACCGAACCCCCCACGGCGCGCGGCGCTCCTACCCCCTCCCCCGCGCCCAAAACCCCACCGTGCCCCACATCACACCCCCCGCCCTTCTTCCGGTCCCCCTCCCTTGATACAAATTCTCCGCGCGTTCCTGTCCCTCGACGGCCTGCGCCCAACCCCCTTCTTGAGCCGCTCCTTTCGCATGCCCTGGGAACGCCCGTGTCCGCCCCCCGCACCACCCCCTGGCCCCTCGTCGCCCTTTTCACGGCCGGGTACCTGGCCCCGTACCTCCTCCCGACCACCGTCGGCAGGCTCGAATCGGGGCTCCCCCTCTCCGCCACCCAGGCAGGCGCCATCGGCAGTACCCTGCTGCTGAGTTCGGCGGCGGCAGGCTTCCTGCTCGCGTCCCGAGTGGACCGCACCGGCCCCCGCACCCTCGCCCGCCTCGGCCTCCTGCTCGCGGTCCTCGGCTACGGCGGGGCGGCCCTGACCACCGCCGTCCCCGCGGTCATAGCCGGCGCAGCCGTCGGCGGATTCGGCTCCGGCACGATCACCGCCGTCGCCGCCACCGGCATCGCCGCACAGCGCGACCCCCACCGCACCACCACCCTCGGCCTGCTCGGCGTCTCCGCCCTCGCTGGTGCCGTCTACCTGACGGTCCCGCACCTCGGCCCCGGCCACGCGCAGCCCCTCGCCGCGATCGCGCTCACCGCGCTCGCGGTCTGGCCGCTCACCGCCCGCCTGTCCCCCCGTACCGCCCCGGCCCTCCCCCGCACCGCCGCCGGCTCCCGGCTCCCGCACCTGCGCTCGGGCCTGCTGCTGGCCGCCGCGATGCCCTGCTGGTCGGCCGCGCAGAACTCGCTCTGGGGGGTCAGCGGCCGGATCGGCCTGACGCAGGCGCATCTCGGCGAGGCGACCGTCGGCGTGGTGTTCGCGGTGGCGCTCGGCACCGGCCTGCTCGGCGTGGTCGGTGCGGGCGCCCTCGGCCCGCGGCTCGGCCGGGCCCTGCCGATCGGTCTCGGCACCGTGCTGATCGCGGGCTGTATCGCGCTCAGCGCGTCCGCGACCGACCTCACGTCCTTCGCGACCGGCGAGATCGCCTGGAACCTGCTCTACCCGGTCGTCCTGTCGTACGTCATCGGCCTGGCCGCCGCCCTGGACCCGCGCGGCCGCTGGGCGGTGCTGGTCGGGTCGGCGTCGTCGCTGGGGACGGCGGTCGGCCCGATGACCGGCAGCCTGCTGGCGGCGCGGGCCGGTTTCCCGGCGATGGGAACGGTCCTCGCGGTGGGCCTGCTGGCGGTCGCGGTACCGCTGACGGCGGTGGCACTGCGGCGCAGGACCACCACCGTCGCGACCCACCCGGCGCACACCGGGGAGACCGCACGGCTGGACGTGGCGGCCTAGCCGAACTCGAACGCCTCCACCTCGGCGAGGTACCGCGCCCGCAGTTCCTCGTCGTCCTCCAGGAAGGAGGCGAGGAAGGAGTTGCGGGCCAGCTCCCGCATCTGCTCCCTGGACAGGCCCAGGGCGTCGCGCACGGCGTGGTAGTTGTCGGCGACGTAACCGCCGAAGTAGGCCGGGTCGTCGGAGTTGACCGTGCACAGCAGTCCGGCGTCGATCATGGCCGGAAGCGGGTGTTCGGCGAGCACGTCGACCGCGCGCAGCCGGACGTTCGACAGCGGGCACAGCGTCAGCGGGATCCGCTCCCGCACCAGCCGGGCGACCAGCTCCGGGTCCTCCAGGCAGCGCAGTCCGTGGTCGACGCGCTCGACGCCGAGCAGGTCCAGCGCCTCGGTGATGTACTCCGGCGGCCCCTCCTCACCGGCATGCGCCACCCGCCGCAGCCCCAGCTCGGCCGCGGCCGCGTACACCTCGCGGAACTTGACCGGCGGATGCCCGACCTCGGCCGAGTCCAGCCCGATCCCGGTGATCCGGTCGAGGTACGGCTTCGCGGCCTCCAGCGTCCGCATCGCCGACTCGGCGGACTCGTCCCGCAGGAAGCACATGATCAGGCGGGTGGAGACCCCGTGGTTCCCGACGCTGCGGCCGAGCGCCCGCCACAGGCCCTCGACGACCGTCCCCATGCCGACGCCCCGGGCGAGGTGCGCCTGCGGGTCGAAGAAGATCTCGGCGTGCCGCACGCCCTGCGCGGCGGCGCGCGCGAGATACGCGTTCGCGAGGTCCTCGAAGTCCTGCTCGGTGCGCAGGACGGCCATGAGCTCGTAGTAGAGGTTCAGGAAGGACTGCAGGTCCTCGAACTGGTACGCCTTGCGCAGCGCGTCGGTGTCCGCGTACGGCAGCTCGACGCCGTTGCGAGCGGCCAGCCGGAACGCCAGCTCGGGCTCCAGGGTGCCTTCGATGTGGAGGTGCAGTTCTGCTTTGGGGAGGGGCATCAAAGCATGGTACGGCCGCTTCACCTGCGCTTCGGAACCGGCACTCGGAGCAGGTCGTAGGCGACGGTCAGCTCGCCCTCGTAGCCGGCGGCCCGTGCCTGCCGTTCGAAGTCCTCGGGGTCGGCATAGCGCTGGCTGAAGTGGGTCAGCACGAGGTGCCGCACGCCCGCGTCCCGGGCGACCGCCGCCGCCTGACCGGCGGTCAGGTGGCCGTGTTCCTCGGCGAGTCCGGCATCCTCGTCGAGGAACGTCGACTCGATGACGAGCAGGTCGCAGCCCTCTGCAAGGGCGTGCACGCCGTCGCACAGCCGGGTGTCCATCACGAACGCGAACCGCTGACCGCGTCGCACCTCGCTGACCTCGTCGAGCGTGACGTCCCCGAGGACGCCCTCCCGCTGGATCCGGCCGACATCGGGGCCGGTGAGGCCGTGCGCGGCGAGCCGTTCGGGCAGCATGCGGCGGCCGTCGGGCTCGGTGAGCCGGTAGCCGTACGACTCGACGGGGTGGGAGAGCTTCCTGGCCTGAAGCGTGTAGGAGCGGGTGACCGCGAGGTCGCCGTCCGCGTCGATGGGGGCCTCGGTGATGCCGACGGTCTCGCGGTAGGCGGTGGCGTACCGGAGCCGGTCGAAGAAACGCTGCCCGGACTTCGGGTAGTGCGCGGTGACCGAGTGCGGGACCTTGTCGAGGTTGATGCGCTGGATGACCCCGGCGAGGCCGAGGGAGTGGTCGCCGTGGAAGTGGGTGACGCAGATCCGGTTCAGGTCGTGCGCGGCGACCCCGGCCCGCAGCATCTGCCGCTGGGTGCCCTCGCCGGGGTCGAAGAGGATGCCCTCGCCGTCCCAGCGCAGCAGATAGCCGTTGTGGTTGCGGTGCCGGGTGGGGACCTGGCTGGCGGTGCCGAGGACCACCAGTTCACGTACGGACACGGCGAGTTATCCGGGAGGCCACTGCAGGCCGCGGCCGCCGATGACGTGGGCGTGGGCGTGCCACACGGTCTGGCCGGCGCCGCTGCCGGTGTTGAAGACGATGCGGTAGCTCTCCAGCTTGTCCTCGTCGGCGACGGCCTGGGCCTCACGCAGTATGTCGGCGGCCACGGCGGGGTCGCCTGCGGCGAGCTCGGCCGCGTTCCTGTAGTGGACCTTGGGGATCACCAGGACGTGCGTGGGCGCCTGGGGGTTTATGTCCCGGAAGGCGACGGTGGTGTCCGTCTCCCGGACGATCGTCGCCGGGACGTGGCCTGCGACGATCTTGCAGAACAGGCAGTCGTCCTGGGGTTCCCCTGCCATGCCGTTTCCTTCCTGGGCACCGTGATCGATCTTCCGGGGCATCGTATCGTCGTCGGGTGCGGGTCCGGTGGGGGCTGAGCGCGCCCACGCGGCGGAGCCGCACATCGGAACAGCCCCGCGCCCCTTAGGTGGGCAGAGTGGGCGGAGTCTTCGCGGGCGTCGTCTCCAGCGCCTCCAGGGCTATCCGTACCGCCTCGTCCAGCTGGGGGTCCCTGCCCGCGCCCCAGTCCTGCGGTGTCTGTACGACCTCCACGTCCGGGTCGACGCCGTGGTTCTCCACGCCCCAGCCGTAGCCCTCCAGCCAGAACGCGTACTTCGGCTGGGTGACCAGGGTGTCGTCGACCAGCCGGTAGCGGCTGTCGATGCCGATCACGCCGCCCCAGGTGCGGGTGCCGACCACCGGGCCGATGCCCAGTGCCTTGATCGCCGCGTTCACGATGTCGCCGTCCGAGCCGGAGAACTCGTTCGCGACGACCACGACCGGTCCCCGGGGCGCGTCCCTCGGGTAGCTGAACGGCCGCATGCCGCGCGGCAGGTCCCAGCCGACGATCCGCCGGGCCAGTTTCTCCACCACCAGCTGGGAGGTGTGCCCGCCGCGGTTCTCGCGGACGTCCACGACGATGCCCTCGCGGGCCATCTCCACGCTCAGGTCGCGGTGGATCTGGGCCCAGCCGGGTGCCTGCATGTCGGGGACATGGAGGTAGCCGAGGCGGCCGCCGGACACCTCGTGGACATGGGCCCGGCGGTCGGCCACCCACGCGTGATAGCGGAGCGGCTCCTCGTCGGCGACCGGGACGACCACCGGGTGCCGCAACTCGCCGCCGCCCGCGGGGGACACGGTCAGTTCGATCGCCTTGCCGGCCGTGCCGACGAGCAGCGGGCCGGGGCCGGTCACCGGGTCGACGGGCCGCCCGGCGACGGCCACGATCGCGTCGCCGGGGTGTACCGCGACGCCGGGTGCGGCGAGCGGGGAGCGCGCGCCGGGGTCGGAGGTCTCGGTGGGCAGGATCCGGTCGATGCGCCAACTGCCGTCCGGGTGGCGGGAGATGTCGGCGCCGAGCAGGCCCTGGCGGGCGCCGCGGCCGCGGCCGCCGTTCGGGGTGACGTAGGCGTGCGAGGTGCCGAGTTCGCCCTGGACCTCCCAGAGCAGGTCCACGAGGTCGTCATGGGTGGCGACCTGCTCGACGAGCGGGCGGTAGCGGTCGAGGACGCCGTCCCAGTCGACGCCGCCGAGGTCGGGGCGCCAGAACTGGTCGCGCATGATGCGGCCGGTCTCGTCGAACATCTGCCGCCACTCGGCGGCCGGGTCGACGGTCTGCCGGACCCGGGCCAGGTCGACGGTGATGTTGGTGTCGCTGTCGTCGTCGCCCGAGGCGCGGCGGTCGCTGGGTACGACCTTGAGCTTGTTGTCGGCCCACAGCAGGACGCGTTTGCCGTCGCCGCTGACCTCGAAGTGGTCGGCGTCCGAGGAGAGGTACTCGATGCGCTGCTGGGCGAGGTCGTAGCGCTCCAGCTCGGTCTTGGGCGCCGGGTCCTCGGGGTGGGCGCGGGAGGCGCCGAGCACGCCGCGCACCGGGTGGCGCAGCCAGAGCACGCCGTCCTTGGCGGTGCGGAGCGTGGAGTAGCGGCCGGCCTCGACGGGGAAGGGCACGATCCGGTCGGCGAGGCCCTCCAGGTCGATGCGGGTGGCGGGGGTGCCCTCGGCGTCCGGGGTCTCGTCCTTGTCGGGGGTCTCGAAGGGACGGCCGTGCCGCTGCGGGCCGAACGGCGAGGGGGTGGTGGCGGCGAGGGTGATCAGGTGCGGGCGGTCGCCGACCACGAAGGCCAGGTCGAAGACGTGCTCGTCGTAGACCGGGTCGAAGGAGCGGGTGGAGAGGAAGGCGAGATGTTTGCCGTCGCGGGTGAAGGCGGGGTCGTAGTCCCGGAACCGCAGCGGGGTCGCCTCGGTGACGGTGAGGTCGGTGGTGTGGGCGATGCGGAGCTGGCAGAGCCCGCCGGCGCCGGGGTGGGACCAGGCGAGCCAGCCGGAGTCGGGGGAGAAGGCCAGTCCGGAGACGTCGCCGTCCTCGCTGCGGTCGACCTCGCGGACCTCGCCCGTCTCCCGCTCGACGAGGAGCAGCCGTCCGTCGTGGGCGGCGACGGCGACCCGGCCGCCGTCGGGGGCGACGGCGAGGTCCAGGACCCGGCCGAGCTGTCCGGCGGCGATCCGGCGCGCGGTGGAGCCGGGCGCGAGCCCGGTCGCGGGGGCGAACTCCAGGGCGTCGTCGCCCTCGGCGTCCGTCACCCACACCACCCACTCCTCCGCGTCCGCGCGGAAGGTGACGGGCAGCCGGGCCCGCACCCCGGGCTGTGCGACGAGCGCCCGCGCCGGGCCCGAGCGGTGGGTCACCCAGTGCACGCCGCCGCGCACCAGGACGGCGCTGCCGCGCGCGGTGTGGTCGGGCGAGGCGTGGCTGAACCAGCGGGCCGCGTTGACCGGGTACGGCTGCCGGTCCACGCGGGGGCCGCCGAGCCGGATGTCCAGGCGGCGCGGTTCGGCGCCCTCCAGGTCGTCGAGGAGCCAGAGTTCACCGGCCGAGGCGTAGACGACCCGGGTGCCGTCGCCGGCCGCGTGCCGGGCGTAGAAGCCGTCGAGTGGCGTGTGCCGGCGCAGGTCGGAGCCGTCGGCGAGGGAGGAGTAGAGCGCCCCGGTGCCCTCGTGGTCGGACAGGAACGCGATCCGCTCCCCGGCCCACACCGGGTACTCCAGGTTCCCGTCCAGCTCCGCGTGCAGCCGTACGAACTCGCCGGCGCCCTCCCCGTCGTGGCCGTCCCGGTCTGTCCACAGCTTGCCCGCCGTACCGCCCCGGTACCGCTTCCACCAGGCCGCCTCCCGCCCCATCGGCGCGGACAGCAGCACGGTGTGCGGCCCGAAGGCGACATGGCCGACCGGGCCGTAGGGCAGGACGGTGGACGGGCCGCCGTCGAGCGGGACGGTGTGGGCCCAGCTTCGCCGGAGGCTGGCCTGGCCGTGGGTGGTGACCGCGAGGACCCGGCCGTCGGCGGTCCAGCCGCGTACCTGGGTGCGGGCGCTCCCCCAGTGGGTCAGGCGGGTCGAGGAACCGCCGTCGACGGGGGCGAGGTGGATCTCGGGGGCGCCGTCGCGGGTGGAGGTCCAGGCGACCGTGGTCCCGTCGGGCGAGATGCGCGGCAGCGTCACGGGGACGTTGTCGGCGCTGACCCGCCAGGCCCGGCCGCCGTCCAGGGGCGCGAGCCACACGTCGTCCTCGGCGGTGAAGGCGACCAGATCGCCGTGGACGTGCGGAAATCGGAGGTAGGACCGCGGTCCGTTCGCTGCACCCTGAGTCACTCGCTCAGCCTATGCATCGGGGCGTGTTCCCGGTGGCCGATTTCGATCACTTGCCCTGCACCGGCCAGCACTTGGGGTCGCCCTGGCACCAGACGGTCTTCGTGACGGTCACGGTGGGGCCGGGCTGCTGCCCGTACGTGGGCGGCCGGTAGGTGCTGTACGTCGGCCCGGGTGTCGCATCGCAGTCGCCCAGCCCGTTCACCCGGAACCACTCCTTGCCGCCGACCTCGGCCACGAGGTTCCCGCGCACACAGGCCCCGCTGACGGCCTTGGTGACCCGGCCGGTGACGGTGATGCTCCGGCCGTCCTTGGTCCGGCCCTGGCAGTCGACGGAGACGACGGTGGTCGAGGTGGCCGACGGCGTCTTGGCGCTCTTCGTGCTCCCCGTGCTCCCCGTGCTCTTCGCCGACGAGCCGTAGTTGCCGGTGCAGGTGAGCCAACTGACGTCGACGTGCTGGCGTTTCAGCTCGGCGGTGGCGGTCTGGTCGGTGGTGTAGGCGACCGTCGCCGTGTTCAGATCGCTCGGCTGGCAGGCCACCACACCACCCACGGCGATCACCGCGAGCCCTGTCACGGCCGCCACCCTGGTCCCGCGCGGCCGGCGCCAAATCCGCCTCAATGCCCCCATGGAGGGCAGCCTGCCACCGTGCCGCCGGTGGCGGTAGGGGGCATACGGCCACTCACGTGTTCGGAGGGGTCCCCCGTGCCGGTGCCCGCTTCCCCAGGGGGTTTCTCAGGTGCGCAGCAGCAGCCACTCCTGCAGCTCCACCAGGTTCCCCTCCGGGTCCTTGAGGTGGGCGACCCGCATGCGTTCCGTCATCGGCGCCGGCCCGTGCACGAGGACCGCCCCCCGCGCGACGATCTGCTCGCAGTAGCCGTCGAGGTCGTCGACGCGCAGCACCACCAGCGAACGGTGCCCGGTCGCCGTGTCCCCCAGCTCGCCCAGTATCGCGGCCATCATCGCCCGGTCCTGCAGGGCGATCCCCGCCGACCCGGCGTGCGGGCTGAACTTCTCGTACGGCCCCTCGCTCGCCCCCGACTGCGGCTTCAGCCCGAGCACCTCGGCGTAGAACCGGTAGCAGGCGGCGAAGTCGCTGACCAGGAGCCGTACTTGGGCGAGTTCCACGGCGTGTCCCCCAGGGTGCGGTGCGGTTGGTTCAGGACCACCGGCCGGTGCGGCCCAGCAGCAGGGCCGCGGCCGCCGTTCCGGCGGTCGACGTGCGCATCACGGTGGGCCCCAGGGTGTACGCCTTCGCACCCGCCTCCTCGAACAGCGCCACCTCGTCCCGGGCGACGCCGCCTTCGGGCCCGACGACCAGCACGATCTCGCCCTCGGCGGGCAGCGGTACCCCGGCGAGGGGCTCGCTGCCGTGCTCGAAGTCGGAGTGGAGGACGGCGGCGAGGTCGGCCTTGGCCAGAAGTGCCGCAACCTGCCTGGTCGTCATCGCGTCCGCGACCTCCGGGAACCGCACCCGGCGGGACTGCTTGCCGGCCTCACGGGCGGTGCCCCGCCACTTCGCCAGCGACTTGAGACCCCGCTCGCCCTTCCACTGGGTGATGCAGCGGGCGGCCTGCCAGGGCACGATCGCGTCGACGCCGACCTCGGTCATGGTCTCCACGGCGACCTCGCCCCGGTCCCCCTTGGGAAGTGCCTGCACCACGGTGATCCGGGGCTGCGGCAGGGGCTCCTCCTGGACGCTCTCCAGGTCCATCACCACCAGCCGGTCCTTGCCCTCGGCCGCCCGCACGACGCCCTCCATCCAGCGGCCGCGCCCGTCGGTGAGGATGACGTCCTCGCCGGGCTGAAGCCGCTTCACGGAGACGGCGTGCCGCCCCTCGGGCCCGTCCAGGACGACCTCGCCGCCGGAGAAGTCGGGCACCACGAGCGGGTCGAGCACGAACACCGGAGCGGTCATGCCCGCTCCCCCTCTCCCTTGGTCGACAACGCTGTCGACGCGGCGGCGAGTTCCTCCGCGAGGGTCTCCACCAGCTGCCCGGCGGGCAGCTCGCGGGCCATCCGGTGCCCCTGCCCGGCCCACAGGGCCATGCCCTGCGCGTCTCCGGCCCTGGCGGCGGCCTTGCGCAGCGGGGAGGTGAGGTGGTGGACCTCCGGGTAGGCGGCGGGCGCGTACGGACCGTGCTCGCGCATGAACCGGTTGACCAGGCCGCGGGCGGGCCGCCCGGAGAACGCCCGGGTCAGCGCGGTCCGTGTGAACAGCGGGTCGGTGAGCGCCTGCTTGTGCGGGTCGGCGGCGCCGGACTCCGGGGTGGCCAGGAAGGCCGTACCCAGCTGCGCGGCGCTCGCCCCCGCCGCCAGTACGGCCGCGATCTGGCTGCCGCGCATGATGCCGCCCGCGGCGACGACCGGGATCCCCACGGTCTCCCGCACCTGGGTGACCAGCGACAGCAGCCCGATCCCGGACCCGTCGTTCTCCGGGACGTCCCGGTGGGTGCCCTGGTGTCCCCCGGCCTCCACGCCCTGTGCGATCACCGCGTCCGCCCCGGCCCGCTCGACGGCGAGGGCCTCCTCGGCGGTGGTGGCGGTGACCAGCGTGAACGTCCCGGCGCGCCGCAGGGAGTCCAGTACCTCCCGGGTCGGCACACCGAAGTGGAAGGAGGCCACGGCCACCGGGTTGTCGAGCAGCACGGCCAGCTTGGCCTCGTACCCGTCGTCCCGGCCGCTGTCCGGGTCGCCGAGCTCGGTCTCGTACCAGGCGGCCTCACCGGCCAGCTGATGCGCGTACACCTCCACGGCCCCGGACTCGGCGTACTCCGGCTGCGGCATGAAAAGATTCACGCCGAAGGGGCGACCGGTCAGCCCCCGCAGTTGCTTGATCTCCTGGTACATCCCGTCGGCGGTCTTGTACCCGGCGGCAAGGAATCCCAGCCCGCCCGCCTCGGACACGGCGGCGGCGAGCTGCGGCACGGAGACCCCGCCTGCCATGGGGGCCTGCACGATCGGAAAGGGCAAGAGATCGGTCAGTGCGGAGGACATGACGGCATGTTGTCACGTCCTCCGAACAAGACCGAATCGGGCCGCCTCTTTGGCACATGCCAGAAATTTCCCCGCCCCACAGCCACCTTGACCTGCTGTCCGACCGAGCCGGGGGGCCTCACCTCACAGCCGACCGAGCCCGCGACGACCTCGCCCCTCGGCCGACCGAGCCCGGGGCGACCTCGCCCCTCGGCCGACCGAGTCATGGGGTGGCCTCGCCTCTTCATCAGCCGAGTCGGGCGGTGGCCTCGCCTCTTCATCGACCGAGTCGGAGGGCCTCGCCTCTTCATCGACCGAGTCGGTGGCCTCGCCTCTTCATTGACCGAGCCGGGTGGTGGGTGGGCATAGGTCCCGGGGGTCCAGGGGGCGGAGCCCCCTGGTGGGGTCGAAGGGGCGGAGCCCCTTCACGGTGCCCCGTCAACGCCCGTTGAACGCGTCCTTCAGCCGGCTGAACAGCCCTTGCTGACCCGGCTGGAACTGCCCCGTCGGCCGCTCCTCCCCGCGCAGCTTCGCCAGCTCCCTCAGCAACCGCTCCTGCTCAGGATCGAGCTTGGTCGGCGTCGTCACCTCGACGTGGACGATGAGATCGCCGCGCCCGCCACCGCGCAGATGCGTGACACCCCGCCCGTGCAGCGGAATCGACTGCCCGGACTGCGTACCCGGCCGGATGTCGACCTCCTCCAGCCCGTCCAGCGTCTCCAGCGGCACCTTCGTACCGAGCGACGCCGCCGTCATCGGAATCGTCACCGTGCAGTGCAGATCGTCCCCGCGCCGCTGGAACGTCGAATGCGGCAGCTCGTGGATCTCGACGTACAGGTCACCGGCAGGACCGCCACCCGGCCCGACCTCACCCTCACCGGCGAGCTGGATCCGCGTGCCGTTGTCGACACCGGCCGGGATCTTCACGGTCAGCGTCCGCCGCGACCGCACCCGCCCGTCACCGGCGCACTCGGGGCACGGCGTCGGCACGACGGTCCCGAAGCCCTGGCACTGCGGGCACGGACGCGAGGTCATGACCTGGCCGAGGAAGGACCGCGTCACCTGCGAGACCTCACCACGGCCCCGGCACATGTCACACGTCTGGGCGGAGGTGCCCGGCGCCGCGCCCTCACCGTTACAGGTGTTGCAGACGATCGCCGTGTCGACCTGGATGTCCTTGGTCGTACCGAAGGCCGCCTCGTCCAGCTCGACCTCGATCCGGATCATCGCGTCCTGGCCGCGCCGCGTACGCGACCTCGGCCCGCGCTGGGACGCCGTACCGAAGAACGCGTCCATGATGTCCGAGAAGTTCCCGAACCCGCCGGCCCCGAAGCCGCCCGCACCCGCGCCGCCGCTCTGCGACAGAGGGTCCCCGCCGAGGTCGTAGACCTGCTTCTTCTGCGGGTCGGAGAGCACCTCGTAGGCGGCGTTGATCTCCTTGAACCGCTCCTGGGTCTTCGGATCCGGGTTGACGTCCGGGTGCAGCTCGCGTGCGAGCCGACGGAAGGCCTTCTTGATCTCTTCCTGCGACGCGTCGCGGCGCACGCCGAGAACGGCGTAGTAGTCCGTGGCCACTTACGACTCCGCCAGGATCTGTCCGACGTACCGTGCCACCGCTCGTACCGCTCCCATCGTTCCCGGGTAATCCATGCGGGTCGGTCCGACCACGCCGAGCTTGGCGAGTGCCTCGCCGCCCGAACCGTAGCCGACCGACACCACGGACGTGGAGTTGAGTCCCTCGTAGGCGTTCTCGTGACCGATGCGTACGGTCATGCCCGAATCCCCGGCCTCGCCAAGGAGCTTGAGCAGCACGACGTGCTCCTCCAATGCCTCCAGGACGGGCCGGATCATGAGGGGAAAGTCATGTCCGAAGCGGGTGAGATTGGCGGTACCGCCGATCATCAGCCGCTCCTCGTTCTCCTCGACGAGTGTCTCCAGCAGGGTGGAGAGCACCGCCGAGACCGCGCCGCGGTCCTCGGCCTCGAAGGCTTCCGGCAGATCCTCCACCAGCCGGGGCACGTCCGAGAACCGGCGCCCCGCGACCCGGCTGTTCAGCCGCGCCCGCAGGTCCGCCAGAGACGTTTCCCCGAAGGGTGCCGGGCAGTCGACCATCCGCTGCTCGACCCGCCCGGTGTCGGTGATCAGCACCAGCATCAGCCGGGCCGGCGCGAGCGAGAGCAGTTCCACATGCCGCACGGTCGACCGCGTCAGCGACGGGTACTGCACGACCGCCACCTGCCGCGTCAGCTGTGCCAGCAGCCGGACAGTCCGCGCGACCACATCATCGAGATCGACGGCGCCGTCGAGGAAGTTCTGGATGGCCCGCCGCTCGGGCGCGCTCATCGGTTTGACGCCGGCCAGCTTGTCGACGAACAGCCGGTAGCCCTTGTCGGTGGGAATCCGCCCCGCGCTGGTGTGCGGCTGGGCGATGTACCCCTCGTCCTCCAGGGCGGCCATGTCGTTGCGCACGGTCGCCGGGGAGACGCCGAGGTTGTGCCGTTCGGTCAGCGCCTTCGAACCCACCGGCTCCTCGGTGCCGACGTAGTCCTGGACGATGGCGCGCAATACCTGAAGCCTGCGTTCACTCAGCATCCAGCGCCACACCTCCAGAAAGTCGTCCCCGCGGCCTTTCGGGTCCTTCGGGCCTTTCGTCTGGCACTCTGCGAACGCGAGTGCCAGCATCCCCGGCCCAGTGTACGGCCGTGGGGTACTGACTGGGCAAGGTCGGTCAGGACCCATGGCGTTCTACGGCTAGCGTCGCGGCATGACGGTGACTTGGGAAGAGCTGGGCTGGGAGCGGGTGGCCGAAGGGGTCGGCCGGTGCCGGCTGCCGGGCTGGGACTGCACGGCGGGCCTGGTTCTGGGCGCGGGCACGGCCCTGATGGTGGACGCCGGCTCGAGTCTGGCGGAGGGCGCACGGTTGCGCATGGAGGCGCAGGCGCTGGCCGACCGCCGTGTGACCCATCTCGCGCTCACCCATCCGCATTTCGACCACGTCTTCGGGGCGGCCGCCTTCGCGGGCGCGAACCTGTACGCGGCGGTGGGTACCGAGGGCGTCTTCGCGTACGACCGCGAGGCGCTCCGCCTGGACGCGGTCCGCAACGGCCTCCCCGCCCCCGAGGCCGAGGAGGCGGCCGACGCCCTGCCCCGCCCCCGCCACCTGGTCTCCGGCGAGTGGACCCTCGACCTCGGCGACGGCCGCCAGGCCCTGCTGGCCAACGTGGGGCCCGGCCACACCGCCCACGACCTCGCCGTCCTGGTTCCCGGCGACCCGGAGGTGGTGTTCTGCGGCGACCTGGTGGAGGAGTCCGGCGATCCCCAGGCCGGCCCCGACGCCGTACCGTCCCGCTGGCCCGCGGCCCTGGACCGCCTGCTGTCGCTGGGCGGCGACCGCGCCCTGTACGTACCCGGTCACGGAGCGGTGGTGGACGCGGCGTTCGTACGGGCGCAGCGCGACGCCCTGGCGGCCCGTTTCGGCGTGTCGCGGTGACCGTGGCCGGGCTTCTCCTATCGTCATCCGAATGCGCCAGTACTCCGCCGACCTGACCCCGCCGTGGAAGAAGCCGAAGCCGGTGCCCGAGGTGGCCGCCGAACCCGGTCTGGTGGTGGAGGAGCCCGGCACCGGTTTCTGCGGCGCGGTGATCCGCTGCGAGGCGGGCACGGTCACCCTGGAGGACCGCTTCGGCAAACACCGCGTCTTCCCGCTGGAGCCGCGCGGCTTCCTCCTGGAGGGCCGGGTGGTCACCCTCGTACGCCCCACGTCGGCCGCCCCCGTACGACCCGCCCGCACCGCCTCCGGCTCGGTCGCCGTCCCCGGCGCACGCGCGCGTGTCGCCCGCGCGGGCCGCATCTACGTGGAGGGCCGCCACGACGCGGAGCTGGTCGAGAAGGTCTGGGGCGACGACCTGCGCATCGAGGGCGTGGTGGTGGAGTACCTGGAGGGCGTCGACGACCTCCCCGCCATCGTGGCCGAATTCACCCCCGGCCCCGACGCCCGCCTCGGCGTCCTCGTCGACCACCTGCTCCCCGGCACCAAGGAGTGGCGCATCGCCCAGTCGGTCACCAGCGACCACGCCCTGGTCGTCGGCCACCCGTACATCGACATCTGGGAGGCGGTGAAACCGTCGTCCCTGGGCATCGGCTCCTGGCCCCGCGTCCCGCACGGCCAGGACTGGAAGACGGGCGTGTGCCGGGCCCTCGGCTGGCCCACGGACAACACGGGCGCGGTATGGCAGGCGATCCTCGCGCGCGTGGGCTCCTACAAGGACCTGGAGCCGGAGCTGCTGGGCCGGGTGGAGGAGCTGATCGATTTCGTCACGGGCAGCGGCGGGGCCTGACCCGGGGCGGTCAGTCCACCAGATCCCTGACCACCGCGTCCGCCAGCAACCGCCCCCGCAGCGTCAGCACGGCCCGCCCCTCCTCGTACGGACCGGCCGCCAGCAGGCCCTCCCCCCGTGCCCGCCGCGAAGCCGCCAGCCCCTCCTCCCTCAGCAGATCCAACGGCACCCCCTCCCGCAGCCGCAGCTCCAGCAGGATCCGCTCCACCCGCCGGTCCTCGTCCGTCAGGACCTCACGCCCGGCCCCCGGCGACCGCCCGGACGCCAGCGCCGCCGCGTACGCCCCCGGGTGCTTCACGTTCCACCACCGCACGCCCCCCACGTGCGAGTGCGCCCCGGGCCCCGCGCCCCACCAGTCGGCGCCCCGCCAGTACAGCTCGTTGTGCAGGCAGCGGCCGGCCTCGGAGGTGGCCCAGTTGGACACCTCGTACCAGTCGAAGCCCGCCTCCGCCAGCACCGAGTCGGCGATCAGGTAGCGGTCGGCGTGGACGTCGTCGTCGGTCATCGGGACCTCGCCCCGGCGGATCCGGCGGGCGAGCTGGGTGCCCTCCTCGACGATCAGCGCGTACGCCGACACATGGTCGGGACCGGCCCCGATCGCCGCGTCCAGCGAGGCCCGCCAGTCGTCGTCGGACTCGCCCGGGGTGCCGTAGATCAGGTCCAGGTTCACGTGCTCGAAGCCGGCCGCGCGGGCCTCCGCGACGCACGCCTCCGGGCGTCCGGGGGTGTGCGTCCGGTCGAGCACCCGCAGCACGTGCTGCCGGGCGCTCTGCATGCCGAAGGAGATCCGGTTGAAGCCGCCCTCCCGCAGAGCCGCCAGATACGCGGGGCCGACGGACTCCGGGTTCGCCTCCGTCGTGACCTCCGCGTCGGCCGCGAGCCCGAACTCGTCGCGGATCGCGTGCAGCATCCGTACCAGATCGGCGGCGGCCAGCAGCGTCGGCGTACCGCCGCCCACGAACACCGTGCGCACCTCGCGCGGGTCGTCGCCGAGGACCTTGCGCGCCAGCCTGACCTCGTCGATCAGCGCGTCCGCGTAGTTGTCGCGGGAGGCGAGGACACCGCCGGTGCCGCGCAGCTCGGTCGCCGTGTAGGTGTTGAAGTCGCAGTAGCCGCAGCGGGTCGCGCAGTAGGGGACGTGCAGGTAGAACCCGAGGGGGCGGGCGGCGGCACCGGCGAGCGCGGACGCGGGCAGCGCGCCGTCGTCCGGAACCGGCTCGCCGTCGGGAAGTGCGGAAGGCATGTCCCCCATTGTCCCGCACGGCCGCGGTCACTCCGCCTGGAGCACCAGCAGCGCCAGGTCGTCCTCCGGCTGTCCGCCGCCGAACTCGTGGACGAGCCGTCTGATGCGTTCGGCGATC
The DNA here is from genome assembly GCF_019091475.1 of Streptomyces sp. GbtcB6. Classification (NCBI taxonomy): domain Bacteria; kingdom Bacillati; phylum Actinomycetota; class Actinomycetes; order Kitasatosporales; family Streptomycetaceae; genus Streptomyces; species Streptomyces sp. GbtcB6. The sequence goes on along the minus strand of NZ_JAGXJL010000011.1, from coordinate 257,823 downwards.
AGGTCGGCACTCAGCCCCGCGCAGCCGGCGAGCGCCAGCGCGAGCCCGTCGCCGTCGTCGAACTGGCGGCTGCCGGAGCGGCGCTCGGTGACCCCGTCGGTCACGCACAGCAGACTGTCGCCGGGCGCGAGCTCGATGGTCTCGCTGGTGTACGTCTCGTCCTCGACGACCCCGAGCAGGGTCTGCGGGTGGGCGGCGGTACGGACCTCGCCGTCGGGGCCGAGGACCAGCGGCAGCGGGTGCCCCGCGGAGGCGAGGGTGCAGCGGATGCCGCCGCCGTCGAGGGGGGTGAGTTCGCCGTAGAGGAGGGAGAGGAAACGGGTCTGCGGGCCGTCTCCGGGCGGCGTGGGGCGGCCGCCGGCGGCGACCAGGGCGCGGGCGGCGGCGTCGGCTGCCTCGGTGGCGTCGTCGAGGAGGAGCTGGTTGAGCCGGTCGAGGACGTCGGCGACCCGGTACCCCTCGCGGGCGAGGAGCCGCAGCCAGGGCCGGGCGAGGCCGATGACGACGGCGGCCTCGGGGCCCTTGCCCTGGACGTCGCCGACCGCGAAGCACCAGCGGCCGTCGCCGGCCGGGAAGAGGTCGTAGAAGTCGCCGCTGGGGCCGCCCTTGTCACAGGGTTCGTAGACGAGCGCGCTGCGCACGCCCGGGATCTCCGCGACCGCGCCGGGCAGCAGCCCGCGCTGGAGTACGGCACTGATGGTGGCCTGGCGGGCGTACTGGCGGGCCGCGCCGATGGCGAGGGCGACCCGGCGGCCGAAGTCCTCCACCAGGCCGGTGATCTCGTCGGGGATGCCGTCCGGGCCGGAGCGTCCGATGACGAGCGTGCCGAGCGGGCGGCCGCCCGCGACCAGCCGGTAGGCGAGCGCCGAGCCGAGGGCGCCCTGCGGGCCGAGCGCCGCGCCGGGCCAGGGATACGGCTCGGGCCCGGACCGTAAGCCGCTCTGCGCGCACGGCGGGTCCTTCTCCAGGGCGCGGCGCAGTTCCTCGATGCGGTTCTCGCTGCCGTGCCAGACCCGGGCCAGCCGCGGGCCGCCCGCGCCGCCCGCGCCTGCCGGGTCGCCCCAGCCGCCCCCGCGCCCGGTCGCCTCGTCCTCCAGCCACACCGCGCACCAGTCGGCGAGCCGCGGCACGATCAGCTGGCCGGTGAGCGCGGCCACCAGGTTCTCGTCGAGCTGCCCGGCGAGCAGGTCGGAGGCCTCGGCGAGGAAGGACAGCGCGCCCCGGTTGAGCCAGTCCCGGTCGCGTTCGGGGCGGTGGGAGCATGCCACGCTCTCCGTCGCGGCCACGTGCGCGTGCGTGCGCGTGCCCGCGTGCGCGTGCTGAGGTGGCTCGGGGGCGAGGATCTCGGCGACCTTCAGCTGCTGCTCGTCGGGGAGCGTGCCGCCGCGGCCGGTCAGCCGGGCCCACACCGACTTCGCACCGGTGCGGTACGTCACCCCCCAGGACTCGGCGAGCGAGGCGACCAGACGCAGCCCGCGCCCGAACTCCGGTGTCTCGTAGGGCGTCTCGCCCGGATGGTCGCGGGGCGCCCGGGAGGGATGGCGGTCGGTGACCTCGACGACGAACGCCGTCTCCTCCCGCTTCTCCAGCCACCAGTCGACCTCGACGTCCGTGCCGGCGTGCACGACGGCGTTGGTGACGAGTTCGCTGACGACGACCATGGCGTCCTCGGCGATCCGCTGCTGCTCCGGGCAGAGGAGTCCGCAGTCGGTCCACTCGTCGAGGGAGGCGCGCACCAGGGCGCGGGCGGAACCGGGCGCGAGGGGGCTCCCGGGCAGGGTCGCGTGCCTCTGCGCACGCGGGCCCGCGGTGTCGTGCGCGGGCGCCGCGTCGTGCGCAGGCTCCTCACGGACCCGGGAGACGGTCTCCCGTTGCGTGGGTATGGCCCCCATGTCCAGCTCCCCGAGCAGTTCGGACGAATACATCCCGATCGATGCGGACAGAGTGACAGACTGACTGCGCCCATAAGCACCGAGTTACCGAAGTGGGCCGCCATGAGTGAGAACAGTGCTACGCGCGTGCTCGAAGACGGACAGAAACCGGAACAACTCCGAGCATCCGAACCGCGCCCTCTGCTCGCCGCGATGGCCGCCGCCCGCGACGGCGACCTCTGCAAGGTCCCGGAGACCGGGATCGCGGGGACCGCCGGGGAGGGGATCGTCGCCGGACTCATCGCGGTCTTCGACCAGATCATGGACCGCGGCATTCACTTCAACACCGAAGTACGGCGCGTGAAGCGGGAGCTGGTGCACCACGGCCGCCTGGACGTGCGGCTGTCGGCAAGCCCCGGCCAGAGCGCCCGGACGTCCCCCTTCAACGACGTCAACCAGGTCCTCGACGCCGGGCGATACCGGGCGACCGGGAGAAGTCCATCGCACGCGGCGCCAACGACTACGTTCCCGAGCCGGTGGACGCCGACCGGCTGCTCACCGTCGTCTGCGCGCTCCTGGACCCCGACAGCACGCGGAACGGCGAGACGGCCGACGGCGAAGGGACGGAGCAATGACCGCTGACGAGCGTGCCGGCATCCTCCTGGTCGACGACATGGAGGACAACCTGATCGCACTGGAAGCCGTTCTGCGGTCGCTGAACGAGCCGATCGTCCGGGCCCGCTCCGGCGAGGAGGCGATGAAGGCCCTGCTGCGCCGCCGCTTCGCCGTGGTCCTCCTCGACATCCGCATGCCGGGCATGGACGGCTTCGAAACAGCCGCGAACATCAAACGCCTCGACCAGACGAAAGACGTCCCGATCATCTTCCTGACGGGGACGGAGGAGGACGCCGGGTACACGTTCCGCGGCTACGCGACGGGCGCGGCGGACTATCTGACGAAGCCGTTCGATCCGTGGGTGCTGCGGGCGAAGGTCAACGTCTTCCTGGAACTGCACCGGAAGAACCAGCAGTTGCAGGAACTGCTGGCACGCGAACAGGCGGACTTCGGCGAGCTGAGCAAACGACTGACGATCCTGGAGGAGCGGCTGTCCGAAGAACCTCTCCACGCGGCATCGCTAAGAGAAGAAGCCAGGGAACTACGGCGACTGTTAAGCAGAGCTGAGCGGTCCGGCTAAAGGGGTGCGGGGAACTGCGCGACCAGCCCCCACTCCCCCGCACCCGACGACGAACCCCTAGGCCTCCCGAGTCCCCGCGTACATCTCGTCAATGAGGTGCTTGTACTCCCGCTCCACAACCGGCCTCTTCAGCTTCAGACTCGGCGTGATCTCCCCGTGCTCCACGTCCAGGTCCCGGGGCAGCAGCCGGAACTTCTTGATGGTCTGCCACCGTTGCAGCCCTTCGTTGAGCTGCTTGACGTACCCGTCGACCATCTCGACGGTCACCGGCGCGGCCACCACCTCGGCGTAGGACTTGCCGTCCAGGCCGTTCTCCTTGGCCCACTCCAGGATCGCGACCTCGTCGAGGGCGATCAGAGCGGTGCAGAAGTTCCGGTCGGCACCGTGCACGAGGATGTTGGAGACATAGGGGCAGACCGCCTTGAACTGTCCCTCGACCTCGGCGGGCGCGATGTACTTGCCGCCGGACGTCTTGATGAGGTCCTTCTTGCGGTCGGTGATCCGCAGATAGCCGTCGGGGGACAGCTCGCCGATGTCACCGGTGTGGAACCACCCGTCGGCCTCCAGGACCTCCGCCGTCTTCTCGGGCAGCCCGTGGTAGCCCTCCATGATGCCGGGGCCGCGCAGCAGGATCTCCCCGTCGTCGGCGATCCGCACCTCGCAGCCGGGCAGCGGCTTGCCGACCGTACCGGTGCGGTAGGCCTCGCCGGGGTTCACGAAGGACGCGGCGGAGGACTCGGTGAGGCCGTAGCCCTCCAGGATGTGCACGCCGGCACCGGCGAAGAAGTAGCCGATCTCGGGCGCCAGCGCGGCCGACCCGGAGACGCAGGCCCGCAGCCGCCCGCCGAAGGCCTCCCGCAGCTTGGAGTAGACGAGCCCGTCGGCGACCTTGTGCTTGGCGGCGAGCCCGAAGGGCGCGGTCGCGGCGCCGGTGCGGCGGAAGTTGTCCTGGGTGACCTTGGCGTACTCGCGGGCGACCTCGGACGCCCACTGGAAGATCTTGTACTTGGCGCCGCCGCCCGCGCGGGCCTTCGCGGCCACGCCGTTGTAGACCTTCTCGAAGATGCGCGGCACGGCGGCCATGTACGTCGGCTGCACCACCGGCAGATTCTCGATGATCTTGTCGACGCGGCCGTCGACGGCGGTGACGTGACCGACCTCGATCTGCCCGGAGGTGAGCACCTTGCCGAAGACGTGGGCGAGCGGCAGCCACAGGTACTGCACGTCCTCGCTGCTGATCAGCCCGGTCGCGGCGATCGCCTTCGCCATGTACGACCAGTTGTCCTGCGGCAGCCGTACACCCTTGGGGCGGCCGGTGGTGCCGGAGGTGTAGATGAGGGTGGCGAGCTGGTCCTTGGTGATCGCGCCGACCCGCTCCTTGATCAGCTCGGGGTGCTTCTCCAGGTACCTGGCGCCGCGCTGCTCCAGTTCGGCGAGGGTGATGACCCAGTCGCCGGTCTCGACGCCGGCCGGGTCGATGACGACGACCTGGGTGAGCTCGGGCAGCTCGGCGCGCTTCTCGACGGCCTTGGCGACCTGTGCCGCGTCCTCCGCGATCAGCACCCGGCTGCCGGAGTCGGAGAGGATGAACGCCGACTCCTCGGCGTTGGTCTGCGGGTAGACGGTCGTGGTGGCGGCGCCGGCGCACAGGATGCCGAGGTCGGCGAGGATCCACTCGACGCGGGTGGAGGCGGCGAGGGCGACCCGCTGCTCGGGCTCGATGCCGAGTTCGATGAGACCGGCCGCGATCGCGTAGACCTGCTCGGCCGCCTGCGCCCAGCTGAGCGACTTCCAGTCGTCCGGACCCTGACCGGAGGCCGCGGGCACCGGGTAGCGGTAGGCCTCGGCGTCCGGTGTGGCCGCCACGCGATCCAGGAAGAGGGCCGCCACGGACGGCGGTCGGTTCTCGATCAGTGTCTGTGTGTCGGTCACGACATCCTCCGGGGCCCGCGACGGTGCGGCTGGCTCAGTGCGGCTGGGGTTTACTCACGGTGGGGTTCGCGCTGGTTGTTTAACTCGCGAGTAACTATCGAGCAGGGATCAGAGTAAGCCGCGACCGGCCTGTACGTAAGGGGCATCGGCCTGTCTGTTTCGCCGCATGGTCCACGCAGAGCGACGCTACGCACGCGTAGGGGTCCGCCGCACTTTCGTACGGCGGACCCCTGTTGTACCCGATTTGCGCCCGCGACGGATTATTACCCGCGGTTACTTCTTGCTCTTGGCCGATCCCGCGCTGTCATCGCTGGAGAGCACCGCGATGAAGGCCTCCTGCGGAACCTCCACGGAACCCACCATCTTCATCCGCTTCTTGCCTTCCTTCTGCTTCTCCAGCAGCTTCCGCTTACGGGAGATGTCACCGCCGTAGCACTTGGCGAGGACGTCCTTGCGGATGGCACGGATGGTCTCGCGGGCGATCACCCGGGAGCCGATGGCGGCCTGGATGGGCACCTCGAAGGCCTGCCGCGGAATGAGCTCGCGCAGCTTGGCGACGAGCCGCACGCCGTACGCGTAGGCCGCGTCCTTGTGGGTGATCGCCGAGAACGCGTCGACCTTGTCGCCGTGCAGCAGGATGTCGACCTTGACCAGGCTGGAGGTCTGCTCGCCGGTGGGCTCGTAGTCCAGCGACGCGTAACCGCGGGTCTTCGACTTCAGCTGGTCGAAGAAGTCGAAGACGATCTCCGCGAGGGGGAGCGTGTACCGGATCTCGACCCGGTCCTCGGACAGGTAGTCCATCCCGAGCAGGGTGCCGCGCCGGGTCTGGCACAGCTCCATGATCGAGCCGATGAACTCGGTCGGCGCGAGGATCGTGGCCCGTACGACGGGCTCGTACACCTCGTTGATCTTCCCCTCGGGGAACTCGCTCGGGTTGGTGACCGTGAACTCGGTCCGGTCCTCCATGACCACGCGGTAGACCACGTTCGGCGCGGTGGCGATGAGGTCGAGCCCGAACTCGCGCTCCAGCCGCTCCCGGATCACGTCCAGGTGCAGCAGGCCGAGGAAGCCGACACGGAAACCGAAGCCGAGCGCGGCGGAGGTCTCCGGTTCGTAGACGAGCGCGGCATCGTTGAGCTGGAGCTTGTCGAGGGCCTCGCGCAGCTCGGGGTAGTCGGAGCCGTCCAGCGGATACAGACCGGAGAAGACCATCGGCTTCGGGTCCTTGTAGCCGCCGAGCGCCTCGGTGGCGCCCTTGGTCTGGCTGGTGACGGTGTCACCGACCTTGGACTGCCGGACGTCCTTCACACCCGTGATCAGATAACCCACCTCGCCGACGCCGAGTCCGTCGGCGGACAGCATCTCCGGCGAGTTGGTACCGATCTCCAGCAGTTCGTGGGTGGCGCCCGTCGACATCATCTTGATGCGCTCGCGCTTGTTGAGCTGGCCGTCGATGACACGGACGTACGTCACGACACCGCGGTAGGAGTCGTAGACCGAGTCGAAGATCATGGCACGGGCGGGCGCGTCGGCGACGCCGACCGGCGCCGGGATCTCCTTGACGACCTTGTTCAGCAGCGCGTCCACGCCGAGACCGGTCTTGGCGGAGACCCGCAGCACGTCGTCCGGCTCGCAGCCGACCAGGTTCGCCAGTTCCTCGGCGAACTTCTCCGGCTGCGCGGCCGGCAGGTCGATCTTGTTGAGCACGGGGATGATCGTGAGGTCGTTCTCCATCGCCAGGTAGAGGTTGGCGAGGGTCTGCGCCTCGATGCCCTGGGCGGCGTCGACGAGGAGCACGGTCCCCTCGCAGGCCGCCAGCGACCGCGAGACCTCGTAGGTGAAGTCGACGTGCCCCGGGGTGTCGATCATGTTGAGGATGTGCGTGCTGCCCTGGTCCGGGCCCTCCGTCGGGGCCCAGGGCAGACGCACCGCCTGGGACTTGATCGTGATGCCGCGCTCGCGCTCGATGTCCATCCGGTCGAGGTACTGAGCACGCATCTGCCGCTGCTCGACCACACCGGTCAGCTGGAGCATCCGGTCGGCGAGCGTGGACTTGCCGTGGTCGATGTGCGCGATGATGCAGAAATTGCGGATCAGAGCCGGGGCGGTACGGCTCGGCTCGGGCACATTGTTAGGGGTCGCGGGCACGCAGGGTCCTGTCTCTTGAGGCGCCTTATGCCTCGGGTCGGATCAATACGTAGTCTCCATGGTCCCATGGAGAGGGACCGGGGACCGGTTTGGGCCGTTGTCCGGCTCGCTGGTAACGTGGGCAGCTGTGTCTCATGCCCTCTCAGCGCGAGGCACGACTTCAAGAAATCATCGGCACGGGACCTTCGCGGCCCCGTGCCAGAACCTGAAAAGGCTCTTTCGTGGCGAACATCAAGTCCCAGATCAAGCGGATCAAGACCAACGAGAAGGCTCGGCTGCGCAACAAGGCCGTCAAGTCCTCCCTGAAGACCGCGGTCCGCAAGGCCCGTGAGGCCGCTGCCGCGGGTGACGTCGAGAAGGCCACCGAGCTGCAGCGCGCTGCCGCGCGTGCGCTCGACAAGGCCGTCTCGAAGGGCGTCATCCACAAGAACCAGGCCGCCAACAAGAAGTCGGCGCTTGCTTCCAAGGTTGCTTCCCTCAAGGGCTGAACACTTGATTTGACGCCGGAAGGACCCGGGCGGGCCCTCTCTCATCCGCCCCCGACCGGCACCCGAGGATCGACGCGCGGCCTGCGTTCGCCACGCGGGCGTCGATCGACAGCTTGAACCGAAGGCCCCGGCACTCGCCCTTCCCCAGGGCGGGCACCGGGGCCTTCGGCCTGCCCGGGCGCCTCCTGTGCCCCCTCTTGCTTGCTACGCCCTACTTGCTACCCCTGGCCTCGTGACCGCGCGGCCCGCGCGATCGTCACCACGGCCTTCTCCAGGGCGTACTCGGGATCGTCCCCACCGCCCTTGACGCCCGCGTCCGCCTCGGCGACGGCCCGCAGCGCCACCGCGACCCCGTCCGGCGTCCACCCCCGCATCTGCTGCCGCACCCGGTCGATCTTCCACGGGGGCATGCCCAGCTCGCGCGCGAGATCGGCGGGCCGCCCGCTCCGCGCCCCGGCCAGCTTCCCGATCGCCCGCACCCCCTGCGCGAGCGCGCTCGTGATCAGCACCGGGGCGACCCCGGTCGCCAGCGACCAGCGCAGCGCCTCCAGCGCCTCCGCGGTACGCCCCTCCACGGCCCGGTCGGCCACGGTGAAGCTCGACGCCTCGGCCCGCCCGGTGTAGTACCGCCCGACGACGGCCTCGTCGATGGTGCCCTCGACGTCCGCGGCGAGCTGGGTCACGGCCGACGCCAGCTCCCGCAGATCGCTGCCGATGGCGTCGACGAGCGCCTGACAGGCCTCGGGCGTGGCGGACCGTCCGACCGCCCGGAACTCGCTCCGTACGAACGCGAGCCGGTCGGCCGGCTTGGTCATCTTCGGGCAGGCGACCTCCCGGGCCCCTGCCTTGCGCGCCGCGTCCAGCAGCGCCTTGCCCTTGACCCCGCCCGCGTGCAGCAGCACGAGTGTGATCTCCTCGGCGGGCGCCCCGAGGTACGCCTTCACGTCCTTGACGGTGTCGGCGGACAGATCCTGCGCGTTGCGTACGACCACGACCTTGCGCTCCGCGAAGAGCGACGGGCTGGTCAGCTCGGCGAGCGTGCCGGGCTGCACCTGGTCGGGGTTCAGGTCCCGCACGTCCGTGTCGGCGTCGGCGGCCCGGGCAGCGGCCACCACCTGCTGCACGGCACGGTCGAGCAGCAGGTCCTCCTGTCCCACGGCCAGCGTCAGCGGGGCAAGCGGATCGTCATCAGCAGTCTTCTTGGCCATCGCGCCAAGCATCCCACGGCCCACTGACAACGGGTCCGGCCGCGTCTTCCCCGCCCCGGGCCGCCCGCGCTCCTACGGCTCCTCCCGCCACCCCTCCCACTCCCCCGCGAACTCGTCCAGCTCCGCCGGGTCCAGCCGTCCCTGCTCGTCCCCGAGCAGCACCAGCCACTGCGCGTCCTCCGCGTCGTCCTCCCCCGCCAGCGCGTCCCGCACCAGCCGCGGCTCCTCGTCGGTCCCGAACCGCTCCCCGAGGGCCTGGGCCGCCTCCTCCGCCGCATCGCGGTCCGGCAGCACCAGCACATGTCTCACATCGCTCACGGCCTCATTCTCGGTCACCGCCGACCAGCGCCGGCCACCGCAACGAGTGGGACAAAGCCTCAGTGGCCTGCTCAGCCCTTCGGGACGATCTGCACGTCCAGGTCGACGCGGATGCTCGGCCCGACCACCGCGATCCCGCGCGCCAGCATCGTCTGCCAGCTCACGGTGAAGTCGTCGCGGTGGAGTTCGGTGGTGGCCCGGCAGGCGGCTCGCACCTCGCCCTCCATGCCGTTGCCGAGCCCGAGGTACTCCGTGTCGAGGGTGACCGTGCGCGTCACGCCGTGCAGGGACAGCGCCCCGGTGACGGCCCACCTGGTGCCGCCCCTGTGCACGAACCGGTCGCTGTAGAACTCCAGCGTCGGAAACCGCTGCACGTCCAGGAAGTCGGCCGAGCGCAGATGGTCGTCGCGCATCCGGACACCCGTGTCGATGGTCGCGGCGTCGATCACGACGTGCATCGCGGACCGCTCCATCTGCTCGGCCATCCGTACCGCGCCCGCGAACGAGTTGAACCGCCCGTGGATCCGGGCCAGTCCGATGTGCCGGGCGGTGAAGCCGATCGAGGAATGCGTCGGCTCGATCTCCCAGTCCCCGGGCGCCGGCAGCTCCGGCGGCCGGGCGACCTGGAGGGTCACGTCACCGAGCGAGGCGAGGCAGTTCTCGCCGACCTGCGCGGTGGCCCGGTACGGCGTGAACCCCTCGGCGGACACCGCCAGCCGGTACTCCCCGGCCGGCACGGTCGTCACGAACGACCCGTAGGGATCCGTGCCCCCGCTGACCACCGTGCGCCCCATGGCGTCGCTGACCGCGAACTCGGCTTTCGTCACCGGTTGGTTGACCGGGTCGAGCACCCGGCAGCTCAGCACCCCGGCGTCGGGCGGAGTCCGCACCGCCGCGAGGGGGCTCGTCCGCTGCACCCGGTTCGTTCGGTTTCCCATCAAGCGGCCGAACATCCTCGCCACCCCTGTACGCCTCGCCACCATCCGTTGCCGAAGAAACATTCGATCACTGATGCGGCTTTCAGGGCAACACGGGCCCACATCATGGGAATCCGGCGCATGCGCCGGAACTACCCACGAGTAGCCTGCTACGCGCCAGTAGAAACATGTTCTCCCATCAAGCACGAATCAGCCATTCCGGTTGACTTTCCCCGGATTTCGCACAGTCGGCACACAGTCCAGCTCGATCCCGAACCGCTCCCGGTAGACCCCGAGCACCTCCTCGTCACGCTCCAACTCCCGTACTTCACGCGCCCCGTCGGCCGCCGTCTCCGTCAACGTCCGCCCGCTGAGCGTGATCCGCCCGCCGTCCTCGGTGACCCGGGAACAGACCAGCGACTGTGTGAAGTGCGACGACGGCGAGGTGCTGTGCCACCACGCCCCGGCCGTGAAGTCCCCGAGCACCCGCGGCCGGACCTCCAGCCGGTACTGCGGCCGCCCGTCGCGCAGCACGTCCAGATCCCCGGCCACCGCGCCGTCTTCGCCCCGTACCCCCGCCGCGTCCGGCCCGGCCGCCGCGATCCGGAACGTCCCGCCGGGATCGGCCTGCTCACCCCGTTCCGCGAACGCCAGCGGGTAGTGGCTGTGCGCCCCGAACCCCACGTCGGCGAGCCACTCGCCCCCGTCCGCCGTCCGCACCCGCAGCGCGAGATGGTCGTACGGGATCCCGAGCCGCCCCTCCGCCCCGTACACCCGCCCCGCCAGCGGCGTCACCCCGAACCCGAGCGCGGTCAGCAACACCGAGAAAGCGCCGTTGAGTTCGTAGCAGAACCCGCCCCGGCCCGCGCCCGCCACCTTGTCCAGCAGCCGCTTCCCGTCCAGCACGATCTCCTCGCCGAGGTGGATCGACAGGTTCTCGAAAGGCACGGTCCGCAGATGCAGCAGATGCAGCTCGCGCAGGGCCTCGGCGGTGGGCCGGGCCGGACGGACGGCACCGAGCCGGCGGAGGTAGGCGTCGATCTGCGCGGGGTTCACCGAGTTCATGCCCTCAGTCTCGCGCCACGTACAGCTCCCCCGCCTCCCCGCCCGTGCCGCCTCCGGTCACGGCGAGCGCCCCGTCCCGGTCGGTCCGCAGCACCACCGCCCCCACGGCCCTCAGCTCGGCCACCGTGCCCGGTGCCGGATGCCCATAAGGGTTTCCGAAAGGTCTCCGACTAGCAGTTCTGGAGACACCGGCCATGACGGCATCACCGCAGGTCAGGGGCACAGCGCGATCGAATCGCTCGAACGCGCCCATGACCACTCAACTCCGGGGCGTGTCCTGCCTCCGCCTGTCCGTGCTGAGGGACGAGACCACCAGCCCCGAGCGTCAGCGGGAAGCCAACCGGGGCGCAGCCGCCTCACTCGGCATTGACCTTGCCGACCGGGAAGCCGTTGACCTTGGCGTATCCGCCAGCAAGACCACGCCCTTTCAGCGCCCGGAATTGGGCGCCTGGCTCGGTCGCCCGGACGAATTTGATGCGCTGGTCTTCTGGCGCTTTGACCGTGCCGTTCGGTCCATGGACGACATGCACGAGTTGGCGAAGTGGGCACGCGATCACCGGAAAATGATCGTATTCGCTGAAGGTCCGGGCGGACGACTGGTGCTCGACTTCCGCAACCCGTTGGACCCCATGGCTCAACTCATGGTCACGCTCTTCGCTTTCGCGGCGCAGATGGAAGCTCAGGCAATCCGGGAACGCGTGACCGGCGCGCAGGCAGCTATGCGGGTGATGCCTCTTCGCTGGCGTGGTTCGCGTCCGCCGTACGGCTATAAGCCTGAGGCACTGGACGGCGGGGGCTACACGCTGGTGCAGGACTCCGACGCCGTGAAAGTCCTTGAGCGCGTCATCAAGGAACTCAAGGGAGACCCCAGCAACGGCATTCCTCCCAAGAGTCTTGCGGCAATCGCACGGGGACTGAATGAGGACAACATCCCTTCGTCCCGCGATCACTGGAGCATCAAGCAAGGGCGGGAGACTGGCGGGAAAACCGGCGGAAAGGCTGGTGAGACCGTCGTGCGTGGTCGGTTTACCTGGCGCCACAATGCGCTCAAGGAACTCCTGACCTCTGAGCGCCTGTTGGGATGGAAGGTCACCGAAAAGGGAGTGGTTCGGGACAGTGAGGGACGTCCCGTCATTGCCACCACGGAGCCGATTCTCACTCGCGAGGAATTTGACGACATTGGCGCTGTTCTCGCTGAGCGATCGGTAGACAACAAGAAACCGGATCGGGTGGACACCGTGGCGCTCCTGCTCCGAGTCATTCACTGCGCGGGGTGCGGAGAGCGTATGTACCTCCACCAGCCGTCCCCCAATAGCAAGAGCACCAGCAAGACTCACACCTACAAGTGCGGCTCATACACGAGGGGACAGCAGTGCGATGCCCCGGCCAGCATCAAGCGCGAGTGGGCCGACGAGTACGCAGAGCGCGAGTTTCTGCGGATGCTGGGGGCATTGGAAGTCACCCAGTCTCGCACCATTCCCGGATACGACCCGCAGCCGGAGATTGACGCCACTCTCGCTGAGTTCGAAGAGCACCAGGAACAGCAGGGCCGGCACAAGTCGCAAACGGCTAAGGCAGCCTGGCAAAAGCATGCAGACGCCCTTGACGCCCGTCTCGCTGAGCTTGAATCGCGTGAGCGCGTGGAGCCCCGTACTGAGGAGATCCGGACTGGCAAGACCTATTCGCGACTCTGGGCGAGTGCCGACATGGCAGGCAGGCGAAAGCTGTTGCAGGACGCCGGGGCGCACTTGAGCGTGAAGCGCAGTACGCGCGGAGGGTGGCGCAAATTGGATGAACGGCGCGTTGATTTCGACGTGCGAGACCCGTTCTACAGCGACGCTGCTGCGGATCTCGTGGCCATGGCGGATGAGTTGACCTGCGGCCCCGCCTGAGCGTCCCTCTGCGCCCCGTTCGCTGGGTCCCTAGTGGATCTGGTGGGCGGGGCGCTCTGCTGCCCGCAGACAGACGCTTAGCACCTGCCGTGACCTGGGCTGATCCTTCAAAGTGCGATCGAACCGCTAGTTACGTGACGTAAGTGAAGGCATTCGCGGGTGAGGAGACACGCCGTGGCAGCTGAAGAAATGATCAGGGTCATCATGTCGTGGGAAAACGAGAATTCGCACCGTGGCCGACTGGTCCGCGCGTTCAAGTCCGACATGGGCAACGACCCTGTGCAGCAGGCAAAGCGTCTGGCCATGCTCGGGCTGCATGCTGAGAAGCAAGCGAAGCGTAAGGCTGGCCTAGTCGCCGCCTGAAAACACTGATTCTGAAGATAAGCCACCCGGCAGCGCGCTGGGTGGCTTTTCTCTGACTCTAATTCGTTGCATTCCTAGCCAGCCTCGCAACGTATCGAAACGCACTAGAGCGCATTGCAACGCACTAACCACGAAAGGCAACGCATTCCGATGACATACCAGCAACTCGTTTCACTACTCCGCGTAGCCGAGACCACCCTATGGGACCTGTGCGGTACCAGCGAGGATGCCGCCCGCCTACAGCAGAAAATCGCTCGGGCCCTGGCCGCTGTCGACTCCGCCGAGAACTGCCGCCAGTGCGGTAAGCCCTTGGTACAGCAAGGGCCAGGGCGCCGTAAGACGTACTGCGGGGCGACGTGCCGGTCTATCGCGTACAGGGCTAAGCAGGCCGACTGAGACAGCGAGAGACAGCACGGAGGAGCAACCCGATCTAGCTACTCTCTGTTGTTTGTTCTCTTATCAACAACACTAAATACATTCCCCATTGCTCTAAGGACTTCCTAGGGAGCTAGAGAAGTTGTTCTGAGTACCGAAAAGGAGAACACCCCTCATGCTAATCATCGGCGGAGGCCCTGACTGCGAGTGGTGCGGGAACTCCGTACCTGGCGAACGGGCCCGGTTCTGTAGTGCTGCCTGCCGCTCTGCTGCCTGGCGTGACGAGACTCGCGCCACGCCCCGAGCAAGGGTCACGTGCACGCTGTGCGGAATGCAGTTCCTACCGAGGTACGGGAACCAGAAAATCTGTGACTACAACAGCGGGCAGGCGGACGACGACTGCAAGGCGCTACAGGACGAACTGATGTACACCATTGAGGACATGCAGGAAGAGCGCATGCGGGCCACCTGTGAGCGCGAGGGATGCGACGAGCCGGTCTATCGCCCCGGTCGTGGCCGACCAAAGCGGTTCTGTTCCCCTCGCTGTCGTACGGCCCATTACCGCGCAGAGAAGCGTGCAGCGTGAGCCGCGCTGTGCTGTAAGTCCAAAGTGCGATCGAACCGCTAGTAATAGAGAGAGGGGCGTTACGCGCCCCGAGACATCTGGTAGGGCTGCACCCCCTGATACCGAGTCTCACCCCATGATCTAGGCCCGTGGGCCCGGATTCGCTCCCAGTCGTGCAGGGCTGGTTGAAGCGAACCGGTGCCTACGGGCCTTTTTTCATGCCCTGGAGCCTGCATGCTGCTCGCCCTGCTTTCCATCTTCGCTGCATTCTGCGCCATTTTCAGCGCTGCCGCTTACGTCGACTGAAGGACACATCGAAATGACTGATATCCCTACGCCGGCCGATCTGGTCGCCCTCAATCGCCCCAAGCGTGAGCGCCAGATCATCAGCGACCTAATCGAAAAGGTCGGTAATCACTTGCTCGACCAAGACGAGCCCAGTGCCGAAGCTGTCGGCGTATTCGCGGACCTGGTGCAGGCGCATGCCGATTTGCTCGCTGCCCGTACTGGCGCGCTGGCCAACTACTACGCGAGCCGGTAGCCGTGCTCTACGCCCTCTCGCTGCCCCTGGTGGACATATTCAGCGCAGAGGACGCACCGGCCGATGGGGCGCCGTTCCTCTGCCCTAGCTGCCATTCCCGCGTAATTCTGCGCCAGCCAGAAACGCAGCGCCCTCACTGGTCCCACGGAAGTACTCACAAAGACACCTGCGCCCTGCGCCGTGACGCTGTATCCGGGCACGGCCACGCCAAGCGCACTGCCCACGAAGTCAATACCTATGCGCCGACCGGCGCCCACAATTGATCGGAGACCAACCATGACTGAGTACACCGGTACCGGTACTGAAGAGAACCCCATCACTCCTTACGTTCGCCCGTCTGCGCCGGACCCGGTAAAGGCTGCCATTGCCTCGATGGGCGCTGACGTTGACAGCTTCGCGGCTGCTTTCCGCTCGTCTGCGGACCTGTCGGCGAACCTGCCCGCTGATGTCCGCCAGATTGTCAGCGAGGCGTCCAGCGCGATTACGGGGACTGTCGCCACGGCCACCAACGCGCGCACCAAGGCGGATGGGTTCCGCGCCGATATCCGGCTCTACCCGGCCGGTCGTGAGGCTCTGGCCGGGGAGGCCATCAAGGATGCGCAGGGCAAGATCAGCGAGTCGCTCGCTGACGCTGATGGAAAGCTGATGATTGCTCAGGCGCTGCTCTATGAGGCTGCTCGCCCGACGCTGGCGCAGGCTGACGCGATGACCGCCCGCGCCGACCTGGACATGGTCACCCGCCGCACGACCACCACGAACAGCCCCGGCGCGCTGGCAGACACACTGAAGCAGCTTGCCAGCGGTTCTGACAGCCTGGCTGCCCTGGTGGCCGACAGCACGTACCTGACGCGCTTCCTGGCCGCTAACGGCGTGGAGAGCGACCTAGCGCAGGCCATCGTGACCAGCGTGCAGGGCGCCGTAGTCAAGGCTGCTGCCGAGTCTGGCGACGCCAAGCGCAGCGCTGCCGGTCGCACCTCGCTGGCCCTGGTCGAGCTGCGCAAGGCTCGCGCTGCGGCTACCTCGTACACCCGACACAAGCTGAGCAGGAAGTAAGCAGCTACGCCCTTGGGGCCGAGTGGACCACCTACCAACTCTGGTATCTGCTCGGCCCCTTGGCTTGAGAGGAACCCATGACTGACCCCCTGTCCACCCTGGCGCCCTACCTGACCCCCTCGCGTGAGCCTGCCTACCTCGCTGCTGTGCGCATCGCTGAGGCTGCCTGCGCTGGTCGTCGTGCGCCTGCCCGCGCTGACTGGCTGATGTTCGATCAGAATCCGGCGCGCGTGGTTCGGACCCTCACTGACCACGTGCTCATGCCGACCGACAGCGCACGCACCGATGTATATGAGGCACTCGGCACGCTGCGTGACCTGCTCGACCTTTGCTGATTCGCGTTCAGCTTCACAGAGAGTGACACGGGGGTGGGGGGTGACCCCTGCCGGCCCTGGGGACCTTGAACGCGGGGGAGGGCGCTGGGGGGTGCGCCCGGTTGAAAGAGTGGTTCTACACCCCAATGCCCGATTCCGCGCATCACTAGGAGTGAGCAAGTGGATTACCTGATCACATGCACTCGCTGTAACCAGGACAAGCCAGAGGACGCCTTTGCATTCTGTGCGCACCGTGGCTTGCAGCGCTGGTGCCGACAGTGCAAGACGGAATACCAGCGCGAGCGTCGCCAGCGCCGAAAGACGGAAGGCGCCTAGCTTGCGCTGCCGTCATCGTCCAAGGCTGCCTGCGCTCGAAGAACGAAATTGTCAATTGCCCGGTTAAGTTCCCGTGCAGTGGTCACGGTTTGTTTGAGGAACCTGCGCTGAAGCCGCTGATTTACAGTCTCGGGATTATCCATCGTATGCTTGAGTAGCGAAGCATTGGATGACAATTCGCCACTCAGGCGCTGAATTTTGATGACTTCCTTACTGACTCGTTGAGGCCCAGCCAAAGAGGCTTCCAAGGCGCTGTTTTTAATTGCTCTCGATGCCTGGAAAAGTGAGTCTGCTCTGGCCTCGTCAAGCTCTTCGAGTATGAAGTCACTTACGGCGAGAAACGTTGATTGCTCGCGAAACTCTGACGCCACAGAAATAAACTCCTTATAGGCCGCCAGGCGCGGTTCTCGCCTTTCCCTGCGGTGTTCGGCCCGCGCAGCGATACGCGCCCCTTCCCGCTGCGCCCAACCCGTCGCCAGCGCTGCGCCGATCGTCGCTAGCGACCCTGCAAGTGCCCCCAGCACGGCGGCTGTTCCCGCGTCCATGCCGTCATGCTCCGGGCGGGCAGCGCGCCGGTCAAGCGATTCCGCACACCGCCCCGATTCGGGCGCGTTTCTATTTCTGGAGTCCCCTTGCTGACCCATCATTCAGTAGCTAACTGGGCCCGATACGCAGCCCTGTTGGCCGCCATGCTCATCAGCTTTGCCACCCAGCAACACCTAGCCATGACCCACGGTGTCCCTGGCTGGCCGTCCTACGCCGTGCCCCTGGCCGTCGACCTGTTCCTTGTCTGGGCCGTCCGGTCCGGCCGTGACGTCCTGCTCGCTGTGTCCGTCGCCGTGGCCGCCAATGTGGCCGGAGTGCTGACCGCCGAGTCACTCGCCAGCGTCGATACCTGGGTGTCCGCTGGGCTGCATGCCGTGTTCCCCGTGACCCTCTACCGGATGCACCGGCCAGCGCGCCCCCTGCCGTCCGCTGAGGCGCCTGCCGTGGCCGTACCGGACCCTGTAGACCTTGCGCCCCTGGTAGCCGCTCCAATGCCCGCTGAGGACACGTGGCCGGCTGATGACCTCTGGCAGGACTTTGCCGACACAGCGCCGGACAGCGAGGCGGACGCCCTGACTACCCCGCCGACCGCCGAGGACATGAACGCGACCGTGGCCGTTCTCGCTGCCCGCTATGGCCGACCGGTGACCGGCCGAATGGTCGCTGACCACTTTGGGGTGTCCGAACGCACCGGACGCCGATACCTACGACTGACTGAAGAGGTTGCCGCATGAGTCACAACCGAATCCGTGTCCACCTACGGCCGGACGAGATGGAAGCACTACACCGCATCGCTGAGGAATCAGGACGCACCTTCAACAAGGTCATGCGCGAGGCACTGCGCAAGCTGGCCGACATGGACGAACCAGAGGCGTAGCCAGCGCCCCGCCCCGTACCCGCTACCTCCCCCGGTGGCCGGTACGGGGCTTTTCGAGTTTGTACAGCTACTTCCTGCCGTTGCCGTTCTCCGGGTTGTCGCCAACCTTGGTCTTCAGAATCTCTTTTGACTCGTCGGCCAGTGCTTCACGGGCTGCTTTTCGAGCGTCCAAGGAACGTTTCACAGCGGCTGCACTCCCGACTACTACCAGTGCGCCAGCCACCCCCGCCCTGACACCCTTGCCGAACCCTTTTGATGCGGCAGCTTTTTCGATGCTGCTGATCAGCTTGTCTACGCCCCCCGCTTTGCCTGCGGCTGTCGTGAACTCCTCGTACGGGCCAAGGTTCCCCGCCATACGCCCTCCCTCGAACTTGTGCCCATTCCCGGCACGGAGCACCGATCATGCCCCCTCAGCAGCCGGACGCGAACCCGGCTTGACCTAACGGCGTTGCTCCGCTACGGCGAGTGCGTACCCTGGGTGTTGAGGTGGTGCCGATGTCCACAGGGTTGGCCGACAACGTCAGGAAGTACCGGCGCACGGCAGGGCTGAGCCAAGAGGGGTTGGCCGAAGCTGCCGACCTGTCGCTGAGCACCGTGCGCAAGGCGGAGCAGGGCGGGCACGTCAGCATGGACACCCTTGCGTCACTCGCTGGTGCGTTAGGGGTGTCGACGTCCGATCTGTTCGCCAGCGAGGCGCCTGAGCCCGTGCTGGGTCAGCGGGACGAAGCGAACCGCAGGAGCCTGGCAGAACTGCGCCGTGCCCTCATGCCCCCTATCGGGCTCGCTGCGCCCCTGGCAGAGCCTGGTGAGGCTGCGGAACCATCGGTCATCAGGCAGGGCGTACAGGACGGCCATGCGCTCTACCAGGCGGATCGGTACACCTCGGTTGCCCGGAAGCTTCCCGGCTTGCTGCGTTCCTCCGAAGCGGCCGTTGCGATCCTTGAGGGCGAAGAGCAGCAGCACGCCATGATCGCGAGGGCGCATGCGCTGCTGTTGGCAGGCAAGTACCTGACCCAGGTCCGGCAGTACGACATGGCTTACTTCGCGCTGGCTGAGGCAATCCGGCTTGCCCGCGAGACTGGCCAAACTCAGTTGGCAGCAACGGGAGTTGTCGGTCTGTGCTGGCTGCTGCTCCGGCAGGACCGATTCGACGAGTCGGAGACTCTTGCAGCGCAGACGGCAGCGGAGATCGAGCCGCGCATGTCCGAGGCGACGCCCGCGCAACTCGCTGTCTGGGGTGAGCTGTGGCTACGGGTTGCGGCAGCAGGGCGGAGGAACAACCGGCCAGACGTGGCGAAGCATGCCCGCCGAATGGCAGGAACGGCCGGGGGCGCCCTGGAGCGGGAACACACGGACTTCCCGACGCATTGGAGCGCGTTTGGCCCTGTCACCGCTGAGGCGAAAGCCGTTGAGGATCTGGCCCTTGTCGGTGACGCGCGTGGTGTTCTGCGGCGCGCTGACGACGGGCCCCTGAGCCCCAAGGCCGTGAAGAACTTCGGGCGGCTGAGTACGAACAACTGGGGCCGTCACCGGCTCGACGTCGCACGGGCTCATGTCCTGCTTGGGTCCCACCAGGACGCCATGGACGAGTTGGGCAACCTGCGCGAGACAGCTGACGTGTGGCTGACTCATCAGCCCATGGCACGGCGCGTGATGGCAGACATCCTGAAGACTCGCAAGCGGACGCTGACGGAAGAGATGCGCACCATGGCGGCACACCTCGGGGTCGCTGGCTGAGGTACCACGGAGCGTGGTAGTTCGGCGCGCCGCCTGACTCAACTACCGCTCTGCGCATGTGGATTGGCTCGCCGGCCGCCCGTACGGTCCCCTTACGGATCAGCGGCGAAGGGGGCCGAAGCGATGCACAGAACAGACGGTGACCGGCCGCGACGGCAGCACCTTGCTGACGTGTCGACGGGACACCGGCCCCGGTTGCTGCCGTGGACGACCGAGGACGGCAAGCGGTGCATGTTGAGCACCGACGACCCGGGCGGGTTCCTGTCTCGGCTCGCTGACGACTTCGAGGCAGTACAGCTTGCGATGGGTGCGGACGTGCTCAGCGCTGCGCGCAAGGTGCTGGCCGACCCGATGACCCCCAACGCTGAAGTCAGGTACACAGCGCTGCGCCTGTCCGAGTGCCTGACTGACGCTCTGCGGATCGCTGAGAGCCGGGGGCTGCGCCTGTCTGCGCCCGACGCCGAAGAGGACGACAGCGACAGCGAGAGCCCCGCTGAGGCGTCCGCATGACCCGCGCGATTCTGCGGTACGTCCCGCACACGATCCGGCACCAGGAAGAGGGCGGGTGGATCTACGAAGCGTTCTGCGCTGCACCGGGCTGCGAGGAGGATTCCGGCCCCCAGGACACCCAAGAGGCAGCGCAGGACTGGGCGCTTCAACACACCGGCCGGAACCCTACGCATGATCTCTTCCGGCGCGTGGCGACTGACCATGCCCGCGTGACGCGGAACGAATGACCCCGGCTCGCTGGGCTACGCCGATTGCTCAGCGTATGTCGGCTGCCCCGTCCGTGCGTTGCTCCCCCGTGGCGCATGGGCGGGGCTCATCGCTGCCGATGTGCTCAGCGCTGACTCAGAGCCTCCCGCAGCGCCGTTTCCAGTGCCCTTGCTGCCGGGGCGTACGACGGTTCGCTGAGTCGTTCCCCGCGCATTTCCGCCACGTGGGCAACCTCCCTCACGGCACCCGCCAACTTTTCGATCAGGGTGAGAAGCTCATCCCGAGAGACTTCCGGACGCTGTGCCATGGCCAGCGCGTAGGCAGCATCGTTGCGTGCCGCGCAAATGACGTGTTCCTCGGTCCGGTCGCGGAGTTGCTCAGTGCCGATAGGCTCGGTCATGCCGACTCCCATTCAGTCGGTTAGCCCCGGCGTGGAAGCCTTCACCCTTCCTGCCGGGGCGCTGTGTTTTCTACCTTGATCAGCGTACGGAAATTCGCGGTTCCTCCGGTGCCCTGAAACCGACGCTCATGCACCCCGCCTGACTGCCGTGTGGGTGCGCTGACCAGGGCAGACGTGCTAGAACTGGAAGTCACGACCCTTCGGGTTGTCCGCCCCGCACGAGATGAGCGCGACCCGTGGCGCAACCAGCCGCAACAACTGCGGATCCTGATAGGCGGACCCGTGATGGGCCACCTTCAGCACATCCACCCGGCCCAGTCCGGCAGCGGCCGGTGATCTCAGCAGCTCCTGCTGGGCCGGGGGTTCGAGGTCCCCGAGCAGCAGCATCCGCAGTCCGGCCGAGCGGACCAGCAGGGCGACACTGGCGTCGTTCGGTCCGTCCGGCTCCGGGGCCGGGTCCGGGGGCGGCCACAGCACCCGCCAGTCCAGCGGCCCGGCCCTGCGCCGCTCCCCGGCGACCGCCCGCGTGACCGGGACACGGTGCTCGGCAGCCTGCCTCCTGACGAACTCGGCCTGGTCCGCGGGTTCCTCGAACCCGGTCGTCTCGATCTGTGCCACCTCACGCCCGCGCAGCACCCCGGGCAGCCCCGCCACATGGTCGGCGTGGAAGTGGGTGAGAACGACGAGCGGGATCCGGGTGATGCCGAGTTCCCGAAGACAGTGGTCGACCAACGCCGGATCGGGCCCGGCGTCCACCACCACTCCCGTGCCCGCGCCCGCCGCGAGCACGGTCGCGTCGCCCTGCCCGACGTCGCACATCGCCAGCCGCCAGCCGGGCGGCGGCCAGCCCGTGATCACCCGGGTCAGCGGCGCCGGCCGTACCACCAGCAGCACGAGCAGCACCCCCAGCACCCCGCACCACCACGGATGCCGCAGCAACCGCCGCCCCAGCAGTACGACGGCCACCGTCACCCCGACCAGCAACAGCGCCCCCACCCAGCTCCCGGGCCAGTCCACGCCCGCACCCGGCAGCCCGGCCCCGGCCCGGGCGATCCCCGCGATCCATCCGGCCGGCCAGCCGGCGCACCACGCCAGCAACTTGGCCACCGGCATCGCCACCGGAGCCGCCACGAGCGCCCCGAACCCCAGGACCGTGGCCGGCGCGACCGCGATCTCCGCCAGCAGATTGCAGGGCACCGCCACCAGACTCACCCGCGCCGACAGCACCGCGACCACCGGCCCGCACACCGCCTGCGCCGCCGCGGCCGCCGCCAGCCCCTCGGCCAGCCGCTCCGGCACCCCGCGCCGCCGCAGCGCCTCGCTCCACCCGGGCGCCAGCATCAGCAGCGAACCGGTGGCCAGCACCGACAGCAGGAAGCCGTAACTACGGGCCAGCCACGGGTCGTACAGCACCAGCAGCAGAACCGCCGTCGCCAGCGCCGGGACCAGGGACCTGCGGCGGCCGGTCGCCAGGGCGAGCAGGGCGACCGCGCCGCAGGCCGCGGCCCGCAGCACGCTGGGGTCCGGCCGGCACACGACGACGAAGGCGAGCGTGAGCGCCGACGCGAACAGCGCGGTCGCCCGCAGCGACAGCCCGAGGCGCGGAGCCAGCCCCCGGCGCTCGGCCTGCTGGGCCAGTCCCGGCGGTCCGACGAGCAGGGCGAGCAGGATGGTGAGGTTGCTGCCCGACACCGCGAGGGTGTGCGCGAGGTCGGTCACCTCGAACGCCTCGTCCAGTTCCGGTGTGATCCGTGAGGTGTCCCCGACGACCAGCCCGGGCAGCAGCGCCCGCGCGTCCTCGGACAGCCCGTCGGTCGCCTCCCGCAACCCGGCCCGCAACCGCCCGGCCAGCCGCTGCGGCCCGCTCGGTTCCCCCACCACCATCGGCGCGGGGCGCTCCCGCACCCGCAGCATCGCGGCGACCCGGTCCCCGCCGGCCGTGGCCGGCGCCAGCCGACCGCTCACCCGCAGCCGTGTGGAGGGCAGCAGCCCGAGCCACCGCGTCCGGCCACCACTACCGGGCGCCCGCACCCCCGTGTCCACGGCCACCAGCACCGGGGAACGCGTCGTCACCGCGGTCCCATCAGCCTTCTCCACCCGCCGTACCTCGCCGCGCACCAGCACGGCGGCCGGAGTGGCGTGGTCCCCCCGCACGCGTGGCCGGGCGGCCCAGGGGTCACCCGTGAGCTCCACCTCCGCGGTCACGGTGGCGTACTCGCGGGCCAGCGCGGGAACCGGTCCGCGGCGTACGTCCGCCCCGTGCAGCCCCGCGGAGGCGGCCGCCCCGGCGACGCAGAGGAGCAGCGCGCCGGCCGAGGCCTGCCGCCAGGCCGGCCGGGCGGACCCGGCGCCGACGGTCACCGTCCCGGGCCGGGGGCGCGCCCGGCCGAGCCGCAGCATGATCATCCCGGCGACCAGGCAGGCGACGGCGGTACCGGCCGTCCACCCGGGCGGCGCGTCCAGTGCCAGCGCCGCCGTCGCCCAGACGGCCAACGCGGGCGGCACCAGCCGCAGGTCGGCCCGCGCGTCCTGCCGGGCGTGCGCGGTCCCGAGCCGCTGCCCCGGGCCGGCGTGCACGGCCCGGTGTCCGGCCACGGGTCCCGGGGCCGCGCCGTCGGTCACGCGCCTCATGGCCGTACCAGGTCCCGCAGGTCGGAGTAGCGGCGGTCACCGATGCCCCTGACCTGGCGAAGTTCGTCGACCGAACGGAAACCGCCGTGCTGGGTGCGGAAGTCGACGATGTGCTGGGCCAGCACCGGGCCGACTCCGGGCAGTGCGTCGAGTTGCTCCACGGTCGCGGTGTTCAGGGAGACGGGGGCGGACGGGCCGGCTCCCGCCGCGGCACCACCCACGGCCTGGCCCGGTGCGGCCGGCGGGGCGGGGCCCCCGACGACGATCTGTTCGCCGTCCGTCAGGAAGCGGGCGCGGTTGAGTCCGTCGGTGTCCGTACCGGGCCGCACCCCGCCCGCCGCCCGCAGCGCGTCGGTCACCCGGGACCCGGCCGGCAGTGTGTGGACCCCCGGGTCGCGGACCTTCCCGGTGACATCCACCACAATCTCCCCAGCAGTCCTGCCGGCTGCGCCGGATCCTCCGGACCCGCCGAGCGCACCGGGCGCCGCGGCGGTACCGGCTCCGGCAGCGGCGGCTCCAGCGGCCGGTGCCTGCTCCTCGCCCTTCTCGTACGGTGCCTCCGCGCGCACCACCTCCGGTGCGCTCACGGACTCCGTCCGGCCCGCCCAGAAGTGCTGCACGGCCAGCGCCGCGGCCACGACGAGGACCACCCCGAGGGCGACCGCGCCCCGGCGTTCCAGCCCGCAGCGCGTCTGCAGCCACACCGGCATCCGCTCCCGTACGGCGAGCCCGACCCGGGACCGCAGCCCGGGCAGCGCCGGCTCGCGCCGCGCCGTGGCCTCACCGGCCAGCGCACGGGCCGACGACATCACGGCCGCTGCCGTGGACAGGGCCGCCGCGGCGGTGCGTACTCCGGCCGTGGCCGTGCGCACCGCGGTCGCGGCCGCGGTCAGTCCGGTCGCCGCACCGGTGCCGGTCACCGTTTCCGCGGTGGGCGGTCCTTGCCCCGGCAATGGCGGCCCGGCGACGGCCCGTTCACCGAAGAGGAGTTCCGCCCGGCGGCGCAGTTCGTCCGCCGGGGCGGGGCGGCGCCGGACACCGGCCCGGACCGGGGACCGCCGGTGCCGGGTGCGGCCGTCGGAGGTGGGGCCCCGGCCCGGGCCACTGGTCGCATGTGTCTCGTGTGAGCGTGATCGAAGTGCCATGCGACGAGGATCGGGCTTCCCGCCGATCCACGATGATCTTGGTCAGTTTCCGTGGACCGCGGCCGGGTTGTGGACAACTCCGCCACCCTCACGAGTGATGATGCCGATGCTCACGCTCCCGGATCCACAGGTCACCGCAGCGAGACGACCGCCCCGAGCAGCCCGGGGCCGGTGTGCGCGCCGATGACCGCGCCGACCTCGCTCACGTGCAGGTCGACCAGCCCGGGCACCCGCGCCCGCAGCCTGTCGGCGAGGGCCGAGGCACGGTCCGGGGCGGCCAGATGGTGGACGGCGATGTCCACCTCGGCGCCGCCCGCGCGCTCGGCGGTGAGCTCCTCGAGGCGGGCGATGGCCCGGGACGCCGTCCGTACTTTTTCCAGGAGCTCGATCCGGCCGCCGTCCAGCTGGAGCAGGGGCTTCACGGCGAGCGCGGAACCCAGCAGGGCCTGGGCGGTGCCGATGCGGCCGCCGCGGCGCAGATAGTCGAGGGTGTCGACGTAGAAGTACGCGGAGGTGCCGGCTGCCCGCTTCTCCGCCGCCGTGACGGCCTCGTCGACGGTGCCGCCCGCCTCGGCGGCCTCGGCCGCAGCGAGCGCGCAGAAACCGAGGGCCATCGCGACCATCCCGGTGTCCACCACGCGCACCGGAACGGGTGCCTCGCGGGCGGCGACGACCGCCGCGTCGTAGGTGCCCGACAGTTCGGCGGACAGGTGGAGCGAGACGATGCCGGTGGCCCCGGCCCCGGCGACCCTGCGGTACGTCTCGGCGAACACCTCCGGGCTGGGCCGGGACGTGGTGACGGGGCGCCGCTTCTGCAAAGCCTGGGCCAGGGAACGCGTCGAGATCTCGGTACCCTCTTCGAGCGCCCGGTCGCCGAGGACCACGGTCAGGGGTACCGCGGTGATGCCGTGGCGCTCCACCGTCCGCGGCGGCAGGTAGGCCGTTGAATCGGTGACGATCGCGACATGGCGGGACATGAGCTGGAGGTTACCTGGCGTAGCCCGGGCACGGCAGCCCGCCCCCGGCGGCTCGGACCGGGACCGGCCGTGTCAAGTGGTGCTCTCCGGCCGGGGCTTCTTCTGCCAGGGGTACGCCCGAGGGCGGCCGGGAGGGGTGATCGCGGGCTGCACCGGGTCCTCGGCCGCGGCGGGCCGGGGTTGCTCGGGCCAGGTCTGACGGTCGCCGGGGCCGGCGGCGGCCTCGGGCCACGGCGCGGTCTGCGCGGCCGGGTCCGGCCGGGTCCAGTGCCGCAGGGCGTCCGCCTCGACGCCGATCTGGGTGCTCAGGGTGTCAAGATCGTCGTCGGCGAAGCGGCGGGCCCGGTCGCGGGCCGCCCAGCGCAACGCGTCCGCGGACTCGGTGATGCGCTCGGTGCGGCGGCGCAGTTCGGGCAGGCGCGTGGCGAGCGTGGCCCGGTCCGGTTCGGACTCCAGGCGCCTGAGTTCGCCGTCCAGTTCCTGCCCGTGCGCGCTGAGGCGCTGGAAGAGGCCGAGGGACTCCTTCAACGACTCGTCCTCGGCGACGCCCGCGTACAACGCGTCCTGGGTGGCCCGCATCGAGGTGCGCAGGGCGAGCCGGAGCTGGGCGATCTCGCCCGCCGGGCCGATCTGGACCATGGACTTGGCGCGCAGCGTGTGCTCCTCGACCGTGCGCCGGGCCTGGGTGATCGTACGGTCCACCCCGCGCTTGGCGGCACCGACCGCCTTGAACGTGACGTACGCCCCACCGGCGACGAAGAGCAGGAAGAGAACGGCGAATACGGCGATCACTGCTTCCACGGTGCTCCTCCTCGCTGCCCACCACCCCGGCCGTTTCCGGGCACGGCGTGGATGGCCGTGCCCCACAACGGTAAACGCAAAGGGCAGGCCCGGAGTTCCAGAAAAACCCCGAACCTGCCCGTAGGGGACCACCCGGAGACGGTCCGCGGTGTCACGCCGTGACGATGTTCACCAGCTTCGGCGCGCGCACGATCACCTTGCGGATCCCGGCACCGCCCAGCGCCTTCACGACCGTCCCGTCGGCCAGCGCCACCTTCTCCAGCTCCTCCTCGGAGATGGCAGGCGACACCTCCAGACGGGCCTTGACCTTGCCCTTGATCTGTACGACGCAGGTGACGGTCTCGTCGACGACGTAGTCCGGGTCGGCGACCGGGAAGTCCCGGTGCACGACCGAGTCGGTGTGGCCCAGCTTGCGCCACAGCTCCTCGGCGATGTGCGGGGCCAGCGGCGCGATCATCAGCACCAGCGGCTCGGCGACCTGACGCGGCACCGCGCCGCCCGCCTTCGTCAGGTGGTTGTTCAGCTCGGTGACCTTGGCGATGGCCGTGTTGAAGCGCAGGCCCTCCAGATCCTGGCGGACACCGTCGATCGCCTTGTGCAGGGCGCGCAGCGTCTCCTCGTCCGCATCGGCGCCGGTGACGGTGACCTCGCCGGTGGCCTCGTCGATGATGTTGCGCCACAGCCGCTGCAGCAGCCGGAACTGGCCTACCACCGCGCGCGTGTCCCACGGCCGGGAGACGTCCAGCGGGCCCATCGCCATCTCGTACAGACGCAGCGTGTCGGCGCCGTACTCGGCACAGATCTCGTCGGGAGTCACCGCGTTCTTCAGGGACTTGCCCATCTTGCCCAGCAGGCGGGTGACCTTCTCGCCCTGGTAGTAGTACTCGCCGCCCAGCTCCTCGACCTCGGCGGCGGGCACCGGGAAGCCACGCGCGTCGCGGTAGACGTAGGCCTGGATCATGCCCTGGTTGAACAGCTTGTGGAACGGCTCGGCGGACGAGACGTGCCCCAGGTCGTACAGGACCTTCGACCAGAAACGGGCGTACAGCAGGTGCAGCACGGCGTGCTCGGCACCGCCGACGTACAGGTCGACACCGCCGTGCGGCATGCCCTCGCGCGGACCCATCCAGTACTGCTCGATCTGCGGGTCGACCAGCTGCTCGTTGTTGTGGGGGTCCAGGTAGCGCAGCTCGTACCAGCAGGAACCGGCCCAGTTGGGCATGGTGTTGGTCTCGCGGCGGTACTTCTTCGGCCCGTCGCCCAGGTCCAGGGTGACGTTGACCCAGTCCTCGTCGCGCGACAGCGGCGTCTCGGGCTGGGTGTCGGCGTCCTCCGGGTCGAAGGTGCGCGGCGAGTAGTCGTCGACCTCCGGCAGTTCCAGCGGCAGCATCGACTCGGGCAGCCCGTGGGCGACGCCGTCCTCGTCGTAGACGATCGGGAAGGGCTCGCCCCAGTAACGCTGGCGGCTGAACAGCCAGTCGCGCAGCCGGAAGTTGACGGTGCCCTCGCCGATGCCCTTGCGGGCCAGCCACTCGGTGATACGGGCCTTGGCCTCGGCCACCGGCAGACCGTCCAGCTTGATGTCGTCGTTGGAGGAGTTGACGATCTTCGCGTCGTACGAGGCGAAGGCGTCCTCCCACGTCGACGTGTCGGTGCCGCGTCCGTCGGTCGGCTCGACGATGCAGACGATCGGCAGCTCGAAGGCGCGCGCGAACTCGAAGTCGCGCTGGTCGCCGGCCGGTACGGCCATGATCGCGCCGGTGCCGTAGCCCATCAGCACGTAGTCGGCGATGAACACCGGGATCTTGTCGCCGTTGACCGGGTTGGTCGCGTACGCGCCGGTGAACACACCGGTCTTGTCCTTGGCCTCGGCCTGCCGCTCCACGTCGGACTTGGCGCCGGCCTGCGCACGGTACGCGGCGACGGCCTCGGCAGGGGTGGCGTGGCCGCCGGTCCACACGTCGTGGGTGGCCTCGGGCCAGGCCGCCGGGACGAACTGGTCGACCAGCGGGTGCTCGGGAGCCAGCACCATGTAGGTCGCGCCGAACAGGGTGTCGGGTCGCGTGGTGAAGACGGTGATCTTCTCGCCGTCGATCGGGAAGTCGACGCGGGCGCCCTCGCTGCGGCCGATCCAGTTGCGCTGCTGCAGCTTGATGGCCTCGGGCCAGTCCAGCTCGTTCAGATCGTCCAGCAGGCGGTCGGCGTAGGCGGTGATGCGCATGTTCCACTGGCGCAGCTTGGCCTTGAAGACGGGGAAGTTGCCGCGCTCGGAACGGCCGTCGGCGGTGACCTCCTCGTTGGCCAGCACGGTGCCCAGGCCGGGGCACCAGTTGACCGGTGCGTCGGAGGCGTAGGCCAGGCGGAACTCGCCCAGGACGTCGGCGCGCTCGGCGGCGGTCAGCTCGTTCCACGCGCGCGTGTGACCCGGTACGGCACGCTCACCGGACTCGAACTGGGCGATCAGCTCGGAGATCGGGCGGGCCTTCTTCGCCTCGTCGTCGTACCAGGAGTTGAAGATCTGCAGGAAGATCCACTGGGTCCACTTGTAGTAGTCCGGGTCGATCGTGGCGAACGACCGGCGCTTGTCGTGGCCCAGGCCCAGCCGGCGCAGCTGGACCTTCATGTTCTCGATGTTGGCCTCGGTGGACACGCGCGGGTGCGTGCCGGTCTGCACGGCGTACTGCTCGGCGGGCAGGCCGAAGGCATCGAAGCCCAGGGTGTGCAGGACGTTGTGGCCGTTCATCCGCTGGAAGCGGGCGAAGACGTCCGTGGCGATGTAGCCCAGGGGGTGTCCGACGTGCAGGCCCGCACCGGACGGGTACGGGAACATGTCCATGATGAACTTCTTGGGCCTGGCGACCAGCCCGGGGTCGCCGGCCAGGTCGCCCGTGGGGTTCGGTGCTGCGTAGGTGCCGTCGGCGTCCCAGAAGTCCTGCCAGCGTGCCTCGATCTCGGCCGCCAGGGCGGCCATGTAGCGGTGCGGCGCGGCCTCCGCCGACGTGGCGGCGGCAGCGGGGTTCGTCTCGCTCATGATCCTCAAAGCTCCATCGGTCGTCTCTGCCTGCGGCTGCGAACGTTCTAGAAACGAAAAATCCCCTCACACAGGAGGGGACGCCGCGCCGATGCCGACCAACCGTTTCGTCCGGCGGTCGGGACTGATCAGCGCGGCCCGCTAAGCAGAAGGCGTACGGCACGCATGGCGTCAGGGTACCGCAGCCCTTGAGCAAGCTGCGACGCGCTTGCGTATCAATGGTTGACACGTGTGTCTGAGGCGACCATCGGGACGAGAGTTGAACCAGGTTCAAAAATTACTTCGCGTAACGTCCGCTAAAGGACATCACAAGGGCTGCATGACTCTTTGATAACAACGCAATAACTCAAACCTCGTACTGATCGGTATGGCGCCACTTAGGCTGCGGCACCGGGACCGCTTTCCCGAACTGCTCGGAGTTGCCCCCATGAACCCTCGTCGTAGTAACAGCTCGCTTCCCAAGCCAGGCCGTTCGGCCTGGGGGGTGGCGTCCGCTGTCGTCCTGTTGCTCATACCCGTGGTCGTGCTGAGCGGAGGCAGCCAGTTCCAGTCGTTCCTGAACTTCGGCGCGGGCGTACTCTCGCTCGTCTCGCTGAGTTGCTCGGTGATCTGGGGTCTGATCGCACAGGACCGCATCTTCCTCAACACCCGCCAGCGAATCGTCGGCCAGGCGGTGCACCGGACGACCGCGGTCGCCTCGATCGCGTTCCTGCTGGTGCACATCGTCACGAAGATCGCCCTCGATCACACCGTGGTGATCGCCGCGATCATTCCGTTCTCGCTCGGCATCACCGGAAGCGCCGGCCTGATCGGGCTCGGCTCGCTGGCCGGACTGCTGATGATCTTCGTAGGCGTCACCGGCGCCCTGCGCAGCAACTTCGCCGCCCCGGCCGTCGTCGCGGCCCGCTGGCGTGCCATGCACATGCTGGCCTACCCGGCCTGGTGCGCCGCGCTGATCCACGGCCTGTACGCGGGCCGCGCCGCGAAGCCGTTCTTCATGATCTCGTACGACCTGTGCCTGGTCGGCGTGATGGCCGCACTGGCGCTGCGCGCCGCCCCGCGCCCGTTCAAGCGGAGGGTCGCCGACCGCCTCGTCTCCGTCCTGGGCAGTTCGGAGCGACCGGAGCTGGACGACCTGGACGCCAGCCGCGCCCGGGTGGGCGAGTCCGCGCTGCCGGGCTACGAGGCCATGCGCGAGCGCGAGCCGAGGGCGTCGCGCGCCGACACGGCGACCTCGCAGTCGAACCCGCTGTTCCCGTCCGCGGCGGCCGCCGCACCCGGCCCCGATCCGGCTTCCGGCTTCGCCGCCGCCTACCGGGCCACGTCCCCCGGCCAGCCCCAGTCGCCGTTCGCGGCCGGCCAGACCGCGCGCATGGAGCGCGTGGACGGCCCGTCCAGCACCTCGGGCAGCTGGCCGATCCCGTCCCCGCCGCCGGTCGGCGAGGCCCCCAGGTCGACGTACGACCCGCTCCAGGACACCGGATACAACATCCCCGCCTATGGCAATCCGGGCGCCGGTGGCACGGCCGGACGTGATGTGTACGACACGAGTGAGACGAACGCCCGGTACGGGACGTACAACTCGAATGACACGTACAACAGCGGTCCCGCCAACGAACCACCGCCCGGAGCGTCCTTCGACGCCCCGGGTTCGGGCGAACCTTGGAACACGCCTTCCGGAGGCTATAGGTGAACGAGGCCCTGCCCGACGTCCCAGAAGTCCGCGTGGTCGGCCTTCCGCAGCTCACGTCGGGCTTCGACCTTGTCGAAAGACTCGATCTGCCCATGCACCTCAAGGTGCACGGGCCGCTTGAACCCTTGGGCGGGGAGCAGCTCGCGCAGCTCTCCGAACGCATCAACCTGAAGGGCCGCGGCGGCGCGGGCTTCCCCTTCCACAAGAAGCTCCGCTCGGTCGCCGAGGCGGCGATCAAGCGCGGCGTACGACCGGTCGTCGTCGTCAACGGCAGTGAGGACGAACCGGCCTGCCGCAAGGACACGGTCCTGATCAACCGTGCCCCGCACCTGATCCTCGACGGTGCGCTGCTGTGCGCCGAGGCGCTGGGTGCCCGCACGCTCGTGGTGGGGGTCACCCGGGAGTCCACGCAGCGCTCCATGGAGCAGGCGCTCGCCGAGCGCGGTCTGAGCAACGGCCGGCGTTCGGCGCTGAAGGCGTTCGTCCAGCGCAACCCGGTCCGCATGGTCACCGGCGCCGCCGCGTCGCTGATCCGCTCGATCGACGGCGGTCCGGCGATCCCGCCCGGCCGCAAGACCAGTGCCTCGCAGAACGGTGTCGGCGGCGCGCCCACGCTGCTGTCGAACGCGGAGACGTTCGCGCAGCTGGCGATCGCCGCCCGTATCGGCCCGGAGCGTTACGGCAACACCGGCCTGTACGACGAGCCGGGCACCGTCATGCTGACGGTCTCCGGGGCGGTCGCCCGCCCCATGGTGATCGAGGTCCCCACGGGCGTGCCGCTGCGCTACGTCCTGCAGCTGGCCGGCGCCCCGCCGGTGCCGCAGGGTGTGCTGACCGGCGGCTACCACGGCAGGTGGATCGACGCGGCCACGGTCAACGAGGCGATCGTCTCCCGCAACTCGCTCGACGCGGTGGGCGGTGCGCTCGGCGCCGGCGCCATCCTGCCGATCACGCAGGAGACCTGCCCGCTGGGCGAGTCACTGCGGGTCGCCCAGTGGCTGGCGGAGGAGAGCGCGGGACAGTGCGGTCCCTGCTACCTGGGCCTGCCGGCGGCCGCGCGCGGCATGGAGGACATCCTCAACGGCGGCGGACCGGCCGCCCTGGAGGCGCTCAAGCAGGTCGCGAAGAACGTGAAGCGGCGCGGCGCGTGCTCGCACCCGGACGGCTCCGCGATGTTCCTCGAGTCGACGATCAAGGCGTTCACCGACGACCTGGCCGCGCACGTTCTCGGCAACGGCTGCGGACGGCCCGTGGAGGGCGTTCTGCCGCTCTTCGAGGACGGCAAGATGCCTTCGGGCATCCCGGGCGGCGGAGAGCCCGAGGACAACGGTGCCGGCAGCCGCCAGAAGATCTACGTCGACTGGACGCTGTGCCGGGGCCACGGTCTGTGCGCGGACATCCTCCCGGAGGTCTTCGAGCTGGGCGCGGACGGTTTCCCGACCGTCGCGCAGGCGAAGGTGCCCCGGTTCGCGGAGGCCAAGGCGCTGCGCGCGGTGCGCCGCTGCCCGGCGCTCGCCCTGCGCCTGGAGGAGGACACACGTTCGCAGGCACCGGCCAAGAACCTGCCGGTTCTCTCGCAGGGCCGCGGCCGCCGGGCGCTGGGACGCTGATCGCACACTTCACGGCACGCATGTGGGGCGGGTCACCCTGGTCGGGTGGCCCGCCCCACGCGTGCGGAGCGAATCCGCGAACGAAGTTCCCGCGAAAGAGGTTTCCGAGTGTTTTCGGAGCAACGCCAAAGGCGGACCATCCGTTCGGATGATCCGCCTTCGATTTCTGTGGAGCTAAGGAGAATTGAACTCCTGACCTCCTGCATGCCATGCAGGCGCTCTACCAACTGAGCTATAGCCCCTTGTCCCGTTCCGCCCGGTTTCCCCGGCGGCGACGCCAACATTACACGGTCGAAGGGGTGCACCACCAAATCGTTTCCGTTCTGTACGGATACGGACGCTAGTGTCGGCCTTCGTGACCGTGATCGCGTTCTCTGAGACCCGGCGCCGGGTGCCGGTGGCCCTGGGAGCGTGTCTCCTGTCGTTCACGGCGTTCTGGGTGGCCCAGCGGGCCGCGCACGTGTCGATGATCGACCTGATGGTCTACCGGGCGGAGGGGGCGACCGTCCGCGCGGGCGGCGATCTCTACGCTCTGCGTACGACGGCGGCTCATCTTCCGTCCACCTACCCCCCGTTCGCGGCGCTGCTGTTCACCCCGCTGACACTGCTGGACGTCACGGGCATGCGCACGCTGGCGACGGCCGCGAACCTCGTCCTGCTGCTGGTGTTCGTCGGGCTGTCGATGCGGCTCGTCGGGCACGCGCGCGTGGAGCGCGTGCTGTGGGTCGCGGCGGCGGCGGTGTGGTGCGAGCCGGTGTGGACGACCGTGCGCTACGGGCAGGTCAATCTGCTGCTGGCCGTACTGGTGCTGTGGGATCTGTCACGCCGTCCCGCCGAACGCCCGGACCGGTGGGCGGGGGTGGGTGTGGGGCTCGCGGCCGCGGTCAAGCTGACACCCGCCCTGTTCGCGGTGTTCCTGCTCGCCACGGGCCTGGCCGCACGCCTCGCAGGACGGGACGGGGGTCCGTGGCTGCGGCACGCGCGCGGGGCGGCCGCCGCCTTCGCGGGGGCGACCCTGCTGGCGGCGGCCGTCCTGCCGTACGACTCGTGGCGGTTCTGGACCGGGATGGTGTTCCGGACGGGGCGGGTGGGCCGGGCCGAGGAGACCGCGAATCAGGCCCTGCGCGGCGTTCTGGCGCGCTTGCTGCACACTCCCGACCCGGGAGCCCTCTGGGCCGCCACGGCGGCCCTGACGGCCGTCCTGGGGCTCGCGGTGGCGGTGACGGCGGAGTTGCGGGGCCGGCGGGCCTGGGCGGTGGCCGTCTGCGCGGTGACCGCGCTGCTGATCAGCCCGGTGTCCTGGTCGCACCACTGGGTGTGGTGCGTACCGGTGGTGCTGCTGCTGTGGACGCGTGGGCGGCGGACAGCTGCCGCGGCCACGCTGCTGGTCTTCTTCTCGTACGCCCTGTGGTGGGTGCCGCACGGCCACGGGCGGCCCGAACTGCACCAGGGCACTGTCGCCTTGACGCTGTCCGGGCTCTACACGGTCACCGGGGTGCTGTTCCTCGCGATCGCCCGGACATCGTTGCCGAAGCCGGGCCCCGCTCAGGCCGTGACGAACGAATAGAACCGCTTGAGCGTGCAGTGCTCTTCGAGAAGCCGGCCGTAGATCGGCTCGCCCTCCAGCTCACGGTAGGTCTCGATCGGGTCGCCTTTTATGATCAGCGCCCGCGCGCATTCCTCGCACCAGTACTGGTAGTCGGGGTTGATCGGCTCCATGTCGCGGACGATCGGTGTGCCGCTCCCGCACCAGTCGCACTTCCGCCTGTGTGCACCCATCGATCAGCTCCAGCTGTGGCCGCAGGCCGTGCACACGTAGGAGATCCCGCCGTTGTCGCCGAGTACTTGGGCGACATGCACGGAACCGCAGGAAGGGCAGAGCAGCCGGGTGGTCGTGTCCCGTATCAACGCCGCACCGAGGAGGTGGCCGCCCTCCTCAAGGATGCTCGCAGGCATCGCTACTCCTCCCGTCGGGCCGCGCCCCCTTCCGGCCGTTTGATTCTGCCACGGCCGGACCAATACGGTCAGCGACGCCTCAGTACCAGTCCGGACACGGCACCCGCGGCCGCCGTCGCGGCGAGCGCCCATGCGCAGGCTGACAGCGCCTCCGCAGAGGTATACGCCTGCGGGCCCCCAACTGACTCAAGCCGGTTCAAGAACAGTGTGCCGAACGCTGCGACCCCTATGAGCTGACCGAGCTGGGTGACGGTCGCGAGGAGTCCGCTGGCGTCCGCCGCGTCCTCGGGGCGCACGGTTGCGAGCGCGCCGGTGAGCGTGGGGCTGAACGCGAGCGCGAGCCCCGCGCCCAAGCCGGCGTACGCGACATAGAGCTGCGCGCCCCCGTCGCCGCCCCCGTGGAAGGCCAGCCCGACGCCGGTCACGCCCAGCGCGGTGAGCACGAACCCGGCCGGGGTCAGCGCCCGCTGCCAGGCGGCCGGCCACCTGCGCCAGGTGAGGGCGACCGCGCCGAAGACGACGGCGGTCGGCGCGAAGGTGAGACCGGCGCGCAGCGCGCTGTAGCCGAGGCCGCTCTGGACGTGCAGGGTGAGAGTGAAGAGGAATCCGGCGTTGACGGCCATGACGGCGAGGATGCGCAGGACGGCCAGGGCCATGCCGGGGTGGCGGAGCACCCGGAGAGCGATCAGCGGGGCGCCGCCGCGCCGGGCCAGCCTCGACTCGTAGCCGCAGAACAGCGCGAACAGGAGCACGGCGGCGGCCAGGGACAGCCAGGACCACAGCGGCCAGCCCTCCTCCTGGCCGAGCACCAGCGGAACCGTCAGCAGCGACACGGCGGCCCCCAGCAGGACCAGGCCGGGCAGGTCCAGGCCGCGTGCCCGCACGGGACCGGATCCGGCACCGAGCGGCAGGGCGCGCCGGCCGAGGACGAGGAGTACGGCGCCGACGGGCACGTTGACGAGGAACACCGGCCGCCAGCCGGTGCCGAACAGGTCGGCGCTGACCAGGACGCCGCCGATGATCTGGCCTGCGGCGGCGCCGACCGCGAGGACCGCGGAGTAGGCGCCGAGCGCCCGGATGCGGGCCTCGCCGGTGAAGGAGCGCTGGATGATGCTGAGGACCTGCGGGATCATCACCGCCGATCCGGCACCCTGCACCAGCCGGAACACGATCAGCTCGGTGGCCCCCTGGGCCAGGCCGCAGGCGAGCGACGCCGTCGTGAACAGGGCGAGGCCGGCCAGGTGGACCCGGCCGTGGCCGAACCGGTCGCCGAGTCGGGCGCCGGTGATCAGCAGTACCGAGTAGGTGATGGCGTAGCCGGCCACGACCAGTTGCAAGTCGGCGCCGGAGGCGTGGAGTTCGGAACCCATCGTGGGGGCCGCGACGTTCACGATGAAGACGTCCAGCACGGCCATGAACAGGGCCGCGAGGACGACCGCGAGGAGCAGCCGGGGCCGGTTGTCAGTGCCGGGTGCTTCACTTTTCGCAGGGGTCGGAGCCGGTGCGGGACCTGGTCCCGTCCGGGATGTCGTCGTCATGCGTCCGAGCGTGGCGGCGGGGCGGTACGGGTGCCGAGAGCCCGCCGATGCTGGTACTGGCAGCACCTGGCAGGGGACGGCGGCCGCGCCCACGATGGAGGACGTGACGACGGGGGACGTGACGATGGCAACGACAGCACACCGCCGCAGGCCGGAGCTGGCCGCGTTCCTGCGCAGCAGGCGGGCCCGGGTGCAGCCCGCGGACGTCGGGATGCCGCCGGGGCTGCGGCGGCGTACGCCAGGGCTGCGGCGGGAGGAGGTCGCCCAGCTCTCGGGCGTGGGTGTGACCTGGTACACGTGGCTGGAGCAGGGCCGGCCGATCAACGCGTCGGCGCAGGTGCTGGACGCGGTGGCGCGGACGCTGATGCTGGACCTGCCGGAGCGGGAGCATCTGTACCGGCTGGCGGAGGTGCCGTTCGCCCCGATGCCGGAGGGGCTGTCCCGGTCGGTCGGCGCGGAGGTGCAGGGCATCATCGACGCGCTCGACCCGCTGATGGCGGTGGTGTACACCTCGCGCTACGACGTGCTGGCCACCAACGCCGCCTACCGGGACCTGTTCCTGGTGCCGGAGACGGTGCGGATCGGCGTGCCGAACGTGCTGTGGACACTGTTCACGATCTCGGAGGACGCCTGCCCGGTGGTGCACCTGCAGCGTGAACTGCCGGTGATGGTGGCGACCCTGCGTTCCTGCTACGGCAGACATGTCGGCGAGCCGGCCTGGGAGGACTTCATACGGGCGCTGTCCCATGCCAGTCCGTACTTCGCCCGGTTGTGGGAGAGCGGGGCGGTGGCACAGCCGGGGCCGCGGGTGAAGACGTTCCGTCATGAGGCGGTGGGCGAGCTGCGGATGACGTCGCAGTCGCTGTCGATCGACGGGATGCCGGAGGCGCGGATCGTGGTCTACACACCGGAGGACGAACGGGCGCGGGAGCGGGTGGCGTTGCTGCGGGAGCGCAGGCAGCGGCTGTGGCCGGTGACGGAGGAGGAGGCCACTGAGATCGTCCGGGAGTGGAACACGAGAAATCCCGCCCTCTGAAGAGGACGGGATTCTCATCACCGATCTTTGACAACTCGACAGTGCATGGAGTGTCGATCTGTGGAGCTAAGGAGAATTGAACTCCTGACCTCCTGCATGCCATGCAGGCGCTCTACCAACTGAGCTATAGCCCCTTGCGTTCTTCCCGTCTTTCCGCTCGGCGGGGTGAACAAGAAGAACTTTAGCCTGCGACCTGCCGGAAAGTGAAATCCGGGTCTCGGCGCGGGCCGGGTGACCGGAGGATCCTCAGCCGTCGGCCCTCAGGCATCGGCCCTCAGCCGTCGGCTCTCAGTCGTCGTCGCCGAGGACGGGCTCCGGGAGGGTGCCGGCGTTGTGCTCCAGGAGCCGCCAGCCGCGGGCGCCTTCGCCGAGCACGGACCAGCAGCAGTTGGTGAGACCGCCAAGGCTCTCCCAGTGCTGGGACTCCAGGCCGAGGAGGCGGCCGATGGTGGTGCGGATGGTGCCGCCGTGGCTGACCACCACGAGGGTGCCGTCCTCGGGGAGCTTCTCGGCGTGCCGGAGCACGACGGGGGCGGCCCGGTCGGCGACCTCGGTCTCCAGTTCGCCGCCGCCGCGACGGACCGGCTCGCCGCGCTTCCAGGCGGCGTACTCGTCGCCGTGGCGGGCGATGATCTCCTCGTGGGTGAGGCCCTGCCAGACGCCCGCGTACGTCTCCCGCAGTCCCTCGTCGCGGATCACGTCGAGGCCGGTGAGGGCCGCGAGCTGGGCGGCCGTGTCGGCGGCCCGTCGCAGGTCGGAGGAGACGATCGAGTCCGGGCCGAGGGAGGCGAGCAGGCGGGCCGCGCGGCGGGCCTGGCCGACGCCGGTCTCGGTGAGCTCGACGTCGGTGGAGCCCTGGAAGCGGCGCTCCACGTTCCAGGCGGTCTGGCCGTGCCGCCACAGGATGATGCGGCGGCCGCGGCCCCTGCGGTCGGTCACCTCGGCCGTGGCGCTCATCACCACCCCCCGCCCGGCTCGACGGTGTCCTCGGCGGCCTGCAGCTCGGCGTGGGCCGCCGCCTTGCCGCGGGTGGCCTTGGCGTCGGCCGGCAGCTCGATCTCGGGGCAGTCCTTCCACAGCCGCTCCAGGGCGTAGAAGACGCGCTCCTCGCTGTGCTGGACGTGGACGACGATGTCGACGTAGTCGAGCAGGATCCAGCGGGCCTCGCGGTCGCCCTCGCGGCGCACCGGCTTGACGCCGAGTTCCTTCTGGAGGCGCTCCTCGATCTCGTCGACGATCGACTTGACCTGGCGGTCGTTGGGCGCGGAGGCCAGCAGGAAGGCGTCCGTGATCGACAGGACGTCGCTGACGTCGTAGGCGATGACGTCGTGGGCGAGCTTGTCGGCGGCCGCCTGGGCGGCGGCGGTGATGAGCTCGATGGAACGGTCGGTTGCGGTCACTGCGTGGCTTTCCTTCGGCGGGCGTTTGACACCAAGGGTCTCACGGACCGCCGGGCGCACCCCACGTGATTACCGCGTCACGTGGGGTGCGACGGGTCGCCGCTCAGGAGGAGGACGGCTTGTAGTCCTGGCCGAGGACCACCGAGACGTCGGCGCCCGAGCCGACCGTGCCCTTCTGGACCGCGCCGGTGCCCAGGCCGAGGGTCTTGGCGACCTCGGTGGCGTTCTCCTTGTCGGCGGCGTCGGAGTACAGCACCTTGGAGGCGGCCTGGGTACCGGAGGCCGTACCGCCTTCCAGGAAGGTGTAGCCGCCGTTGACGAGGACCACGCGGGCCTTCTCGGTGTCGTCCTTGACGCCGGTGGCGTTCTGGACGGAGACACGGACCGCGGAGCCGGCCGAGGGGCTCTTGGCGGTGCCGCCGAGGATGTCCTTGACGACGCTGGAGCTGGTCTCGGCGCTGAGGGTGCCGTCGCTCTGCACGGGCAGCAGGGCGGTCTTGTAGTCGCCGCCCTTGGCGAGGTCGGCGAGCTTGGCGAGGAAGGTGCCGAGGTCCTTGTCGGTGAGGGACGGGTCGAGGATCTGCGCGAGGGTCTGCACGGTGGTCGTCGCGGCGGAGGAGTCGGAGGACATCTTGCGCAGCACGCCCTGCATGACCTGGCCGAACCGCTCCAGCTGGGCGTTCTGGGCCTCGCCGGAGGCGCGGTAGGTGGCGTAGGCGACGGCGGCCTTGCCGCTGAGGGTCTGGTCCTTGCCCTGATGGACCAGGGGTGCCTCGCCCTTCTTCTTGGCGTCCGGGTCGGGGACGTCGGCGTTGGTGTCGATGTCGATGTTGCCGACGAGTTCGACGAGGTTCTGCAGGTAGGGGGTGTCGAGGCGCCAGGTGCCCTCGATGCTGGTGCCGAGGACGGTGTCGAGCTGGTCGCGGGTGCCCGAGGAGCCGTCGTCGTCGACGGACTTGGCGAGGGTCGTGGTGGTGCCGTCGTCGTCGGTGAGGGCGAGCGAGTTGGGCAGCAGGACGGTGCTGCCCTGCTTCGTGGTGGTGTTGTCGACGAGCAGCACGCTCGAGGTGCCGCCACCGCCGGTGTTGTGGAGGTGGACGACGATCACGTCGCGTTTCTGGGCGGCCGCGGAAGTCGTCGTACCGGCCTTGGTGCCGGAGGAGGACACGCCGGGGAGTTTTCCGGCGTACCAGAGGTAGCCGACGCCGCCGACGGCGACCAGGACGAGGACGACGACCAGGGCGATCATCCGGCTGCGGGCGCGGCGCTTGGCCTCCTCGCGGCGCTCGGTGCGGTTCTCGGTGAAGTTCAGCCAGTCGATGACGTCCTCGGAGTCACCGTCCGGCTGCTCGACGAATGCGAACTGCCCGGTGTGGTAGTCCCGTTCGTCGTCGGCCTGGCGGGGTTCGGCGGGTTCCCGGACCGGTCCTGCCTGCTGCGGGATGTGCGCGGTCTGCTCGGCGACCCGGGGCTGCCGACCGCTGGTGGCCGCCTGCCCGTAGGGGTCGTAGGCGGTCTGGCCGCCGGTGCCGTACGGGTCGTACCCGGGCGTGGGTGGCACGGACGGCTGTTGTCCGGTGTCGTAGACGGACGCCTGCTGCCCGGTGTCGTAGGACGGCCCGGCCTGCTGCCCGCCCCCGGCGTAGGGGTCGTAACCGTAGCCCTGACTCTGCCCTTGCCCCTGGCCCTGGCCCTGGCCCGCGTACGGGTCGTACGTCTGCTGCTGTTGCGCCGGGATCTGGCGGTACACCGGCTGTCCGTACTCGTCGTAGCCGACGAGTTCGTACTGGTCGCTTCCGTAGCCCGCGTCGTATCGGTCGTTCACCGGTGCCCCTCTCGGCTCACTCGCCGCGGTACAGGTCGCGCTTGTCGATGTAGCGCACGACTCCGTCCGGCACCATGTACCAGATGGGGTCGCCCTTGGCGACTCTCGCACGGCAGTCTGTGGAGGAGATGGCGAGCGCGGGAACCTCCACCAGCGAGACGCCGCCCTCGGGGAGACCGCGGTCGGTCAGATGGTGACCGGGCCGGGTGCAGCCGATGAAGTGGGCCAGGGAGAAGAGTTCCTCGGAGTCCCGCCAGGTGAGGATCTGGCCCAGGGCGTCGGCGCCGGTGATGAAGAACAGGTCGGTGTCGGGGTTGAGGGCGCGCAGGTCGCGCAGGGTGTCGACGGTGTAGGTGGGGCCGCCGCGGTCGATGTCGATGCGGCTGACGGAGAACTGCGGGTTCTCCGCGGTCGCGATGACCGTCATCAGATAGCGGTCCTCGGCCGGTGAGACGGCGCGGGCGGTCTTCTGCCACGGCTGCCCGGTGGGCACGAAGACCACCTCGTCGAGGTGGAACTGGGCGGCGACCTCGCTGGCCGCCACGAGGTGACCGTGGTGGATCGGGTCGAACGTTCCGCCCATGACGCCGAGACGGCGTTTGCCGGTGTGCCCGGGGCCCGCCGGCGTGTACCGCGGGGTCGTCACCATGTCGTCGGCCTCGTCGTTCACCGGACCGGTAGGCATGTCCTGCTCTCCCATGCGTGCAGACCCTACCGGCCCGGCCCGTGAGCCCCGTCCGGAGGCCCGGAGGCCCGGAGGACCGGCGGACCGGTGCCGGGCTCGGCGTCCGGCTCAGCGGTCGCGGTTGAAGCGGGTGGTGATCCACAGCAGGAGCAGCAGGATGACGAGGGCGCTGCCGCCGGTGACGGCCGGGTTGAGGCTGTTGTGGTTGCCTCCGTGCTCCTCGCCCTCGGCGGCGAGGGTGACCAACTGGGCAGCGGCGCTGTGAAGATTCATCATCTGCGGCAGGACCTATCGCGTGTGGACGGGATAAAGATGTCGGCTCATCGTAAGCGTGCGGCCCGGTGACGATCACGCCGACTCCTCCGTTGGGCCGACGCCTGA
Organism: Streptomyces sp. GbtcB6; assembly: GCF_019091475.1. Taxonomy (NCBI): domain Bacteria; kingdom Bacillati; phylum Actinomycetota; class Actinomycetes; order Kitasatosporales; family Streptomycetaceae; genus Streptomyces; species Streptomyces sp. GbtcB6. Next base: position 216,256 of record NZ_JAGXJL010000011.1, on the reverse strand, counting down.
GCGCCGCCCGGCGGACGCCGGGCCCGGCTCCTGCGTTCTCCCGAGTCCTCGTGCGTCACAGCGGAAGGGGAACGATCCCGGCGGCTCAGTCGTCCTTCTGTTTGTACCCGCGCAGCAGGAACCAGGCGGTCAGTGCGCAGCCGACGAACATGACGACGATGACGACCCGGAGCAGGTCGCCCGAGCCCTGGTGCTGGGCGGCGCTCGCGGCCTGGGTGAGCCAGGCGGCCGGGGGGTGGTGCTCCATGAGGACTCCTTCGGCTGTACTGCCCGTCCACGGTATCTCCGCCTAGGCTGGGCCCTGCTTCGGGGGCACACAGTGGGCACTCACGCACCTGGGGGATGACATGTCCGACGACGGCCACGAGCAGAACGGGCACGAGCAGAACGGGCACGAGCGCGTGCCGAGCAGGCAGCGCAGGCGGTTCTCGGGGATCTCCTCACGTGCGTACGAACATCCGGCGGACCGTTCGGCACTGGTGGCGCTGCGCAGGCTGAGCGGCTTCGACACGGTCTTCAAGGCGCTCAGCGGGCTGCTTCCGGAGCGGAGCCTGAGGCTGCTGTTCCTGTCCGACTCGGTCCGGGTGTCCGACCAGCAGTTCGCACACCTGAACGACATGCTGCGGGACGCCTGTTACATCCTGGACCTGGAGAAGGTCCCGCCGATGTACGTGACGCAGGATCCGCAGCCGAACGCGATGTGTATCGGCCTGGACGAGCCGATCATCGTGGTGACCACGGGACTGGTGGATCTCCTCGACGAGGAGGAGATGCGGGCGGTCGTCGGCCACGAGGTGGGGCACGCCCTGTCCGGGCACTCGGTGTACCGCACGATTCTGCTGTTCCTGACGAACCTGGCACTGAAGGTCGCCTGGATCCCGCTGGGCAACCTCGCCATCCTGGCGATCGTGACGGCCCTGCGGGAGTGGTTCCGCAAGTCGGAGCTGTCCGCCGACCGGGCCGGGCTGCTGGTGGGCCAGGATCTGCGGGCCTCGATGCGCGGGCTGATGAAGATTGCGGGCGGTAACCACCTGCACGAGATGAACGTGGACGCGTTCCTCAAGCAGGCCGAGGAGTACGAGGCGGGCGGCGACCTGCGCGACTCCGTGCTGAAGATCCTGAACGTGCTGCCGCGCTCGCACCCCTTCACCACGGTCCGCGCGGCCGAGCTGAAGAAGTGGGCCGAGTCCCGTGACTACCAGCGGATCATGGACGGTCACTACCCGCGGCGCACCGAGGACAAGGACACCTCGGTCGGCGACTCGTTCAAGGAGTCCGCGGCGAGCTACGCCGACGATGTGAAGAGCTCCAAGGACCCGCTGATGAAGCTGGTCACGGACATCGCGGGCGGGGCGGGAGGCCTGGGTGGCCGGGTGAAGCGCGGTTTCGACGGGTTCACGAGCGCATCGCCGCCGAAGGACGCGCCGCCGCGGGACGCTCCCCCGCAGGGCGACGAGGCGTAGCGGACCCGGGACCCGCGCCCGGGCCGGGCTCCGTGCCGGGCGACGTCGGGACGCGCGGTTCGGTCGCTCAGACCTTCGGCTCGGCCGCGGCGGCCAGCGTCCCGCACAGGGCGGTGGCGCTGTCCGTGGCGAACGGGTTCGTGCCCGCCGGGCCGCCGGCCTTGGCCGTCTGGCCGGCCAGGAGGGGGTGCAGGTGGTCGGCGGAGTCCTCGGCGCAGGACAGGGGGCCCGCCTGGACGTAGGAGACGACCAGCTGGGTCTGGTGCAGGCGCAGGTCGTCGCGGTCGAAGCGGAAGGTCAGCTGGCGGCGGACGGTGAACAGGGAGACCTGGGCACCGGCCGGGGCGCCGGTGGGGCGCAGCGCGTAGACGAAGGTGTGGTCGGCGGTGACCTCAAGGGTGGCCGGGTCGGTCTCGGTGGCCTGCAGGTCGCCCTGGACGCGGATCCTCGGGTCGGCGAGTTCGGCGCGGGTGGGGTCGAAGCGGACCAGCCATCCGGTGGGAGCGTGCCGGCCGTCCGCCGTGGGGTGGTCGACGCTCTGGTCGAACTGGTCGAGCTGACCGGGGTCGAGCAGCGCCCGCGCGGGCCGCACCTGGCTGCTGTCGAGTACCTCGGGGTAGAGCGAGGAGCGGACGAGGTAGTCCTTGACCGTGGTCAGGGCGGCGACCACCTGGCTGTCGGAGAAGTGCGCGGTGCTCCGGGCGGCCGGCAGCGGTATCCCCTCGGCGCCGACCTCGTACAGCGCGGCCGGGCTGTGTGCGAACAGGGTCTCGGCGTCGGCGCCGCCGGGCACCTTGCCCTGAGGGGAGAGCGGGATGACGGTCATCCGCAGGGGTTCGACGGGCTGCTGGGCCTCGTCGGTGCCGTAGGGGTGGCGGACGCCCATGTAGATCGCGGTGCCGAAGGCGACGAGGATCAGGACGACGAGGATCAGGGCCTGCCGGGTGAGGCCCCGGCGCAGGGGCGGCCGACGGCGTACGGCGGGCGCATGGTCGGTCATGCGTTCGCGTGCGGAGGACTCCTGGAGGCGGGCAGCGCGAACAAACGATTCGTCGAAGACGACGGATCGGTACTCGTCCTCTCCACCCACGGGGCCGCCCTCGGGTGTCCCCTCAGGTGGGTCTACTGGCCCGCCCATACCTTCAGAGTAGGTCTCGGGAGCCTCAGGTAAACGCGCTGCTACACGACAACTTCTGACAGGTTCTCACCAGGACTGCCACCAGGGCGACCGAGGCCGCTCAGGGGGTGCGGGGGACCGCGGAGGCCGCCGGCTTGGCGGGTTGGGAGTAGTCGGCGGACACGGAGGGCGCCGCCGCGGTGCCCTGTTCCTGGCCGGTGGAGGGGGGCCTGGGCACCTGGTCGCGGCTGCCGCCCGAGGAGGCGCTGCGGTAGACCGCGGCGAAGGCGAGCGCGACCATGCCGATGCCCATGACGAGGGCGAGCACCCAGGCCACGGGACGGTGCCAGCGGACGTGTTTGCCGTACGTCCCGGCGGCGCCGTACCGGTCTTCGAGTACGTCGGTGTCGTCCAGGTCGTCGAGTTCGCCGCTGAGATCGGTGCCGTCCGGGCTGTAGCGGTCGTCGTAGCGCTCGCCTCTGGCGTGGGCGCGGCGGGCCTCGGCCTCGGAGGCCTCGGCTCTGGCCTGGGCGGCGGCTAGGAGGCGTTCGACGGCGGTCGGCTCGTGGACCACGGCCGCCTTCACGAAGGCCTCGTCGAAGACCACGGTGTCGAACTCTTCGTCCGACATTCCGTGGTCATGGTCGTCGTCGGGCTCCCAGCCGTCAGGGAACGGCGTGCCCCCCACGTCCTCCGGCACGGATCCAGAGTAGACCTGGGGGGTCAATTTGGGCAGACGGTATGGAAATTCATAGGTCCGGTGAGACGCCTCTCACGCCGCCCCCGGGGCCCGTACGCCCTTCCGCGCGCCCGTCGGCACGGATAGGCCGTTCCGTGCGCACGCACGCCGTACACCCGTACACCCGTACACCCGTACACACGCACAGGTGTACAGGTGTACGGGTGTCAGCGGCGGATGTGGCCGTCGCCCGTGACGATGTACTTGGTGCTGGTCAGCTCCGGCAGGCCCATGGGGCCGCGGGCGTGCAGCTTCTGGGTGGAGATGCCGATCTCGGCGCCGAAGCCGAACTGGCCGCCGTCGGTGAAGCGGGTGGAGGCGTTCACGGCGACGGTGGTGGAGTCGACCAGCTGGGTGAAGCGGCGGGCGGCCTGCTGGGAGGTGGTGACGATCGCCTCGGTGTGCCCGGAGGTCCACAGCCGGATGTGCTCGACGGCCTTGTCGAGGGAGTCGACGACGGCGGCGGCGATGTCGTACGACAGGTACTCGGTCTCCCAGTCCTCCGGGACCGCCTCGACGACGGTCGCCTTGGAGTCCTTGGCGTAGGCGAGGACGCGTTCGTCGGCGTGCACGGTGACGCCGGCCTCGGCGAGGGCGTCGAGGGCGCGCGGCAGGAACTCGGGGGCGATGTCCTGGTGGACGAGGAGGGTCTCGGCGGCGTTGCAGACGCTGACCCGCTGCGCCTTGGAGTTGATGAGGATGTCGATGGCCATGTCGATGTCGGCGTGGGCGTCGACGTAGACGTGGCAGTTGCCGGTGCCGGTCTCGATGACCGGGACCTTGGACTCCATGACGACGGTCTGGATGAGGGAGGCGCCGCCGCGCGGGATGAGGACGTCGACGAGGCCGCGGGCGCGCATCAGCTCGTGGACGGACTCGCGGCCCTCGCCGGGCACCAGCTGGACGGCGTCGGCGGGCAGCCCGGCACCGCCGACGGCGTCGCGCAGGACGCGGACGAGGGCGGTGTTGGACTCGTAGGCGGAGGCGGAGCCGCGCAGCAGGACCGCGTTGCCGGACTTCAGGCAGAGGGCGGCGGCGTCGACGGTGACGTTCGGGCGGGCCTCGTAGATGATGCCGACGACGCCGAGCGGGACGCGGACCTGGCGCAGGTCGATGCCGTTGGGGAGAGTGGAGCCGCGGACGACCTCGCCGACCGGGTCGGGCAGCTTCGCCACGTCGCGGACGTCGGAGGCGATGGCGCGGACCCGCTCCGGGGTGAGGGTGAGGCGGTCGATGATCGCCTCACTGGTGCCGTTCTCGCGCGCCTTGGCGATGTCCTTGGCGTTGGCCTCGACGATCTCGCTCGTACGGACCTCCAGGGCGTCCGCGACGGCGAGCAGCGCGTCGTCCTTCACAGCACGCGGCAGCGGCGCGAGGTCGGCGGCGGCGGCCTTGGCACGGTAGGCGGCCTGGGTGACCGGGGACATGGCGTCGTACGGCGAGAGCGTGGTCATGAGGGAAGGGTAGTGCGCGCCGGCGGGCCGTCCACGCGTCATCCCACACCGCGAGACGTGGATCAAAACGGGTGAATACCGGCCGGCGTCGGAGGCGGCGTCAGAACGGGTGGATGCCGACCGGTGTCGCGGGCGGCGGGCCGTAACCTTCGGCGATCCGCTGGTGGTAGGTGGCGCGGTCGATGACCTCAAGACCGACGATCTCCCACGCGGGCAGGCCGGCGGTCTGGCGGTGCTCGCCCCACAGGCGCAGGGCGACGGCGGCGGCGTCGTGGAGGTCGCGCGCCTCTTCCCAGTAGCGGATCTCGGCGTGGTCGCAGGCGTAGCGGCTGGTGAGGAGGAAGGGGTGGTCGTGGGCCAGCTGTTCGAGTCCGCGGCGCAGCTCCGGCAGGGGGACCTCGGCACCGCAGACGCTGAGGGTGACGTGCCACAGGCGGGGCAGGTCCTTCGGCTCCTCGTAGGTGTCCCCGGCCGCGACGCTCGTCAGAGCACCGCGGGAGGCCGCAGCCCCAGGGCGCACTCGTCTCACGACGGCCTCCTTCAGCTGTGCTCGTGCGGAACGTGGTCCTGAGACAAAGTTGAGCAGGCCGCAAGGGTTCGTGTGGCGGTTTTACGGAACGTCCCCCACCGGGGTCCGTCGTTACGCCCCGTTTTACGGGTGCAGGATCACCAGGTCGTCCCTGTGTACGACCTCGCGTTCGTACGCCGGGCCCAGCTCGCGTGCCAGCTCCCTGGTCGAACGCCCGATCAGCTGGGGGATCTCCTTGGCGTCGAAGCTGACGAGCCCGCGGGCCACCGCGCGGCCTTCGGTGTCGCGCAGCTCGACCGGATCTCCGGCAGCGAAATCGCCCTCCACGGCGGCGATCCCGGCCGGCAGCAGCGACTTGCGGCCCTCGACGACCGCGCGGACGGCGCCGTCGTCGAGGGTGAGCGAGCCCTGCGGGGTGGAGGCGTGCTGGAGCCACAGGAGGCGGTCTGCGGACCGTTTGCCGGTGGGGTGGAAGTAGGTGCCGGTGTCGCCGCCGGAGAGCGCGTCGGCGGCGTGCACGGCGCTCGTGAGGACCACCGGGATGCCCGCGGCGGCGGCGATCCGGGCGGCCTCCACCTTGGTGACCATTCCGCCGGTGCCGACGCCCGCCTTCCCGGCGCTGCCGATCTCGACGCCCGAGAGGTCCTCGGGTCCCTTCACCTCCGCTATCCGGGAGGTGCCGGGCCTGCTGGGGTCGCCGTCGTAGACGCCGTCGATGTCGGAGAGGAGGACCAGCAGGTCGGCGTGGACGAGGTGGGCGACGAGGGCGGCGAGGCGGTCGTTGTCGCCGAAGCGGATCTCGTCGGTGGCGACGGTGTCGTTCTCGTTGACGACCGGCAGGGCGCCCATCGCGAGCAGCTTGTCGAGGGTGCGGGAGGCGTTGCGGTGGTGGGCGCGGCGGCTCATGTCGTCCGAGGTGAGCAGGACCTGGCCGACGCGGACGGCGTAGCGGGCGAAGGAGGCGGTGTAGCGGGCGACGAGCAGGCCCTGGCCGACGCTGGCGGCGGCCTGCTGGCGGGCCAGGTCCCGGGGGCGGCGGCGCAGGCCGAGCGGGGCGAGTCCGGCGGCGATGGCACCGGAGGAGACGAGGACGATCTCCTTCTCCCCGCCGCTGCGGCTCTTGGCGAGGACGTCGACGAGCGCGTCGACACGGTCGGCGTCCAGGCCGCCGGAGGCGGTGGTCAGCGAGGAGGAGCCCACCTTGACGACGATCCTGCGGGCCTCGCCGACGGCCTGCCTAGCCCTTGCCACGTCTGTCCCCACTTCCTTGCGCGTGGCCAGCAATCTACGCGAAGGGGATGCACGAGGGACGCGTCCGTCCAGCCTCCGGACATCGGGACCGACCGCAACACCCACAGACAGCGAGTGATCGATTGACCACGCCCCGCTTATGGCAAAAAGGTTGCACTGACTGCTTATAGAAATTGAAGCAAACGCAAAGTTAACTTGAAGTTTGTGTCATCTAAAGTTCGCAGCGTGAAGCGCATCCTCCTCAGGTCAGGGAAGAGCCCCTACGACGTCGTCACCGTCGAGGAGGCTCTGCACCGGGACGTCATAGCCACCAATTCCGGCAACCTGATCTTCAGCGATGCCGCGCACAAGATCCTCGAGACGCCGGGCACCGAGGTCGTCTCGAACGGCATGCCCTCCGAGGCCTCCGCCGCCGCACGCATCAACGAGGAGTACGACGCCTTCGTCGTCCCGCTCGCCAACGCCTTCCGGCCCTCCTTCGAGAGCGCGTTGAAGCGGATGACCCGGCTGATCTCCAGGCTGAACATCCCGGTGGTCGTGCTCGGCGTCGGTGCACAGACCGGGGTGAGCTACAACCCGGAACGGCTCAAGCGGATGGAGCCGACCGTGCGGGAGTTCTGCTCGGCGGTGCTGGAGCGCAGTGCGTCGATCGGCGTGCGGGGCGAGTTCACCGAGCAGTACCTGAAGGCCATGGGCTTCAAGGACGTCGAGGTCATCGGCTGCCCCTCGCTGTTCATGTACGGCGAACAGCTCCCGGTGCACAAGAAGGCGCTGGAGTTGACGCCGGCATCGCGGATCGCGATCAACGGCTCGCACAGTGCCGTACGTGCGCAGGGCCTGGACCGGATCATCACGCGCACCCACGAGCGCTATCCGAATCTGCGTTTCGTCGGCCAGAACCTCAGTGACGCACGGCAGTTGCACTGGCGGGACCTGTCCGATCCCAACGCCGCGGTGACCGCGATGCCGACCCACCCGGACCATCCGATGTTCCGCGAGGACAAGGCGCGGGTGTACGTCGACCCGTTCACCTGGATCGACGATCTGCGCTCCTTCGACTTCTCCTTCGGTTCGCGCATCCACGGCAACATCGCGGCGCTGCTGGCCGGCACGCCGGCCACTGTGCTGTGCGGTGACTCGCGGACGCTGGAACTCTGCCGTTACTTCGAGATTCCGCACCGGCGGCTGGACCAGGCGGTGAAGGACCCCGAGTCGGCGGATCCGGCGAAGCTGTACGCGGAGGCCGACTTCGGCGGACTGGTCGGCGGTCACCGGGAGCGTTTCGAGCGGTTCACCGGGTTCCTCGACAGGAACGGGCTGGAGAACACCTTCACGCACGGCGACGGCGGAGCGGCCTTCGAGGAGCGGATGCGGACGCTGCCGTTCCCGGCGGGAATCCGCCCCTGGAACGACGCGGACGTCGCCTCGCTCACCTCGCGGTTCGGCTGGCTGCACAGCCGTATCGAGGAACTGTCGCTGGACAACGCCCGTCTGGAGAAGGAACTGGCGCGTGCCGGGGCACGCGCCGCCAAGACGGTCGCCGCGCCGGCGCCGGCCTCGGTCTACCGGCGGGCCCGGCGGGCCGTGGGCAAGCCGATCCGCCGGGCGCTGGGGTCGGGCGGATAACCGCGCGGGGCCGGGTCAGGCCGCCGCCGCCTTCACGTCCCGGGTCGGCAGCGACCGCCGCAGCTTGCGCAGCGCGCGCCGCAGGACGTTGTTGGCGGCCTCCTCCCGGTAGCCCTTGACGGCGCGGGCCTCTCGGGGTTCGGCGAGATAGATCCAGTCGGGGAGGCCGGCAGCCTTGGAACGGAAGTGCGGGTAGCCGAGGTAGACGCAGGTGCCACGCTTCTCCAGGACCGGGGTGGGCTTCTTCTTGGCCCGTACGAACTCCACGACGTCCGGGAGGAGCTCGGTGCGCCCGACGGCGACCAGGTGCAGCTGGAGTCGCTCGTGGACCTTGAGGCGGCGGGCCACCTCGGGGTTCCAGTGGGCGTCCATCAGCGGCTTGACGAGCTCCAGTTTGTGCTGCCGTACCTCGTCGGTGTCCTTGAGGAACTTGGGGCCGAACTGCGGGAGCAGCGTGACCTTGAACGGCCGGACCATGAGGCCGTCGCGCCGCGGCCCTGCCGGGACCATCTCGGCGATCAGGTTGATCAGGGCGCGCGCGGAGTCGAAGCGGAGGGTGTAGCTGCCGCTCTTGGTGACGTGTTTGCCGTCCTCGCGGCCGACGAGGTAGTAGCAGGGGTAGTCGGCGACCACAGAGACGCCGTCGGCGCGCAGATAGGCCTCCATGGTGAACAGCGCGTCCTCGCCGGTCCACAGGGACTCGTCGAACCGCATGCTGTGCCGTTCCAGCAGGGCGCGGCGGAAGAGTTTCTGGGCGCTGAGCGCGAACTTGATGTTGGAGGAGAAGACGTCGGTGCGGCCGAGGGTCTCGCCCCACATCGACTGCGGTGCTTTGCGGTTGATCCCCTCGACCTTGCCGAGGACGACGTCGGTGCTGTTCTTGTCGGCCATCGCGACCATGCGTTCCAGTGCCTCGGGGCCGAGCCGGTCGTCGGCGTCCAGGAAGAACACGTAGCGGCCGGCGGCCTTGGCGAGGCCGACGTTGCGCGGGCCGCTGGGGCCGCCGGAGTTCTCCTGGCGGATCACGGTCACCGGCATGGCGGCGCGGGCCGCGAACTCCTCCAGGTACTCCCCCGTGCCGTCGGTGGAGCCGTCGTCGACGGCGATGACCTCCATGCGGGCCGGGTCGAGGGTCTGGTGCTCAACGGAGGCCAGACATTCGACCAGGTACGGCATCGCTTCGTACGCCCCGATGATCACGGTCACATCAGGCTGCGCAACGACGGTCACGTTTCCCCCTAGTCAATGGTGCGTTCCCCCTGCGTCACCTCGATCGCAACGTCTTAGATGGCTGATCGACACGACAGGTTGCCTTGGAGTACGCACTCAGTGGCCCAGCTCACATGACGAACGGACAGCCGGGTGGTGTACAGCGGGTTACACCGGACAGTACGGGCACACGGTAAGAGCTGCTCAACACGAACGGCGAAGCATGGGTAAGAAGAAATCCGCGCATTACTAAGCAGAGGTAAGAGAACGCATCGCATCGGCACAACCGGAACGGGCCTGGTCCCGGGGAGATCCCCGGGACCAGGCCCGTTCGCGGTCTTTACGGGTGTCAGCCGGCGGTCGCGCCCTCCGCCTCGCCGGCGGTCGTCCGCGGCTTTCCGCCGGGCAGCGCCTCGGCGAGTTCGGCCGCCTCGGGGTCACCGGCCGCGATCCGGGCCTCCTGGCCCAGGTTGCGGGTCTCGGCCTTGCGGGCGAGCGCGGCCACCGCGTCGTTGAACTGCTCGATTGAGGTCGGCTCGTCCGGCCCGAGCAGGTAGTGCTTGAGCTCGTCCCGGTCCGCGGCCAGCGGATCGGCCGACGGGTCGCGTACGGCGTCCAGGAGGCCGCCGAGTTCCTTGGCGCTGTTGGAGAGGATCACGGCGGCGCGCACGGCGGTGTTCGCCCGCTTGAACTCCTCCACGCCGAGGCCGGCGGAGTCGGTGACGGCGTACGGCTTGCCGCTCGCGATGAAGTCGGAGACCACGCTGGAGATGTCGGAGACCATCGCGTCGGAGACGTTGAAGCAGTCGTAGAGGCGGGGTTCGGCGCCTGTGATGACGGCGTGCCGGTACGACGGCAGGGCCTGCCAGTAGAAGTCGTTCCAGTCGGCGCGCAGCCGGGCGATCTCCTCGTGCTTCTTCAGGTCGACGACATCGTCCCGGCTGGCCTCGGCCTCGTCGCGCTTGTCGTCGCCCGTGCCGGCCAGTTCGGTCAGACGGGTCTCGATGCGGGTCAGTTCGGCCCTCGCCGCCGTCTGGACGGCCGTGTCGGCGGCGAAGCGGGCATCGGTGTCGCGGGAGGCGGCGGCCTTCTCGACGAGGGCGGTGACGCGCCGGTGGGCGGTGCCGGCCTCGGCGCTGACGGTGCCGGTGAAGGGGTGCGGCTTGTACAGGACGCGGACCGGCGGGTCGGCCTTGACCAGCTTCTTCACGATGTTCTCGCCGGCGAGCACGAGCGAGGTGTTGCCGGGGTCGCCGTCCCAGCCCTCCCAGGTGGGCGCGTAGAGCACGGTGGGGATACGGCCGTCGGGGACGCCTTGCCAGCTCTGGATGGGGGCCAGCTGAGGGCGGCCGACCTCGACGATGTCGTCGTCGCGGACGCCGACGTCGGCGATGGCGTAGCGGTCGCGACCCGCGCGGCCCGCGGTCCACACCTCGTCGTACACCTTGCTGAACGGGTTGACGCTGGCCAGCTTGTCGCTGTCGCCGTGGCCGATGAAGACGTGCTTCATCGTGGGGACGCGCAGCAGGTGGATGTTCTTGCCGACGTTGGCCGCGTAGAGGGCGACACGGACCGTGGAGAGGTCCATGTTCATCAGGTGCACGCCGCCGGGCACGCAGATGACGGGGACGGTGGTCGGGGCGAGGCTCTGCAGGATGACCCGCTCGCGCAGCAGGATCAGCGGACGGGACTCCAGCTCTTCCATGGTCTCCAGCCACATGTTGACCTGGTAGGCGGAGTCCTTGGAGCCGGAGAAGTACAGCACGGTCCCGGGCCGGTACTCGGCCAGCCAGTCGTCGACGGCGGCCAGCACGGTGTCGGCGTCGGGCGGGGTCTTGCGGCCGCGCACGTACGGCATCAGCACCAGTACGTACAGGCACCCCAGGGCCAGGGTGATCCCGATGCCGACGAAACCGGCGAGCACGTTGTCCGTCATCGCCGAGATCAGCAGGCCGACGACGGCCGCGAGGTCGAGGTGGAGCATCTTCTCGGCGGAACGGTCGAGCAGGCCGCGCGGCGGGGCGTCCGGGATGCGGATGCGGGACTTCAGGTCGACGTTGCGGGTGGCGACCGGCATCCGGCGGCGGTTGCGGATCAGGGTGACCAGTGCGCCGTGCGGGGCCTGCAGGCCGTAGAAGGCGATGAAGCAGGCGATCGCGCCGTAGAAGACCAGGCCGTTCGAGAGGTCCATGCGGGCCAGCAGCAGGATCAGCAGCAGCTGCCGGATCAGGAAGCGGATCGACAGACCGGCCCGGACTTTGCTCAGGCGGTTGATGAGGTAGCTGCCCTTGCGGTGCAGGTAGTGGTCCGCCAGGTACGTGACGGCGGCCGCGGCCGCGAAGGCGTAGACGCTCGGGACGAGCGCGGCGACCATGAGGACCGGGAAGCCCAGCATCATGAGTGCCGCCGCGGCCAGCTCGGCCGCGCTGCCCACCCGGGCGACGCGAATAGCGGTGGATATCACGGAGAACCTTTTGCTGACAAAAAGGCCTGAATTTGACCTTGCGGACGATCTGGAAGGTTGTCGATCTGGGTTTTTACGGGTTCAGGCCCCTGTGAATGCTCAGCGAACGCGCGCAACCACAGAGGCCTGAATTACAGATGACTAATGGCTGTCGATTATGCCACGCCGTCCTGACGGTCCAGGACACTGGCCAGGGCCTGCTCGAAGCCGGAGGCCTGGCCGGCGGCCGCCGTCGGGTCCTGCTGGCGGACGTCGATGACATGGCCGGTGAGTTCGGACAGCAGCACGTCGAGGGAGGTGCGGGCGACGGCCTCGGAGGAGAGCAGGGAGCCCGACGGCTCCTGGCCGAACGCCTTGGTGCGCATCGGGGTGGCGGTGCGCTCGGGGTTGATGCAGTTGACGCGGACGGCGTCGCCGGCCCACTCGTCGGACAGGGCCTGGGTGAGGTTCACCATGGCGGCCTTGGTCGAGGAGTAGAGGCTGTACTCGGCGCGGCCGCGGGTGTAGCTGCTGGAGGTGTAGAGCAGCAGCTGGCCCTGGGTCTCGGCGAGGTACTTGTAGCTGGAGCGGGCGATCTGCACCGGGGCCAGGTAGTTGACCTTCAGTGCCTCTTCGATGGTGGCGTTGTCGGTCTCGGCGAGCTTGCCGATGCGCAGTACGCCCGCGGTGTTGACGACGTAGTCGATGCGGCCGGTCTCGGCGTACGCCTTGGAGAGCGCGTCGTCGACCTCTTCCGGGTTCTCCACGTGGGTGCCGGTGGTGGAGCGGCCGAGGGCGTAGACGTTGGCACCGTAGGACTCGGCGAGTTCGGCGATGTCCTTGCCGATGCCGTACGAACCGCCGAAGATCACCGCGGTCTTGCCGGTGAGCAGTTCGCGGTAGGCGTCCTCGCTCTTCTGCTCGGGGGCGGCGCTGGAGGCGAGCTGGAAGAGCTTGTCGGCGATGAAGACGTCGACGGGCTGGGTGACCTTCATGTTGTACTCGTCGCCGGCGACGACGTGGATCGGCACGTCCGGCAGGTACTTGAGGACGACGGAGCAGTCGTCGGTGGCCTGGAAGTTGGGGTCGCCGTCGGCGACCGCGTAGGCCCTCTTGATCGTGGACAGCTTGAACGCCTGCGGGGTCTGGCCGCGGCGCAGCCTGGAGCGGTCCGGGATCTCGGTGATGAATTCGCCGTCCCCGCCATGGGTGCGGGTGACGATGATGGTGTCGGCGGACGGGATGGCGACGTCGACGGCCTGGTAGCGCTCCAGCGCGGTCACGCAGTCGTCGATGACGCGCTGTGACAGCAGGGGGCGTACGGCGTCGTGGAAGAGGACGTTGAGGTCCTCGCCCTCGGCCAGGCCCTCGCCGAGGGCCTCGATGGCTCGCTCGGTGGTCTCGTTCCGCGTGTTGCCGCCTTCGATGACCTTCTTGACCTTGGTGAATCCGGCCTTGGCGACGATCTTCTCGACGTCCGCGACGTAACCCGGTGCCATCAGCACGATGATGTCGTCGATCGAGCCCGCCTTCTCGAAGGTGGCCAGGGTGTGCTCGATGACGGCCTTGCCTGCGATCTTCAGCAGCTGCTTGGGGATCGACAGACCCACCCGCTGGCCGGTGCCACCGGCCAGGATCACTGCGGTGGTTCGGGGCTTGGCTATGCGCTGGGACACAGGTGACCTACCTTGGGGCATCAGGGAACCAGGAAATGGTCCCACTTCCGGTAACCGCTGTGCAAGGTGAGCGCCGTCCACTGCATATGTGCCCGCAACCTTTCATTCACCTTGCACCGCTGGTGATGGGCGTCGCCCGCCGGACCACTGGAAGAGTTCCGTGAATTTGCTGTGAGTAACTACACAGCGCATTCCGATTGCTGTGCGTGACAGGACGCACGTCTCAGCAGTGCTACGCCGTGCTACAGGGACGGCTTAGCCGGGCTACGCCGTCCCTCCTTCCCGCATCTCACCGCCGTCGCAGCTTCTTCAGACATCGGTGCCCCAGGACCCGCACGAGTTCCTTGGACGACGTCTGGTGCACGGTGCGGGACTTCGGCTCGGCGGTGTGGCGTACCGGGGCCGAGGCCGCCGCGGCGAGCGCGCCGTAGAGCGCCTGAGCGGCGACCTCCGGGGCGATGCGGGCCTCGGCGGCGGGCGATCCCGGCTGTTTGGGGACAGCGGGCAGGGCGTAGAGCAGGGCGGGGTCGCCGATGACGCGCACGCCCATGGCACCGATGCGTTCCACGATCTCGGCGCCGATGCGGCCGGCGGCCTCGACGGCCCAGTCGGGGGTGGAGATCTTCACGTCGGCGGCGGTGGGGCTGCACGAGTTCTTCATATGCATGACGGCGCCGTTGCGGACGAGCTTGGAATACAGCTCGTCGGGGAGTCCATTGCCGCGGAATTCCACGTTGAGATTTCGCAGCATTTCGGTCTCGGCGAGGGTCAGCGAGCGGTTCGCCGTGTCCGGGACGGGCTGGAGGAGTTTTTCGGGAAGTCCGAGGAGGGCTTCGAAGGTGCGCATCAGGCCGTCGCGGTCCCGGTCGTCGACCACGACGACGGTGATCCGGTCGGCGCCGACCGCGCGGATCCAGCGTTCGACGAGCCGGTCATGCCGGTGCCGGCGCCAGAAGCTGGGGTTGGGCTTCTCGTAGGGGGCCTTGCGGAGCATGTGCTCCAGCCATTCCTCGTAGCCCATACGCAGTCCGTTCTGCACGTACTGCTGCCACTGTGAGGGCATGATCCTGGCGAGCGGACGGAGGGTGACGAGGACGTGGACGCGTTCGCCGCCGAGCTGCTCGACGATGCGGGCGACGGTCTCGTCGTCGGGGGCGTCGGCGAAGAACTCGCTGCTGATCACCGAGGTGCGGGAGCCGGTGGCCTCGACCTGCTTGAGCAGCCGCGCCCAGTGCTTCTCGGTGGGCACGGTGTCGCCCATCATCGCGGGCCGGGCGCAGGCGGCGAGGGCGGCCTCCATCGGGTGCCGGGTGGTCGCCGGGAACTCCACACCGTGTTCGGGCAGCTTGTCCTTCGCGGCGAACAGGGCGCCCTGGATGGCCGTGGTTCCCGTTTTGTGCGGGCCGATGTGCAGCAGGCGGGTGCCGGCGGGCAGGGCGGCAAGGGGACCGGTGGGACTCATGGGGCCTATGGGGGCGTTGTTCACCGGGGCTTCGCCTCTCGTACAGTCCGTCTCCATGGTTAACAGAAGGTAAGACGTTTACCTTAGGTTCACCTGAGAGGAGCCTGGGACACAGATGAGTCCCAGGCTCCCGTTACAAAGACTTGACGTTCGGTGTGCCCGGTTCGTGCATCAGACGACCTGTACGCCTGGTTCGTCCGTCTCGACGCGCAGGGTGGCGAGCGTGCTCGCGGTGGCCTGCGGCCCGACGACGGTGTCGACGACTCGCACGCGCGCGTCGATGCCGTCGCGGCGGATGTCGAAGAGGTGGTAGCCGCGGTGGGCGTCGATGACCTTCCAGTGCGGGTTGTCGGCCTTCAGCGGGTCCCACTGGGCGTGGAAGGCAGCCTGGTCCTGGTCGCCGTTGCTGGAGATGGAGGTGCCAACGAACTCGGCGCCGACGACGTCCGACGACGGGTCAGCGAAGTCCTTCTTCAGGTCGCTGATCATGGTGAGATGGCGGTCGCCACTGAGCACGACGGGGTTGCGAACGGAGGCGAACTCGTCGAGCAGGGCGTTGCGTTCGACCTGGTAGCCGTCCCAGGCGTCGTAGTACCAGAGTTTTCCGTCGCCGGGCAGGATGTCGGTCTCGGCCATCATGATCTGCGAGGCGATCAGGTTCCAGCGGGCCGGCGAGTCGTGCAGTCCGTCGAGCAGCCACTGTTTCTGTTCGGCGCCGAGCATGGTGAGCGAGGGGTCCTCGGCGGCCGCCTGGCTGGTGACCTGGTCGCTGCGGAACTGGCGGGTGTCGAGGACGTTGAGCCGGGCGAGGCGGCCGAACTCCAGGCGGCGGTACATCTGGATGTGCGGCCCGTCAGGGATCGCGGTGGCCCGGACCGGCATGTGCTCGTAATAGGCCTGGAAGGCGGCGGTGAGCCGGGCGACGAACGCGTCGTGGGACTGCTTGCCGGGGTCCTGGGGGACCTCGCCGGCCCAGTCGTTGTCGACCTCGTGGTCGTCGAAGGTGACCACCCAGGGCGCGTTCGCGTGCATGGCGGCAAGGTCGGGGTCGCTGCGGTACTGGGCGTAGCGGTTGCGGTACTGCACCAGGGTGTACGGCTCGCCGGTGCCCTCGTGGCGGCGGGGGCCCGCGGAGGACGGCGTGGACTCGTAGATGTAGTCGCCGACGAAGAGGACGACGTCGGGGTCCTGGGCGAGCATGTCGGCGTACGGGGTGAAGTAGCCGTGCTGCCAGTTCTGGCAGGAGGCCAGGGCCACGCGCAGGGTGCCGCCCCTGGCGTGCGGGTGGGGGGCGGTGCGGGTGCGGCCGGTCGGGGAGATCCGGCCGCCGGCGCGGAAGCGGTACCAGTAGGAGCGGCCGGGGTGCAGTCCTCGTACGTCCACGTGAACGCTGTGCCCGTACTCGGGCCGGGCGTGGGCGGTGCCGCGGCGGACGACCTTGCGGAGGCGCTCGTCCTCGGCGATCTCCCAGTCGACGGGGACGATCTCGTCCGGCATGCCGCCGCCGTTCAGGGGATCGGGGGCGAGCCGCGTCCAGAGCACGATGCCGTCGGGCAGCGGGTCGCCGGAGGCGATACCAAGACCGAACACTCCGTCGGGCAGCGGGGTTTCGGCGGCCCGGGCGGCGGACGGCAGCCAGAGCTGGGCGGATGCGGCGGCTCCGAGGACGGCGGCGCCGGCGGTCAGAAAGCGGCGACGGTCGGGCGATGGTGCTCCGGTCATGCGCGGACTCCCTTGCCACGGTGGCCTCTTGGAAGGTCTGGCCTTCGGAAGCTCCCACGGCCGGACGGTCCGTCCGCCGAACACGGGTATGCGTGCGCATGACAAACGGGTAGACAACAGAAAACCCGTTGCGGCCGGGAACGGGTCCCAGCCACAACGGGTCTGACGGGTCTGACGGGTCTGACGGGTCTGACGGGTCTGACGGGTCTGACGGGTCTGACGGCAGATCAACGACCCCGGAGACCGGGAAAGCCGGCGGCCTTACCGACCCCCGGCCTACCCGCCCTGCCGGTCCTACTCGAACGGGTCGAAGTCGCCGTACTCCCGCAGGGACTCGTCCCGTTCCGCCTCCCGGTCGCGGCGGCGCTGCGCGGCGGGCCGCGGCTCCTCGAAGCGGTGGTCCTCGCCCCGGCGGCCGAGCATCTCGGCGCCGGACATCATGGACGGCTCCCAGTCGAAGACGACGGCGTTGTCCTCGGGGCCGATGGCGACGCCGTCGCCCCCGCGGGCACCCGCCTTCATCAGCTCCTGCTCCACGCCGAGCCGGTTGAGGCGGTCGGCGAGGTAGCCGACGGCCTCGTCGTTGTTGAAGTCGGTCTGGCGGACCCAGCGTTCGGGCTTCTCGCCGCGCACCCGGAAGAGGCCGTCCTCCTCCTGGGTGACGGTGAAGCCGGCGTCGTCCACGGCCTTGGGCCGGATGACGATCCGGGTCGCCTCCTCCTTGGGCTTGGCCGCGCGGGCCTGGCCGACCAGCTCGCCGAGCGCGAACGTCAGCTCGCGCAGGCCCAGGTGGGCGACCGCGGACACCTCGAAGACGCGGTAGCCGCGGGCCTCCAGGTCGGGGCGGACCATCTCGGCGAGGTCCTTGCCGTCGGGGACGTCGATCTTGTTGAGGACGACGATCCGGGGCCGGTCGCCGAGGCCGCCGTACTGCTTGAGCTCCTCCTCGATGACGTCGAGGTCGGAGACGGGGTCGCGCTCGGACTCCAGGGTGGCGGTGTCGAGGACGTGGACGAGGACGCTGCACCGCTCGACATGGCGCAGGAACTCCAGGCCGAGGCCCCGGCCCTGGCTGGCGCCGGGGATGAGTCCGGGCACGTCGGCGATGGTGTAGACGGTGGAACCGGCGGTCACCACACCGAGGTTGGGGACCAGGGTGGTGAACGGGTAGTCGGCGATCTTCGGCTTGGCGGCCGAGAGTACGGAGATCAGCGAGGACTTGCCGGCGCTCGGGTAGCCGACCAGGGCCACGTCCGCGACGGTCTTCAGCTCCAGGACGATGTCCCCGAGGTCCCCGGGCACGCCGAGCAGCGCGAAGCCGGGCGCCTTGCGGCGGGCGCTGGCGAGGGCCGCGTTGCCGAGGCCGCCGCGGCCGCCCTGGGCGGCGACGTAGGAGGTGCCGTGGCCGACGAGGTCGGCGAGGACGTTGCCGGCCTTGTCCAGCACCACCGTGCCGTCGGGCACGGGCAGGATCAGGTCCTGGCCGTCCTTGCCGGCCCGGTTGCCGCCCTCGCCGGGCTTGCCGTTGGTGGCCTTGCGGTGCGGGGAGTGGTGGTAGTCGAGAAGAGTCGTCACGGATTGGTCGACGGTCAGGATGACGTCGCCGCCGCGGCCGCCGTTGCCGCCGTCGGGGCCGCCGAGCGGCTTGAACTTCTCCCGGTGTACGGAGGCGCAGCCGTGGCCTCCGTTACCCGCGGCGATGTGCAGCTCGACGCGGTCCACGAAGGTGGTCATGGTGCAGTGCCTCCAGATACTTACGGGGTATTACCTATGTCAACACGCGAAAGGCGGACCCGCCTTCCCGATCGGGAAGTGAGGTCCGCCTCGCGAAACGTTCGGTCTGGGCCTTGAAAATCAGGCTCAGGCGACCGGGACGATGTTCACGACCTTGCGGCCACGGTGGGTGCCGAACTGCACCGAACCGGCCTGCAGCGCGAACAGCGTGTCGTCGCCGCCACGGCCGACGCCCGCACCCGGGTGGAAGTGGGTGCCACGCTGGCGGACCAGGATCTCGCCCGCGTTGACGACCTGACCGCCGAAGCGCTTCACGCCGAGGCGCTGAGCGTTGGAGTCACGACCGTTACGGGTGGACGATGCGCCCTTCTTGTGTGCCATCTCTCCTCAGTCCCTTACTTCGCAGCCGCGGGGATCTCAGTGACCTTGATCGCCGTGTACTGCTGGCGGTGGCCCTGACGACGGCGGTAGCCGGTCTTGTTCTTGTAGCGAAGGATGTCGATCTTGACGCCCTTGTGGTGGTCCACGACCTCGGCCTGGACCTTGATGCCGGCCAGGACCCACGGGTCGCTGGTCACAGCGTCGCCGTCGACAACGAGCAGGGTCGAGAGCTCGACCGTGTCGCCAACCTTGGCGGTGGAAATCTTGTCAACCTCAACGATGTCGCCGACAGCAACCTTGTGCTGGCGACCACCGCTGCGCACGATGGCGTACACGCGGATCTCACTCTCTCGCTCGGGAACGGCACCCCCGCAGTCCAGCCACCCGGCGAACGCGGGCGGCCTCTCCGGAACACCGTGTGCTCCCGAGGAAAAGGTTTACGGGGATGTGGCGCGTCCTCATATCCATGGACACGCCGACGGTCAAGGTTACGGGGCGGTGGCCGAGGGGGTCAAACCGGGCCCCACGGGATGTGGGGCCGGTCACTCGGGCCGGGTCCCGAAAGGCGCGGGGCCGGTCACGTGGACCGGCCCCTCGCCCGGGCGTCAGCCCTCGTCGGAGGCGGTGGCGACCGTGGTGGTCTTCTTCGCCGTCGACTTGGCGGCGGCCGTCTTGGCGGTCTTGGCCGCCTTCTTGGCCGTCGTCGTCTTCTTCGCCGCGACCGTCTTCTTGGCAGCGGTCTTCTTGGCGGCCGTCTTCTTCGCCGCGGTCTTCTTGGCAGCCGTCTTGCGGGCCGTCTTCTTGGCCGGGGCGGCCTCCTCGACGGTCTCCTCGGCAGCCGGGGCCTCGGCAGCCGACGCCTCCGCCTGCTCGACGGCCTCAGCGGCCGGTACGACCACGACGGCCGCCTCCTCGGACGCGGTCGGCGCGGTGGCCTTGCGCACCGCACGGCGGCGCGGGCGGGCCGGAGCGGCGCTCTCGGCGGGCGCGGCCGCCTCGGGCTCCGCGACCGGTTCCGGTGCCGTCTCCGCCACCGTCACCGTCACCGCGGCCGTCTCCACCGCCGCTTCGGCCGCCGCTTCCGCCGCCGGGGCGGTCTCGGCGACGACCGTCACCACGGTCGCCTCGGCCCCGGCCGGGGAGCCGGCGGGCGCCGACACCTTCCGGGTGGCACGCCGGCGCGTACGGCCCTTGGGCGCGGTCTCCTCGACGGCCGGGGCCGCCTCGGCCACAGCGGCCTCCGGAGCCTCGACCACCGGAGCCTCGACGGCGACGGGCTCGGCGTGCGCCTCGGCGGGCACCTCTGCCGGCTCCGCCTCGGCTTCGGCCTCGGCCTCCCGCCGCGTCGCACGGCGTTCCCTGGGCGCGCCGGCCGGAGCCGAGGCCCGGCGGCTCGCCCGGCGGCGGGTACGGCCGCGGCCGGCCGCGGCCTCCGCCTCGGCGACGCTGCTGTACAGCTCCTCGTCCGGCGCGAAGTCGGGCGCGGGCAGCGCCACGGGCACGGCGGCCTCGGCCGCGACCTCCGCCGCCGTCTCGACCGCGTGGACGGCCTCGGCGTGCTCGACGGCTCCGTCGGCCACGACCTCGTGCGTCTCGTGCACGTCGTGGTCGTGCTCGTGCCCGTCGCCGCCGCGTCCGCGCTTCTTGCGCTTGCCGCCGCCACCGCCGCCGCCGGTGCTGGGCTGCTCCATGTGGACGATGACGCCACGGCCGTTGCAGTGCACGCAGGTCTCGGAGAAGGACTCCAGGAGGCCCTGTCCGACGCGCTTGCGGGTCATCTGGACGAGCCCCAGCGAGGTCACCTCGGCCACCTGGTGCTTCGTACGGTCCCGCCCGAGGCATTCGAGCAGGCGCCGCAGCACCAGGTCCCGGTTGGACTCCAGGACCATGTCGATGAAGTCGATGACGATGATGCCGCCGAGGTCGCGCAGCCGCAGCTGGCGGACGATCTCCTCGGCCGCCTCCAGGTTGTTCCTGGTGACGGTCTCCTCGAGGTTGCCGCCCTGGCCGGTGAACTTGCCGGTGTTGACGTCGACGACGACCATCGCCTCGGTCCGGTCGATGACCAGCGAACCGCCGCTCGGCAGCCAGACCTTGCGGTCCAGCGCCTTGGACAGCTGCTCGTCGATCCGGTACGTGGCGAAGACGTCGACCTCGGAGGTCCACTTCGACAGCCGGCCCGCGAGGTCGGGTGCGACGTGCGCGACGTAGCCGTAGACGGTCTCCCAGGCCTCGTCACCGCTGACGATGACCTTGGAGAAGTCCTCGTTGAAGATGTCGCGGACGACCCGGACGGTCATGTCCGGCTCGCCGTACAGCAGCGTCGGGGCGTTGCCGTTCTTCGACTTCTTCTGGATGTCCTCCCACTGCGCCTGGAGCCGTTCGACGTCGCGGCGCAGCTCGTCCTCGCTCGCGCCCTCGGCGGCGGTGCGCACGATGACGCCCGCGTCCTCGGGGACGATCTTCTTGAGGATGGTCTTCAGCCGGGCCCGCTCGGTGTCGGGCAGCTTGCGGCTGATGCCGGTCATCGAGCCCTCGGGGACGTACACGAGGTAACGGCCGGGGAGGGAGACCTGGCTGGTCAGACGGGCGCCCTTGTGGCCGATCGGGTCCTTGGTGACCTGGACGAGCACGGACTGGCCGGACTTGAGGGCGGCCTCGATGCGGCGCGGGCCGTTGGCCATGCCGAGTGCCTCGAAGTTGACCTCACCGGCGTAGAGCACGGCGTTGCGGCCCTTGCCGATGTCGATGAAGGCGGCCTCCATCGACGGCAGGACGTTCTGGACCTTGCCCAGGTAGACGTTGCCGACGTACGAGGTGGCCTGCTCCTTGTTGACGTAGTGCTCGACGAGCACGCCGTCCTCCAGGACGCCGATCTGCGTGCGGTCGCCGTGCTGGCGGACGACCATCACGCGCTCGACGGCCTCGCGGCGGGCGAGGAACTCGGCCTCGGTGATGATCGGAACGCGTCGGCGGCCCTGCTCGCGGCCCTCGCGGCGGCGCTGCTTCTTGGCCTCCAGGCGGGTCGAGCCCTTGATGGACTGCACCTCGTCGGACGGCTCGGAGGGCTTGCGGGGCTCACGGACCTTGACGACCGTGCGCTCCGGGTCGCCCTCGTCGGGCTCGGCGTCGGCGGAGGTGTCCCCGGCGCGCCGGCGGCGGCGCCGGCGACGGCGGCTGCTGGAGGAGGACAGGCCGGCCTCGTCGTGGGCCTCCTCGTCGTCCTCTTCCTCCTGCTCGGCGGTGTCCTCGGCGTCCTGCTCAGCCTGCTCGGCGGCGAGCTCGTCGGTCCCGTCGTCGGCGCCCTCGCCGTCGAAGGCGTCACCGCGGCGGCGGCGCCGGCCACCACGACGGCGGCGCCGGCGGGAGCCGGACTCCTCGGCCTCGTCCTCGCCGTCGGCGGCGTCCTCGACGGACTCCTCCGGCTCCTCGGTCTCGTCCTCGGCCGCGGCCCCAACGACCGGGGCCTCCTCCACGGCGCCCCGGCGGCGGCGCCGACGGCGCGAACCGGCCTCGGCCTGCTCGGCCGGCTCCGCGGCGAACGCCGTGGAAGCGGAGCCGGCAGAGGCCGCAGAGGCGGCGGAAGCGGTGGCGGCGGAGACCGGGGCAGCCCCGAACTCCTCGGGCTCCTCGGTGCCTGCGGCCACGGCGGCCGCTTCTGCGGCGGCGCGCTCGGGGGTCTGGAACTTCGGCTCGGCGAACACGGGCGCCTGGAAGACGGCGACGGCGGGGCGGGCCGGGCGGCGCTGCGGCTCCTCCTCGGCGGCGGCCGGGGCGGCGGGCTCGGAGAACCCGATGGCGGCCTGGCGCACGACGCGACGCCGGGACCGGCGCGGAGCCTCGGCCTCGACGGACTCGGTGGCCGGGGCCTCAGGGGCCGAGGTCTCGGCGACGGCGGCCTTGGGCTCCTCCTCGACGGCAGCGGCGGCCGTCTCGGCGGCAGCGGCCTCGGGCGCACCGACGGGCGCGGACACCCGGCGGGTCGCACGGCGACGGGCACGCGGAGCGGGCGCGGCCTCCTCAGGAACTTCGACAGCCTCAGGAGCTTCGACAGCCTCGGGCGCCTCGACCACCTCGGCGGCGACGGTCGCGGCCGCGGCCTCTTCGGCCGGCTCGGCGGGCGCGGACACCCGGCGGGTCGCACGGCGACGGGTACGCGGGGCGGGCGCGGCCTCCTCGACGGCCTCGGCCGCCTCAGGGGTCTCCTGCGGCTGTGCCTCCTCGGCCTCGGCCCCCGCCACGGCGGCCGGGGATCCGGCGGGCGCGGAGGCGCGGCGGGTCGCACGGCGCCGCGTACGCGGAGCGGGCGCGGCCTCCTCGACGGCCTCGACGGTCTCGACCGCCTCAGCGGTCTCATCGGCCTCTTCCGTCGCTTCGGCGGCGGAATCGAAGGTCTCGGCGGCCGGTATGGCCGGCGCCGTGGTCTCGGCCGTGGTCTCGTCCACGGCCTCGGTCCCGGCGGGCGGTCCCGCGGGGCGGGACGCGGCACGGCGACGCCTGCGCGGCGGCAGGGTGTCGCTGGGGGTGTTCAGTTCGGAGCCCTCGGTGGGCTCGGTCGGTTCGAGCATGCGGGCGTTTCTCCCGTCAGGCTCCCGGGCGCCGCGCCTGGTCCGGCGTCGATCTGTCGAGCGACCGCCGGTGACGTCCGCGGCTCGCGCGGTGCGCGGTGCCGCCGTGTGGGGCGCGGGCGCCGCACAGGAGCTCTCTGTGTCCTGTCTCGCCGGTTCCGTACGCCTTGTCGCGGACGGCCTGGCGAAAGTCTTCTGGTCAGTGCGCTGCCCGACCCAGGTGGCTCCCGAGTACGAGGGCGGCGCTACGACGTCCGTCCTTCGCGGGACCTTCCTTACGCCGGTGCCGTCGCGGCGGCAGTCGGTTCGGCCTTCGAGAGGGCCTGAGCTGCCTCGCGGTCGGGCGCGAGCGGGTCGGTCACCGTGCCGGTCTCTTCATCGAGCAGCCCCTGCGCCAGCCTGGTCACCGCTGCGGGGACCGGCGGCGCCAGGTCGGCCACGGCGCGGAGACCGGACAGGACGTCGTCGGGTCGTACGGCAGGCGTCACGTGCCGAACAACCAGCCGCAGTATCGCACAGGCCTGGTCGGTCGGCCTATCAGCCGTTTCACTCTGTGTTTCAAGTTGTACGACCGCGGGGCGGGCGTCGAAGGTGCGGACACCGTTCTTGGTCATGCGCTGGACCTCGACGGCCTCGGCGGTGTTGAACGCGGCGACGGCCTGTTCGGCCTGTGCCGGGTCCACGCCGGCCAGCCGCAGCTCCCACACGGAGGCGGTGAGCCGGTCGGCGAGTCCGGACGTGTGTACCTCGACCGCGTCGACGATGTCGAGCCCGGCGGGCAGCGACTCGTCGAGGAGGGCGCGCAGCCGCTCCGGGTCGCGGGGTGCGGTGAGCGCGATCTCCAGGAACTCCGCCTCGCTGCCCGTGCCGGTGGGTGCGGCATTGGCGTACGACACCTTCGGGTGCGGTGTGAACCCCGCCGAGTACGCCATCGGCACCTCGGCGCGGCGCAGCGCACGCTCGAAGGCGCGCTGGAAGTCACGGTGGCTGGTGAACCGGAGGCGGCCGCGCTTGGTGTAACGCAGTCGGATGCGCTGCACCGCGGGTGCGGGCGGCGGGCCTTCGGGCTGTCGCTTGCCCAGTGTCGTCAGTCCTTCGTGATGCTTGTGCGAGGGCCGTACCGCTGTCGGCCGTACGGCTGTGTAGTGCTATCCATCAAGAGTACGTGTGTCGCGGCTCCCGGGTTCCCGGCGGTCCACGGGCGCGGGCCGCCTCGGTTCGCCGAAGAGGGCGCGGCGGAGGTCGGCGCGGGCCTGGCGGACGGCGCGGCCGATCGCGCGTGCGGCCTCGGCCACCGGGTGCAGTACGAGGTCGCGTACGACGTGTCCGACCGGGGTGAGGACAGTCCGGTACACCCACCGCGCGGGCTCCAGGAAGATCCACCGGAAGAGGGTCCCGAGAACCCGTCCGACGGCACGTGCGACGTACCCGGCGGCCCGCCAGGCGTGGCCGAGAGCCTCCCCCACCTCGCGCACGACGATGCCGAGGACCCGGGCGACCGGGGCGAGGATCCAGCGCCACAGGGCGAGGGCGGGCAGCACGAGGAGCACGCGCGCGGTCCAGTACAGGGCGGTGCCGAGCATGTCGAACACCCAGGCCACGGCCTTCGCGGCGGGCGTGAGGAGCCACACGACCGCGTGACCGATCGGAGTGAGCACGCGCGCGTAGAGCCACACGAGGGCGTGCCCGAGCGGGGTGAGCAGGTAGCGGTAGAGCCAGATCAGGGGTACGACGAGGAGCCCGTGGAGAACCCAGCCGATCGCGCGTCCCACCGGGGCGAGGGCGTACCGCCACAGGAACCGTGCGACGGCGGCGCAGGCGTCCCAGAGCAGGCGTACCGGCAGCACCACCAGGAACACGAGGATCCGCACGGGGATTCTGATCGCGACGACCAGGCATCCCTCGGGGTGCTGCGCCTGCGACTGTGGCTGTGGCTGTGGCTGTGCACGTGACGGCTGCTGGGGCTGTTTCTGCATGTCCATGGCCGGAGAGACGTCAGCGCGCGCCGCGCGGATGCGATCGGCCGCCCTTGATCACCGATCGGCGGCGAGACGGTAACGGTTGACCCGCTCACGCCAATCTGGATGGAACCGGCCACGTCGGCTTGATTTGCTGTGCGCACAATCACGCCTTGATCCCCGGGGGGACGAGTAATGAACTGGTACGTGGACGTACTGAAGAAGTACGCGGTGTTCAGCGGACGCGCGCGCCGGAAGGAGTACTGGATGTTCACGTTGATCAACGTGATCATCGCGATCGTGCTCACCGTCGTCGGCAGCGCCATCCACTTCGCCGCCCTCGCCGCGATCTACAACCTCGCGGTCCTCCTGCCCAGCCTCGGTGTCGCGGTCCGCCGCCTGCACGACACCGGCCGCTCGGGCTGGTTGATCCTGGTCGGCATCATCCCGCTGGTCGGCTGGATCTTCGTGCTCGTCTGGCTGGCCTCCGACGGCAAGCCGGAGGAGAACCAGTACGGCGCCAACCCGAAGTACGCGGCCGCCGTCTGACCCGCCGACACCCCGAAGGCCCGCCGGAACCCTCCGGCGGGCCTTCGCATGTGTGCCTGCACTGCTGTGTGCCTGCACTGCTGTGTGCCTGCACTGCTGTGCGGCTATGCGGCGGAGGACGAGTTCCTCCTGTTGCGTTCGGTCTGCAGGTACAGGACCAGGAAGAGGACGCGCAGGAGGTCGTCGGGGAGGGCGTGCAGGCCGGCGGGCAGGACGACGCGGCGGGGCCGGCCGCCCAGCAGGTCGTACTCCACGGAGAGCGGGCCGATCCCGCGCACCCGGCCGCTGAGTTTGGGGTGGTCGATCGGGTACGGCCCGATGCGCCGCGGGATCCCCGACCAGGCGGTGCTGTCGACCTCCCAGGTCCCGAACGTTCTGGGAACCGTGCCCAGGCGGCCGTAGCCGATCTCGACGTCGCCGATCCGGCGCAGCCGGCTGCCGAGCATGTCGTACTCCAGCGGATGCGGCCCGAGCGCGCGGGGCCGGCCGCCCCAGCGGCCGTAGGTGAGCTCGACCTCCCCGATGCTGCGCAGCCGGCCGCCCAGCAGGTCGTACCCCAGTTCCAGTTCCATGTCCGCCAACTCCCCCGTCATACGCCCGCGTTCCGCTGTTCACCGGTGTCCGGTCCCCCTGATTGTGCGGCCGGTCCGAGGCGGCTTCCATGGCGGTCGTGTCACGGTTTCGTCGGCGCCCGGAAGATCCGGTCCGGCAGATCCGGTCCGCGGCGCGTCATGTCCGCGGGACCGGCCTGCCGTTCCAGCGGGCGAGGAACTTGCCGAGTTCCCACAGCGCCAGCAGCGCGAGCGCCGGGAGCAGCGTCCAGGCGAACTGGGCCGGGTTCAGTTCGGTCGTGCCGAGCAGCCTGCGGAAGGCGTCCATCTGGGTGACCAGGACCGCGAGGACGAACTCGATCAGCATGGCCCGGTTCATCTGCTTGCTGTCGAAACTGGCGGTGGTGAGCACGGTGTCGCGTTCGCTGCGGCACTCCAGGGCGGCCACGATCAGGCAGAGCGCGAAGGACGTGAACGCCATCGACTGGCCGATCGCGACACTGCCGTAGCGGGTGGTGCCGAGTTCGATCAGGCAGAGCAGGCCGATGGTGATCACCAGGCCGGACAGCCCGACGGTGAGCATGACGCCCCGGGTGAGCACGTGCGCGCCGCGCGGTCGCGGGCGGCGGGCCATCAGGCCGGGGCTCTGCAGGTCGAAGCCGAGCGCGAAGCCGAAGGCCGCGTTGACGAAGAAATGGATCCACAGCACCTGTGCCGGCGTGAACGGTTCCCCGGCGGCGATGTCGAACAGGGTCGCGCCGAGAAATGTCAGCACGAACACCACGAGCAGGACGAGGACGAAGCGGATGTACTTGGTGAGGTTGTCGTAGATCTTGCGGCCCTGTTCGACGGCGAAGACGATCGTGGCGAAGTTGTCGTCGGCGAGGACCATACGGCTGGCGTTCTTGGCGACCTCGGTGCCGGAGCCCATGGCGATGCCGACGTCGGCCGCCTTGATCGCGGGCGCGTCGTTGACGCCGTCACCGGTCATGGCGACGACGCCGCCTTTCTTCTTCAACGTCTCGGCGAGCAGCACCTTGTGTTCGGGGGCGACCCGGCCGACGACGCCGATGCCGTCGATCCGGGCGAGCCGTTCGCTCTCCGGGAGGGCGGCGAAGTCCGCTCCCAGCATGGCCTCGCCCTCGATGCCGAGCTGCCGGGCGATGGCGGCGCCGGTGACGACGTCGTCGCCGGTCACCATGCGGACCCTGATGTGCGCGGCCTGTGCGTCGGCGACCGCGGCCTTCGACTCTGCACGGGGCGGGTCGACCATGCCGACCAGGCTGGTCATCTGGAGGTCGGTTGCGTAGCCGAGGAGGTCGCTGTCCGGGTCGAACGCCGCCGGGTCGAGGTCGCGGCGCGCCGCGGCCATCACCCTCAGCCCTTCGCCTCCCATCCGTTCGACGTGTTCCTGGGCCCGCTGCCGCAGCCCCTCGTCCCACGGGACGGACGCGCCCTGCCGGAGTGCCGTGGCGGCCCGGTCCATCATGGCCGGCGCCGCGCCCTTCACGAAGCAGCGCACGACGGGGCGGCCGGTCTCGTCGGTGGCCCGGTTGAAGGTGGCCATCAGTTTGTAGGAGGGGTCGAAGGGCAGTACGGCGAGCCGGGGCAACCGTTCCCGGGTGGCGTCGACGTCCAGGCCGGCTTTGTGACCGAGGACCAGGAGGGCGCCCTCGGTAGGGTCGCCGACGACCTTGCCGTCCACCAGCCGGGCGTCGTTGGCGATCAGGTAGGGCAGGATCGCGTCCGCCATGTCCGGGGTGCTGCCCACCGGGTGCCGGATCCTGCCCTCCAGTCCGTAGCCGGTGCCGGAGACGGTGTAGCGGTCGCCGGCGTCGACGACCTCCACGGCCGTCATCTGGTTCATGGTGAGCGTGCCGGTCTTGTCGGAGTTGATCGCCGAGGTGAACCCCAGCGCCTCCACCGACGGCAGGTCCTTCACGATGGCCCGGCGCCGGGACAGGTCGACGGCGCCGATGGACAGGATCGTCTGGGACACGGTGGGCAGGGCCTCCGGGATGGCGGCGATCGCCAGCGAGACGGCGCTGATGAACAGCGCGTCCCACGCCGTACCCCGGCCGCGGCCGAGTACGAACATCAGGATCATCGTCACCCCGGCCGTCGCCGTGATCCACAGGGTGAGCCGGTCCATCTCCCGGGTCAGCGGCGAGGCCTCCCGGCGGGTGCTCGACAGCATGCCCGAGATACGGCCGAGTTCGGTGTCCGCGCCGGTGGCCGTGACCACCGCAGTGCCGCTGCCGTGGGTGACCGGGGTGTTCATGAACGCCATGTTCCGGCGCTCCCCCGGCGGCAGGTCGCCGTCGGCGAGCGTGGCCGCCTCCTTCGCGGCCGGTACGCTCTCCCCGGTCAGCGCCGACTCGTCGATCTGCAGGGCGTTCGCCGTGACGATACGGCCGTCCGCCGGCACCTCGTCGCCCGCCGCGAGCAGCACCACGTCTCCCGGTACGACCTCCTCGGCCGGGATCTTCGACTCGGTGCCGTCCCTGCGCACCCGCGCGGTGGCCTTCATCATCGATTTCAGCGCGTTCATGGCGCTGTCCGCCTTGCCCTCCTGGCGCATCCCGGCGACCGCGTTGACGACGGTCAGGACGAGCAGCAGGATTCCGGTGCTCCACTCCTTGATGACGAGCGAGACGACGGCGGCAGCCACCAGGACCAGTTGCATGTAGCTGCGGTACTGGGCGAGATAGCGGCGCCAGCCCGGCAGCGGCTTCTCCTCCGGCAGCGCGTTCGGGCCGTGTGTCCGCAGCAGCTCCGCGGCGCGGGCGCCGGACAGTCCGGCGGCCGGATCCACCTCGAAGGCGGCGGCCACCTGCTCCGGCGGCCGCGCGTACCACGGCCTGCCGCCGGCCGCCCGGCCCTGCGGGGCGTCTGTCCGCGCGGTCATGAAGACGCCTTCTTGTTTTTCTTGTTCTTGTTTTTCTTGTTGTTCTTCTCGTTGTTTTCCTTCTCCGCCGCCGCGTACGGGTCCAGGGCCGCTCCCGCGGGTGCCTGCGCCTCCAGTTCCTCCCTGACCTCGGCCAGTTCTCGCCGGGTCTGGTCGCTGACCTGCGGGTACTGCGGGTCGATGGCCATCAGGGCGTGTACCAGGACAGCGGCCGCGCACACCCTGGCGAACCACTTGTGGTCGGCGGGAACGACGTACCAGGGCGCCCATGGCGTACTGGTGGCGGACAACATCTGTGAAAACGCCCGCTGATAGTCGTCCCAGTAGGCCCGCTCGCGCACGTCGGCCGACGAGAACTTCCAGTTCCGCTCGGGTACGTCGATGCGTTTGAGGAAACGGGTGCGCTGTTCTTCCTTCGACAGGTTCAGGAAGATTTTCACGATCCTGAAGCCGTTGTCGGTCAGGTAGCGTTCCCAGTCGTTGATCTCGCGGTAGCGCCGCTTCCACACGTCCTCGCCGCGGGCCGCGTCGGGCAGCTTCTGGCGGCGCAGGTTGTCCGGGTGCACCCGGACCACGAGCACTTCCTCGTAGTGGGAGCGATTGAAGATGCCGATCTCACCGCGGCCGGGCAGGTTCCGGGAGTAGCGCCACAGGTAGTCGTGGTCGAGTTCCTCGTTCGAGGGGACCTTGAAGCCGACCACGCGCACGCCCTGCGGGTTGACTCCGCTCATGACGTGGCGGATGGTGCCGTCCTTGCCGCCGGCGTCCAAGGCCTGCAGGCACAGCAGCACTCCGTAGGTGTCCTGGGCGGCCAGCCGCCGCTGGTAGTCGGCCAGTTGCTCGATACCGCTGCGGAGCAGTTCGACGCCGTCCCTCTTCTTGCGGATGCCGGCCCGGAAACCGGGGTCGAAGTCCTCGGCCAGCCGTACCTTGCTGCCGGGCTCGACCCGCAGCGGCTCGATGAACTCCGCGATGCGGTCGGCTCTGTCGTCGCCCATGGCCCACCCGCCCTTCGCACCGGCCGGTCCGCCTGTCACAGCGGCCCGTCCAGGCTCCCGTCGGCCGCCCGGGCCGTCCTCACCCGTCGCGGGTGGTTCACGTCGTACGGCGGGGCCGGGGCACGCGGATCATGCAGTGGCGTCGCCGCCACCATCGCCGCCGCGGTCCGCGTCGTCCCCGCGTCGCGGAAGGACGCCGGCGGCGACGAGGGTGTCGTACAGCCGCTGCTGTTCCGGATCGAGGCCGGAGTACAGCATGTCGAAGGCCTCCTCCTCGCCCCGCACCATCTCGACGGGGTCCCAGCCGTCGCCGAGTGCCGCCATGACGTGCGCCCTGCGGGTCATCTCGTGACCCGTGAGGTCGACGGAGAACTCGACCGGCTCGGTGGGACGGGAGGCATCTTTGTCGGACATATAACCGAATTTAGGTACGCCGTACGGCTCACGACAAGAGCCCGTGGGGCACATCACAGCAGGTCGGGGGCGCGCCTGCGGCCGGCTCACGCGGGCGGTGCGGTCCCGGCCTGCTCGCTCACCAGATACCGCGCGTACCAGTCCGGCCAGTCCGGGTCCTCGCCGCCGGTGCGTGCCTCGTGCTCGCCGTGCGCCGCCGCGGCCCGGCGCAGGGCACTCGCCAGGTCGCCGGCCGAGGAGAACGTGGTGGCCGCGGGGTCGAGCCGCCCCGGGAGCCGGGTGGTGACCTCCTGGAGGAGCCAGCCGTTGCCGTCCGGGTCGCTGAACGACAGGAAGGAGCCGTAGCTGCCGTCGGGGCCGGCCACCCGGGCATCGGCGCCGGCGTGGTGGAAGACCCCGCCGGCGTCGTGGAACACGTCGCTCGGGCGGGCGCCGTGCCGGGCCAGGTCGTCGTGGGCGGCGCCGATGTCGTCGACGATCAGGTGCAGCCCCCGTGCCGAGCCCGGAGCCTGGTCGGTGACCGACGAGCCGAAGATGACCGACGCCGGGGAGCCGGGCGGCGTCACCTGTACGACCCGGAAGTCCCCGTCGCCCGCGACGTCCGCGTCGAGGCGCCAGCCCAGTGTGGTGTAGAAGTCCTTGGCCCGGTCGACGTCGGCCACCGGCACCACGACGACCTCCAGTTTCATGTCCATGACTTGCGCCTCCCGTCTCGTAGGGACGTAGGGGGTACCGGCGAGGGCGGGCGGTCAGTGTGCGAGCAGTTGCTGACCGCCGTCGATGTCGTAGGTGGCGCCGGTGAGGGCGTCGTTGACCATGATGTGCAGGGCGAGAGCGGCGACGTCCGCCGGGCCGACCACCCGGCCGATGGGCAGTGTCTTGCGCAACTCCTCGCGCCGCGCCTCCAGTTGGTCACCGAGGAGGGCGGCGGACAGGGGGGTGTCCACGAACCCGGCCGCGATGAGGTTGACCCGGACCGGGGCGACCTCCAGTGCCAGGTTGGCGGTGAGCGCCGGCAGCGCCGCGGTGACGGCTCCCGCCACGGCCATCCCGGGCGCGGGCCGCCGGCCGCCGGTGCCGCCGATGAACAGCAGCGTTCCCCCGGCCCTGACCTTCTCCCGGCCCGCCCGTGCCACCGCCAGCATCATCGCGACACGTCCGCCGAAGTCCCGGGCGGCACTGGTCAGATCGAGTTCGCTGAGGGGGGTGTACGACGGGCTGCCCGCCGTCACCATCACATGGTCGACCCGCCCGGGCAGCTCCCCGAGGAAGCGCTCCAGGTGTGCGGTGTCCTGGGCGTCGAGCACGGCCGTGGACAGCGGGCGCAGTTCGTCCGCGGCCCGCCGCAGACGTTCGGCGTTCCGTGCCACGAGCACCAGGTCACCGCCGGCGGCCCGTACCTGCCGCGCCGTCTCCAGACCGATGCCGGCGCTGCCGCCCACCACGACGACCGTCTGCCCGGCCAGTTCCCCGTTCGCTCGGCTCGGCTCACCAGCCATGACCACCTCCGCGTCCGCCGGCGCCGCCCGACTCGCCGGCCCTGGCGACCCTTTGCCGGAAGCCCCTACCGTCGCCCCCGTCGTCGCCGCAGTCGCCCACAAGGCCGACGAACCCGTCGGTGGTGAGCACGGCGTGGGCGTTCAGGGGCGCGTTGAGCAGGAAGGCCGTTGTACGGGTCGGTTCCCGACCGGCCGGCGAACGGACCGGATCGCTGCTCCGACGCACAGAGCGGGGATGCGGGGACGGCCGAGGCCGCCCCGAGCTCTCCGCCAGGGTCACCCGACTCCGGAACCTCAGTCTGTCACCCACCCGGCGGCACGGCATCCCGGGCCGGGCCGAGTACGTCGTCGGCGCTGCGGGGCTCGGTGCGCGGCTGTCGGTTGAGTCTGTGGCGGGCGACGGAGGATCGCCGGTAGACCTCCTTGCGGGCCCGCATGATGTTGCCCAGGGGCGCGTGTTCGGCGGTGACCCGCCAGGGGGTGAAGGAGAGCGCGTCCATCTTCTCCAGGTTCTCCGGGCCGGAGATGTCCTGCCGCGGCAGCCTCAGCTTCGCCACGGTGAAGGACGGCGAGAGCTGTTCGGGCCACTCCACGGTGGTGTCCTCCACCGGCATGCGTTGCAGGTCGGTGCAGAGCTGGACCTGGATGTCGAAGACGTAGGGCCGCTCCTGCAACTCGGCCTGCAGCGCCGGTCGGAAGACCTCCTGCGCGGAGGCCGGGTCGACGGTGCGCCGGACGACCGCGGCGGCGGAGGACGGCTCGGGGGTGATGCGCACCTTGGCGATGTAGTCACCGTGCCGGACCGCGCCCATCGTCCAGTAGCTCGACAGCAGCAGGTTCGCCGGAGGGGTCTTCGCCAGCCGCAGGAACGCCAGGAACTCGTCCCACGCCCAGTTCTCCTGGTCCAGCGTTCCCTTTCCGGTCACGAAATCGGCGTAGAAACGATGTGCGCCGGGGCGGCCCTGGGAGAAGTAGGCCGGCGCGTTCAGGAACAGTTCCTGGATGAACAGGTAGTGCTCGACCGTGTTACAGAAGAAGACCGGTCCGTTGATGTTGGCGTAGTCGAACGTGCCCGAGTCCGGTTCGTCGTCCAGCAGGGTCGGGCCGGGGATGTCGAACATCTTCAGCGCCAGTCCGGTGGCGGCACCCAGTCGTGCGTCGGCTCCGGCGTGGGGCGAGCCGTTGGAGAAGCGGATGAGCGCGTCGTGGATGCCGGGCGTCGCGTAGATTCCCTGGGCGTACTCGGGGGGCAGCCCGGCCAGGATCTCCACTTCCCCGCGGACCAGTCCGTAGCCCTTGGCGTGGGCGTCGCGAAGGGCCCGTCCGGTGCCGCCGGCCTCGACCGAGTCGGCGATGTAGCTCTCGGTTTTCTCGATCACCGTCTGCACGTCGCGGTCGAAGTCCGGGGCGTCGTCTTCGACATCAGGCGTGTAGCGGACGAACTGTGCTGCCATGACTTCGACCTCTCCTCGGAGAGCCTGAGCGGACGTCGGGGCGTGAGCGGACCTCAGGGGGCGGGCATCGCCGTCAGCCCTCCAGTTCGGCGAGCCAGCGCAGGGCGCGCAGACCCGGCAGGAAGCAGTACTCGCCGCCGCGGGTCACCACGAAGCTGGGCAGGTTCTGCAGGCGGCGCCGGACCGGCTTCTCCGGGATGGTGACGCTGCCGGTTCCGCCGTGATGCCCGGCCACCGGGTCCTTCTCGCCCGGGTAGCCGATGAAGTTGCCGTCGTTGACCCACTCGGCCTTGATGAACTCGAACTGCCGCTCCAGGTGGGCACCGATGAACACCCCGACCAGGCCCCGCTCGGCGCCGTCGTCCTCCAGCACGCCCTCGGGCAGCGGCGGGCCGTAGGTGGTGCCGCGGCGGATGAGCCGGTGCATCCGCGCGTCGCCGATGATGGTGGAGTCACGGGGGTTGGTACGCCGGATGTGCGCGCCGGCGGGGCACCGGTAGCCGCGGTCGTCGTTCTCCCGGTAGAGGAAGTTGTTGACGCGGTGCGGATCGGCCGCCAGCTCCGGATCGTCGCGCTCCGGCGCCAGCGTCAGCGGCGCCCCGCTCGGCCAGCGCCCGACCATCTTCGCCGCCAGGAGTGCCTCCTCCTCGGCGCCCGAGCTGTTGGCGCGCAGGTACCGGCGCCATGCCGCCACGTTGGTGTGGATCTTGCGGACGGCCACGTAGGTTCCGTTGCGCCCCAGCACGTCGGGGCTGGGCATGGGCGGCAGACCGCCGGTCTCGTCGGGGTAGCCGAGGATGAACTCGCCGGCCTTGATGGGGGCTTCCTGCGGGTTGGAGCCGGGCAGCCCGACGCCCTCGATGTTCGGATGGCTGATGCCGTCGCGGAAGCCGAAGGTGGTGCGCCCGGTCGGCAGCTGGCGGACCTCCTGCTGCCAGATCACCCGGACGCCGGGGGTGTCCTCGTAGGCGACACGGGCCTGCTCCAGCTCCTTGTCCAGCCGCGCCGCGTCGGAGGACAGGGCGCTCAACGCGATGTGGACGTCACCGGTTCCGAACGGCGCCTCCCAGCGGGACGGCGCGCTCTCGCCCACGTCGCCGATCAGCTCCGCCCGGGCGGCCATGCCCTCACGAAACGCCCGCGGAAAGCTGTCCAGCGACTCCTGCGGAACCCCCAGGGCCCTCAGCCCCTGGTAGCTGAACGCCACAGCCACCCAGGCGTCCTGTTCCGGGTCCACGGCGGGCAGACCACCCGAGGTCAGCGGGAGCAGCCGGCGCAGCAGGGCGCGCCCGGCGTGGCGGTCGTCCACATGCAGGAAGACGAACTTTCCCTCGTACGGGACGGGCCTGGGCCGCAGGGCCCCGCTCTGGACGTCGTCGATCTCGACGCGCACGCCCGCGGCGCTGCCGCTGTCCGCTGTGTTCATGATCGCTTGTGCCTCCGCATCGGTCTTCTGCCTGGACGGCCCTGCAGCGGCCGGTGCGCGCCCGCCGACACGGTCCACCGGCGGTGGCGGGTACCGTGGGTCGGCCGGGTCCGGGGTCTGGTCCGGGTTCTGATCCGGGTTCTGGTCCGGGGTCTGGTCCGGGTTCTAGGCCGAGGCCTCCTCCAACAGCTTCTGGAAGGCGGGCGTGGCCAGCAACTCGGCGTTCGCGGGGTCGTCCAGTGCCGCCCGGAACTGCGGGGTGTCCAGCACCTCCTGGAACGCTTCGTCCACGCGGTGGTCCTTGTAGATCTGCTGAACGGTCAGGTCGGGATAGGCGCTGACGAAGACCCCCGCGGGCTCCTGGTGGGCGACGAACCAGTCCTTCACGCCCGGATCGGTGACGCCGGGGAATCCTTCGCTGTGCGAGAAGACCTTGTCGAAGCGGGACCCGACCACCGTCTGGGCGAAGTCGTCGATGTAGTTGTCCCAGGAGCCGTCGAAAACGCTGGCGAACATGAACCGGGTGTCGTTGTCGAAGATGACGTGCCGTGCGTCGTGCAGCGTGCCGATCTGGCGGACCGCCGCATGGACCTTCTCGTCGTCCGCCACGTCGGACAGCATGGCGAGATCCTTGCGCAGCGCGTCCGCGTGCCCCGGCTTGATCTTGGTGAAGACGGTGAACTCGTTGCAGACCCCGTCCGACCTGCCCGGGCGTTCGGGGTGAGCAGATCCGGTTGCGCCTGTCGTCGCAGTCATCGTGACGTCCTCCTGCCACGGTCGGTGCGAGGTTCGCCAAACGCCCGGGCATAGGGCGCCGTCGCCCTCACCTCTTCATCCTGACCACATGCCGGTCGCTCCGCACCCGCGGGATCGCGAGTGCGCGCTCACCAGGAGCGACGAGCAGGCCAAACCCCTCTGCCCCTCAGGCCCTCAGGCCCTCATCAGCTCTCGGGGCTCCGGACAGCTCACGAGGACAGACTCGCCGGAGCGCAGGAACATGGAAGACGAGCCTGTCGGGGCGACGAGACGCTCAGCAGACCGGAACGTCCGGCCGAACCGTGGGCCGGCGCCGGCCGACGAGGACCGCCGTCGCGCCGGACCGCGCACCAACCACAGATCCACGGCTGCGCGTTCAGGCGGCCGGGCTTCCGGGCGGCCGGGTCACCCACTCCCGTAGGTCGCCCGATTCCACAGCCGCTCTGCCCCCCACCTGGAGGCGATCATGGGCAAAGTTCTCGGTGACATCCTGGGGCTTGCGGCCGGTGTCGCGGTCAGCCCGCTCCCGATCATCGCGGTCATCCTCATACTCGCCACGCCTCGGGGACGCCTCAACGGAGTCCTCTTCACGGTCGGCTGGATCCTGGGACTCTCGGTGCTGGGCGCGGTCATGCTGGCGATCGCCTCCCCCGCGAGTGCCTCCGCCCACAATCACCCGGCCACCTGGGTGGGAGCCCTCAAACTCGCCCTGGGCCTGTTCCTCGTCGTCTTCGGCGCCCGGCAATGGCACCGGCGCCCGAAGGATCCCTCGGAGGCCCGGCTGCCGAAGTGGATGAGCGCGATCGACCGCCTCACACCGGTCAAGGTCTTCGCACTCGGACTGGCCCTGGCCGCACTCAACGCCAAGAACGCCCCGCTGACCATCGCCGCGGGCGCCGCGATCGGCTCGGCCGGACTGCCGGTCGGGCAGCAGATCGCATCGCTGGCGATCTTCGTCGTGATCGCCACCCTGGGCCTGCTCGCCCCGCTGGGAGTCTTCCTGCTCGGCGGAGAACGGGCCAAGACCACGCTCGGCAACTGGAAGGACTGGGCGGCCCAGCACAACGTCGCCGTGATGGCGGTCCTGTTCTTCGTCCTCGGTCTGAAGCTGCTCGGAGACGGCATCGGCATCCTGATCTCCTGACAGGCTCACGCACGTCGAGGATCCGTCCCGGCCCGAAACCGCCGCCTACCCCTACCTCAGCCCCAGCCCCAGCCCCAGCCCCAGCCCGACCCTTGTTCAATCTATCGACTTTCGATAGATTCCCATCGCAATTCGATGGAGGGACGGGTCGTGGGAAAGCTGACAGTGCGTGCGCTGCGCGCCGTGCTCGTGGTGGTGCTCGCCGGCACCGTGTTCGTACAGGTGGGGATGGTGTGGGCGCTGGTCAGCGGGAGCGACCCGGAGGACGGGTCGCTCCCGCTGACCCCGCTGCGTGTGATCACGATCCTGGGCATGGTGTCGGCCCAGGTCGCCCTGGTCGCCGTATGGCGGCTGGTGGCGATGGTGCGACGCGGAACCGTGTTCTCCCACGCTGCCTTCCGGTACGTGGACCTCGTGATCGGCGCGATCGTGGCGGCTGCCCTCATGTGGTTCGCGGTCACGGCCGTCAATGCGCCGGGCCAGCGGGACGACCCGGGCGTCACCGTCATCATGGGCGGGGTCGGCGTGGCCATCCTCGGGGTCGCGCTCATCGTGCTCGTGCTGCGGATGCTGCTCGCCCAGGCCGTCGCACGCGATGTCGAGGCGGCGCAGATGCAGGCCGAGTTGGACGAGGTGATCTGATGCCCATCGTCGTCGACATCGACGTGATGCTGGCCAAGCGGAAGATGTCGGTGGGCGAGCTGGCGGACCGGGTAGGGATCACGCCCGCCAACCTGGCGGTACTCAAGAACGGCCGCGCCAAGGCGGTGCGCTTCGCGACCCTCGCCGCGCTCTGCGAGGTGCTCGAGTGCCAGCCGGGCGACCTGCTGCGCTGGGAGGCCGAGGGCACCGCGGGCGGATGACGCACCCCGGGGCGGGCGCGAGAACGCCGGTCGCCGTCATCACCGCGTTCCTTCAGGACCAGCCGGTGCCCCTGCCGAACCACCCGATCCGCGGTGACATCTCGGCCTTCCCCGGAGCTTGATCCGGACGGGCGCCTTCCGCCGCGTTCGCAGGCCGGCCGATTAGTTCCGGAGCCCTGTGCAGTCTGCCTCCGCACAAGCCGATGCTGCGCACGAGATCTGCGAGGGAACCATGACCGGCTACGCGCTACCACCCGTCGTCGACGCCGCAACCTGGGAAGACCGGCTCGGGGCACTGCGGGCCCGGGAGAAGGCGGCGACACGGGAACTCGACGCCATCGCCGCCGAGCGTCGCCGCCTGCCGATGGTGGAGATGCCCGACTGCACACTCGAGGGCGAGGACGGCCCCGTTCGGCTGGCAGACGTCTTCGAGGGCAGGAGGCAGCTGATCGTCTACAACCACATGTGGTTCGCCGGCAAGGAATGGCAGTGCCCGGGCTGCACAGGGTTCACCTCGCAGTACACCCGCCTGGAGTTCCTGGACAACTACGACGCACGATTCGTCGTCGTCACCCAGGGTCCGATCAAAGAGGCGCTCGCCTACAAGCAGCGGGTCGGCAACCGGATGGCGTGGTACTCGACCGCGAACAGCCCGTTCGGGTCCGACGTCGGCGCACCTCCCGGTGGAGGATTCGCAGTCAACGTGTTCCTGCGCGACGGCGACACCGTGTATCGCACCTGGCACACCGACGGCCGGGGCACCGAGCAGCTCAGCCACAGTTTCGCGCTGATCGATCTCCTGCCGTACGGACGGCAGGAGGAATGGCAGGACTCGCCCGAGGGCTGGCCTCAGTCCCCCACCTACAGCCGGTGGGCGACGTCCGAGAACATCGCTGCGCTCTACGGCCCGGGTTCCGGCTGAACTCATCACGGACGACGAGCGGGTGGACCTGACGGCTCTCAGCGGCCATGCAGGTCCGCCGAGAGCCCGTTGCGCCTGAGGACGAGGACACGAGACGGCGACAGGGGCGACCGAAGCGGCCACCCGCCCGCACTCACCCCTGCCAGGCCTCAACCACCTGATCGGGCGCCCGCCTCATCTCAGTGCGCGTGCCCGCCCGTTGCCGACGTGGCGTTCTTGACCGTCAGCGGCAGCAGCTTCTTGCCGATCGGGCCGATTTGCATGGCCGTATCCATCACCGGGCGGGTAGCTGTGCACAGCCGCCCCGGTAAGGCACCGCAACAGCCGATGCCCGTGCCACCGAAGCCGCCCGCCCAGACCATCGGCCTGTTGAGAGCCGTGCGCGCGGGTTCGGGCTTGGGGGTGCGGTGTCAGGCGTCGGCGAGTTGGCAGGTGTCGATGGGGCGCTGGGTGGTCGTGGCGTCCAGGGTGATCGGGGTGCGATGTTCGAAGCGACCCGGCTTGCCCCCGGCAGGAGGGGGTGTGCCGGTCGTCGCGCCGTTTGCTCCGGACCGGCTCAGTAGGGTTCAGCCGACGCTGAGTACGGCCTTGCCCCGCAGGTGGCCTGCTGCCATCTCCTTCAGCAGCGAGTCCGCGTCGGCCCAGTTGTCGCGGCGACCGATCTCGACCTGGAGCTTCCCCTGCGATGCCAGGTCCAGTAGCGCGTTCATGTCCTGGGCGTCACGACTCCCGTCACCGTCGCCGTAGACGAAGTGGCGCAAGGTCAGAGAGGCGCCGCCCTGGACCTGCCGGAAGAAGTCCAGAGTGATGGGGCTGCCGCTGGCCTGACCGAACCAGAGGAACTGGCCGCCGGGGCGCAGCTTGTGGGCTGTCTTAGACCCCAGGTCGCCACCCACGGACTCCAGGACGATGTCGAAGGCGGTGTCCTCGACGGCATCAATGTCGAGAGCGATCTTGGCGCCCAGTGCCGCCATGTGGTCGGTCGGCTGGCCCTGCGCGGCAACGGCGGTGATCTCGGCCCCCTCCGCGACAGCGAGCTGGATGAGGACCTGGCCGACTCCGCCTCCCACGCCGGTGGCGAGAATCCTGCGCCCCTTCACGGGGCCGGCGAGGGCGAGGAGTCGCTGGGCGACCAGCCCGCCCAGGGGGAGCGCGGCCGCGGAGGCGGAGTCCACGTTGTCGGGGATGACCGCGAGGCGGTCCGCCGAGGCGGCGACGTACTCGGCGGCGCCTCCTCCCGCAGGCAGGTGGAGGGCCACCCGGCTGCCCTCTGACGGTCCGCTGCCGTCGGCTGCGGCCTTCGCGACCACCCCGGCCGCGTCGATACCGGGGCGGAACGTGGTCGACGGGTCGCTCAGGTACAAGAAGTCCGCTCGGTTGAGTGCGATGTCGGTCACCCGGATCAGCGCTTCGTGGCGCTGCGGGGTGGGGAGGTCGACTTCCCCCAGCTCGGTGAGGGTCTCCGGGTTGCCGGTCGGGATGAGCGCGCGCATGAAGGCACCTTCCTGAGAAGTGGTAGTACAGCCACCGTTTAACCGTAACCCGCAAAACGGTAGTGGAACAACCGGATCGATGTGCAGTGCGTCTACCGGAGGGGCCGCACCCGCCGCGAACCCCGCGAATCGGAGCGCCGACCGGGCGGCGTGTGCGCTTCGGCGAGGGAGAGGCGGACGCCTGGCGCCGTGCGCCCGCGCCCTGGCGGGCGGGGCCGAACGGCCGCACCTTCCGAAAGAAGCGGTAGTATCGCTACCGATTCCATCGTGCTACCGAGGCGGGGCGACCACTGCCGCCTCGGTGGGTGTCCCGCTCAGGAGCCCGGATTGACCGCCACGTCGCGCGCACCGCGCAAAGATCAAGTTCGCAACCGGCGGCGACTGCTCGATGCGGCCCGCCTGGCCTTCGCCGAGCAGGGACCCGACCTGAGCATCGAGGCCATCGCCCGGACC
Organism: Streptomyces sp. GbtcB6; assembly: GCF_019091475.1. Lineage (NCBI taxonomy): Bacteria > Bacillati > Actinomycetota > Actinomycetes > Kitasatosporales > Streptomycetaceae > Streptomyces > Streptomyces sp. GbtcB6. Next base: position 175,494 of record NZ_JAGXJL010000011.1, on the reverse strand, counting down.
GCGGGAGTGGGAGCGACCACCTTCTACCGGCACTTCGCGACCAAGGACGACCTTGTCCTCCAGCTGCTGGAGGACTTGGCGCACGGCGCAGGCCAGGTCGCGGAGGAGGCCGCCGCCATCGCCGACGACTGGGAGGCCTTCCGTGCGGTGTTCACCCGCGGGTGCGTGCTCGATGACGCAGGACTGCGGTTGTTCGACGCTCTGTGCAAGACGAGCCCTCAGGCGGCCGAGCGGGCGACGACTCTCACCGCCTCCTTGATCACCCCGGTCGCCGACCGGGCCCGGCGAAGCGGCCAACTGCGCGGGGACGTCACCGCCGAAGACGTGGCGGCGTTCATGCGCATGGCCGACTCGGCCTCAACTCCCCGGCAGCGTGAGAGCGCGCACGAGGTGATGCTGGCCGGCCTGCGCACCCGGGCCGAGTAGCGGCATCCCGTTCCCGGCCTTCGGCGGAGGCCGCCTGCCAAGCCGGGCTGATCGCCGCCCGGCCCCTCGCCGGTGGTCGACCCCGGCCGGCATCTGGGCGGCATTGATTGCGGCCGGGAAGTGCACGCGCGTGGGGTGCACCGCCCATGCCGCCCATGTCACCCAACGGCCTGTGGGCACCTCGGCCGCGAGAACACCTTGCCCCGGCAGCCGAAGGATTTCCCTTCCGAGGCCCAGAGGCCTGCCCGGGGTGCACCTCCATCGCCCCCGGCCGCGTCGCACGTGTCGCCTCGGCGTCGGCAGCTCGGTCACACCAGGGACATCGTCATCTCCCGCAGCTCCGTGGCGACATGCCGCCCAGCAGCACTGCGGCACGATCCTTCGTCGCGAACAAACGACATCTGGCCCGGTTCACACGCACGACCGGCAGCAACGAACAAGCCTCAGCCGCATGGCCGTTCCCAACCCGCGCGGGCAGAACAGCCAGTCGGCCATGGAGGAGTGCTGACATGGTGCTTGTGGTCACGGCATGCTCCTCGCGCGCCTTCAGAAAACCCCCAAGCCGACGAGAGATCCACGTGGTCATCCCGTAGTCACCCCATGCAAGCAAGACCGTCACCATCGGGCTGGTTTGCAGTCACTGTCAGGCACAGTTCTCCAGCATCGCCAGCAAGCCCTCGACGTCGGTGCGTTCGGGTAGGGATTCCTCCATAGTGTGAGGCAGCGCAGCCTCCCAGAGCGACCGGGCGGCCATCAGGTCACCAGCAGCGGCGTGGACGCGTCCCAAGGCCACGCGCAGACGCATAACCGTGAGCCCGTGGCCCGCGGCAACACGGCGGGCCAGCGCGGCGGTACCGAAATCGAGGGCGCGGTCGAGTCGGTTCGCGGCAAGGTACGTCTCGACGATCGCCGTCTCCGCGAGATCCTCCGGCGCGAAGCCAGGAACACCCAGGTCCAGCAGATCATGCAGCGGCTCGATCCAATTGAGCGCGTCGGCCACGCGCCCGGCACGAATCGAGAGGACAGCCGTAGCCGAGAGGGCGTCGTAAAGGTTGTTCGGGGAACCGACCAGTTCGGCCGCGGCCCTGCCTTGGGACAGCAGTTCCTCCGCCGCCTCCAATTCGCCCATGGCCAGTTGTGTCAAGCCTGCCTCGAGCTTGGCCACGGCCTCCGTCTGAGGGGTGCCGTTCTGGTCAGCGAGGCCCAGTGCTTCTTCGGCATGCCGCTGAGAGGCCCCGTAATCGCCCTGTATTCGGAAGATCTCGGCAAGGTTGGCATGATGCACCACGCGGCTCGGAGCGTAGTCCGTGTGGAATGTCAGGGCAGTGGAGGCGTGAACGAGAGCTTCCCTGATCTTGCCAGATCTGGCGCAGACCTCCGCGGAGTCATTCCAGGCGGCCGCGAGTCCCCGGTCGTAGCCGATCCGCTCAAACTGGATCTTCGCCGAGTTGAGTTCCTCCAGCGCCACATTCAGATCCCCCAAGTCCCATGCGGCGAAGCCGAGAGATATGTGGCACATTCCTCGTCCGAGCGGATGGTCGTGGGCTTCGGCTACGCGTAGTCCCGCTTGGCTGGCGGCAAGCGCACCTCCGTCCAATCGGTGGGGATAGAAGTTTCCTCGCAGCGCGTGGGCCAGGTGCCAGGCGAAGGGAGCGGGCCCGTGCTCTGAGGCGTAGACGATCGCCGTGACGAGATTCGTGTGTTCGGTGGTGAGCCAGGCCCGGGCATCATGCGGGCCGGAAAATGCCCGCGGCGAGCCGGTCAGCGGGAACTCGTCGGGGAACAGCACCCAGCAGTTCGGCCTAATGATCCGGTTGGCGGCGTCCAGCGTAAGTAGGTACCACGACAGCAATCGGTGCAATGCGGGCCCGCTCACCTCTTCCGGCTCGGTGCCAGCCAACTGCTTCGCGTACAGGGCCAGTAGGTCGTGGCTACGGAAGCGCCCCGGTTTCGGCTCGGACAGCAGGTGCGCCGCCAGTAACTCGTCAAGCTCCGGCACCGGCGCCGACATCTCGCGGCCGAGCAGGACGGCTGCCGCCTCGCGACTCGGTTCCGGGCCCGGCATCATGCCGAGGAACCGGAACAGGCGTTGTGCCTCTGGCGAGAGGGAGCGGTAGGAGAGCTCGAAGGCTGCCGCGACCGCGCTCTCCGGGTCGCCGACAACCTGCAGCCGAGCCAGCAGATCCGCACTGCCCAACTCGGCGACCATGCCTGCCAGGCTCAGTGCGGGGCGGACCGCCAGATTGGCGGCCGTAATACGGAGAGCGAGTGGCAGATGAGCACAGAGTTCGGCCAGTTCTTCGGCGTCCTCTTGCTCCGTATGCACACGGTCCCGGCCCAGCTGGACCGACAACAGCTCGACGGACTCCGCAGGGGAGAGAATGTCAAGCGAGATCCGAGCCGCGCCGTCGCGGACAACCAGACCTGCTAGGGAGTCACGACTGGTCACCAACGCGTGACATCCTTGGCCGCCGGGCAACAGCGGACGAACGTGTGCCGCGTCCATCGCGTTGTCCAGGACCACCAGCACGCGTCGGTCAGCCAGCACCGACCGATAGAGCCCCATCTGCAGGTGCAAGTCGAGGGGGACCCGGTCTCCCGGCACCCCCAGGGACTGCAGCAGCACCGACAGTGCCTCGGTGGCAGTAAGTGCGGGATCAGTGGCGCGCCCCCGCAGGTCGAGATATAGCTGGCCATCCGGGTAGTGCGCGGCTATCTGGTGCGCCCAGTGCACGGCGAGCGCCGTCTTGCCGACGCCGGCCGTGCCGGTGATCACGGTGGCGGGCGCGTCTCGACGTATTCCGGCAAGTGCGACGAGGACGTCCGCACGACCGGTGAATCCGCTGACGTCCGCTGGTAATTGGCGGGGGGTCACGTCACGTGCGGATGAAAGTGAGCGGCTTGCCACGACTGGCCTGGGAGCGCCAAAGCGGCTGTCACGGCCCCTAGCCGAGCGCCACGCCCGTTCCCACTGTGCTGCCTGTACGGCGTTGGCGCCGCAGGCAAGCACCAGGGACCGGACCAGTTCCAGTGACGGAAGACGCCGGCGCTGCGGGTTCAGGGCATCGGACAGTGTGCTGGTAGCCACGCCTGTCCTGCGGTACAGCACTTCCAGGGACGGATCGCCGGCCCAGAGCTTGACCGCACGCAGAGCGCGCACGAAGTCGGCCACGTCCATGCCCTCTTGCGGCAAGGGGAAGGCGTCCGCCGTCTCCGGACTCGTCAACTGCACCTCCGGATCACCCGGTGTCCTGACTGAACGTGCCCACCAGTGTAGAGACCGTGCAAGTCCTCTTCAGCCCCTCCGAACCCGTCCGGGTCTGTCCGGGTTCTGCCGAGCGGCTGGCCGGTAGGACCCCCGGAACGGTGTGATCGCTGTACGGGGATTCGGCAACTGGAGGCGCAGCCTTCGGAATACGTCGACATCCGCCGCCATCGCCTTCCTTTTGCCGGAAGGCTCTCGACGAGCCCCAAGAAAGGCGAGGAACCCCCATGCGAGTACGCACGCAAGAATCAGCTGTGCTGGTCGGTGCCCTGATGGCGCTCGAGTGGTGGATTCAGCAGGAGCTGAACTCCTGGTACCTGCTCTTCGTCATGCCGACCGTCCTCCTGGAAGACCAGCAGGACGCTTTTGCCATACGTTGCTGCATCGCGGCCGTATTGCTCGCAGCGGCCGGGCAGCACAGCCCGTGAACCGCAGAGCGGGCTGGGGCGAGCCCGGCTCCGGACCTGTCTGAAACAGAGGTGGTCCCTGCGAGCGTCCTCAGACGCTCGCAGGGACCGGACGGTTACTTGTTCACCACGGTCAGAGGCAGCAGCTTCTTGCCGGTCGGGCCGACCTGGATGTGGGTGTCCATCTGCGGCCATTCACCAACGGGCCTACAAGCGCTACCGTGCTGGTCATGGGGAAACGAGCGAGGACGCGCACGGCAACTGACCGTCGCGGCTACTCAGTTGATGCTGAGTGGTCGAAGGCCGACTTAGCACTGTTAGAGGACCTGAAGAAGGCGGAAGCCCTCCTGCCCGACGACGCACCGCGCGCACTGCTGTCGGTCCGGCTGTCGGTACTCACCGACGACACGACCTCACCTGTCCGCCAGGAACTGGACCTCCGGATACTCGCCCGCGAACGCGGCTGCCGAGTCGTCGGCGTCGCCAGCGACCTCAACGTGTCGGCGACGAAGGTCCCACCATGGAAGCGCAAGGAACTCGGCGACTGGCTCAACAACCGGGCCCCGGAGTTCGACGAGCTGCTCTTCTGGAAGCTCGACCGCTTCGTACGACGTCTTTCCGACCTCAGCACCATGATCGACTGGTGCCTGAAGTACGGGAAGAACCTCGTCTCTAAGAACGACTCCATCGACCTGACCACGACGGCCGGGAAGATCATGGTCACGATCGTTGGCGGTATCGCCGAAATCGAGGCAGCCAACACCAGCACCCGGGTGGCGAGCCTCTGGGAGTACACCAAGACCCAGAGCGAGTGGCTGGTAGGGAAGCCCGCGTACGGCTACGAGACCGCCGAGGACGAAAACGGCAAGGTCAAGCTGGTCATCAGCGCGACTGCGCATAGGGCACTGCACTGGAGCCGCCAGGTCGCGATGAGGGAGCGTCCCGCCTCTGCCCGCCGCATGGTCAAGGTCCTGGTCCGTGCCGGCCTGTGCGGAGCAGGCCTCACCGCGTCGACCCACCTACGGCGACTGCGTAACCCTGCGCTCCTGGGCTACCGGGTGGAAGAGGACAAGGACGGAGGCATCCGCCGGTCCAAGCTCGTCATGGGAGCCGAGGGGAAGCCCATCCGCGTGGCTGACGGTGTCTTCACGGAGGACGAGTTCTACAGCCTCCAAGAGGCCTTGAACGGACAGGGCAAGGATCAGCCGAGGCGCAACCCCGATGGTGCGACGAAGTTCCTCGGAGTCGTGATCTGCGCCGACTGCGGCACCAACATGACGGTCCAGAAGAATCGCAACAACGGGAAGCTCTACCAGTACCTGAGGTGCGGCAAGTGCAAGGCCGGCGGCCACGGCGCACCGAACCCCGAGGACATCTACGCCAAGCTCGTCGAGGACGTCTTGAGGGTGCTCGGCGACGAGCCCGTCATGACGCGGGAGTACCGGCAGGGCGCCGAGGCCCGCAAAGAACAGCAGCGCCTCGAACAGTCCATCAGTTACTACATGGCTGGCCTGGAGCCCGAAGGCCGCTTCACGAAGACGCGGTTCACGAAGGAGAGGGCGGAGAAGACGCTGGACGACCTGATCAAGCAGTTGGAGGCCATCGACCCCGAGTCGGTCAATGACCGGTGGGTGGCGGTGCACAACGGCAAGTCGTTCCGAAGTCGTTGGGAGGAGGGGGGCATGGAGGCCATGGCCGCCGATCTACTCCGGGTCGGCGTGAGGTGCAAGATCACGCGGACGAAGATGAAGGACGTACGGGCACCGCACATCCACATGAAGCTAATGATCCCCAAGGACGTGCGGAACCGCCTGATACTCAAGGAAGATGACTTCGCAGAAACCTTCTGACTCGCGCCTGGCATATTGGCGCCCTGAGCACCAGCCGCGTCAGATACTACCGTCAGCAGGCTCACCGCTTGAGGAATTATTGACCGAGCCACACAAGTCCGGGAAATTGTCGCAGAAATGCAGCACCCATTCTGCAAATACAACAACCTCGGACACTGCACTCTCGATGCCGTTAAGGATGTCGCCAAACCTGTTCTTTGGAGCCCAGAACTGACTTAGAACCACGACGGCAGTCCCTGGAGCGGCCGCGAAGGAGAACTGTTCATTCCTGTGCGCGGCTCCAAAAATCTGGGGATCGATTCCATAGGACTGAGTTGGCGACTCCCCGAGCTTTGTCCCATGCTCGTCGAAAAAGAGCAGCTTGACTCCTCCAGTGAAGCCAATCAACTTATTCGTGCAAGTGAGATGCACATTGCACGTGCCCTGCAGACTACGAGGCCGCCGCACGTGACTTCCACGAGCAGGTCATGACCATTAAGAGGGGCGCCGCCAGCCCTGAGCTTCCGTTCTGAGCGACTCAACAGCACGAGGTAACCTCACCCCCCCCGAACAGTCGATTTCAAGACAGAGCATTGACGCGAAACAACTCAACACGCCTGGCATGAACATGTACGGTAAAGCTCGACCAAGATCACGTGGCCAGCGTGACATTCTTTTTGGGGGATCTGCGAGGAAGCGCGCAAGGGCGACCTTACTCTCTACGGCTGTACTTGGCTCCCTGCTTGTTGCGGGGCCGGCGCATGCAAGCGACCAGGCCTGCGGTGAACTTTCCAACGGCCAACTCTGCATTGAAATGGCCAGCACCAAGGGGAATGCTTACTCAAGCTATCGGAAAGATTCTGGGGATTCGGTAAGCGTGATGCTTGGCTACCAGCCGCAAGACGCTGCCAAGGTCTATTCCGGATACTGGGTGACTGTCAGCAAGGGGGAACAGGAAGGATGGAACCACTACGTGGAGTTGTCCAGCCCTAAGTGCATCAGGGCGATCATGAAGACCAAGGACGGCAGCGAGTTCATCAGCAAGTGGCGGTGCCCGTAGCATGACCCTTTGGCGCGTCCTGTTCGTGTCGCCCGCAGTTGCCGCCATGGCAGCTGCGGGTTTTGCCGCGTTCACCGTCCTGGGCGCCAGACGGCTACGCAAGGCTCCAGACTCTACGAATAGGGTACTGAGACTAGCGCTCGGAGCTTGGATGCTTCTGGTGCTAGTGGCAACCCTGTATCCCGAGCAGCCACTCGGATCCTCCCACGAGCCCATCAACTGGCACCCTGGGGAACAATTCTCATCTCCTGGCGTCGATCAGTTCGAGTTGGACCTTCTAACCCGCCAGTACCTCGGGAATGCGGCAATGTTTGTCCCACTGGGCACTCTGGGGTGGCTACTCACAAGACGCTCATTCCTTACATTTATCTGCTGTGCCGGTTTCAGTGCAGCTATCGAGTCAATCCAACAAATTATGGCTGCCGGCAGATCTGCCGATATCGATGATCTCCTTTGCAATTCAGGCGGAGCGTTGGTAGGCCTAACGCTTGCCGCCGTTTCCTGGCTCGGCATTGGATTGTTTGAGAGGGCCAACGTCGACACTGCACGCATTCATTAGAGACCGAGACCAGGTGCTGGCGAGAGGTCGACAAAGCGAGCTTCAGAGCAGAGCTGCATTCGGGGCAAGAGGTCAAGGGCCCGATCCGCCAGCCAGCGGATCGGGCCCTTTTATATATGTTCGCGAGAACGCCGGGGCAACTCGACTCAGATGGCATAACGCAGCGCGGACCGACGCGACCCCTCTTCCGTGTAAACGGCGCCAAGTGCCTTGCCCATAAAAGCTCCCCTAAGGGTTGTCCCGGAATGATCTTTGGCTTTGTAACGCCTCCCGCGTAGTGGGGTTGTTGGGCTTACTGGGGCGCATTGCGAACTCCGGGTGACACGTTCGGGTGACATGAAGTTGGACCGTCTGCCGGGCAGGAAAGCCTTTAGGTAGATCTGAAACACGCCAGAGCGCCCTGATCACCAAACCACGTGGTTACGCGCACATGCCGCCGCTGCCCGCGAACCAACAGAAAGGGCCTGCCATGCGACGCACCCTCAGCACCCTCACCACCGCTGCCCTGCTAACGCTGGCTACCGTCCTCTTCGCCGCGCCCGCCCAAGCCCAAGGCACGAGCCTTTTGGATAGCCTCGTTGAGGTCCCCTCTCTGCAAGGGTTTCCCCTGCTCATCCACCTCGGCGAAACAATCGTCGTCGGCTAACCGAGACGCGGGGCACAGCGACATGCCGGTCCGGCCACAGAGCACATCACCTCTGCGGCCGGGCTCGTCACACCGACCTCAAGGCCGACCGACCTGCCGACTCCCGGCCAGGGAGCGCCAGGCGACCGCTCCCTGACACCAACCTCATGAGATGGCACACTTAGCCGCGCGCGCTCAATCAGTGCACGCCTAGGGGTGACCAACCCGACGCCCGCCGGACCCGCTCTCGCAGGTACCCAACACACGGTCATGACATACAGCCGCTTGTGGTGCATCTACGAAACCATTGACTCCAGCGGTTCAGGCGCCACAACTCAACATGGGGCCAGGACCGGCGGGCACGCCTGCAAGAACTGGACCGTGGACCCCACCCATAGTCTGCGACTTGCAGGCTCGACATCACTGGGCCCTGCCTTGATGAGGAGAGGGCCTTGGCTGTACGCGCTCCATCCTTGACCGCGATCCGCCTTCCACGGGTCGCCCCCGCCGGGACAGGACACGCCGGTGCCGCCCAACCCGCAGTACCCGCCGGGGTTTTTGCTGCCCGAGAGGTACTGCTGGTGGTGACGCTCAGCCCGGCAGATACTGCTCGGCGCCTCCTACTATGGCCCGTTGCCACCCGCAGTGCGGGCAGCCACAGACGGCCACTTCGGGGGCCGCCGCTTCCCTCACGCCCATTCCACCTCGGAGACGATCTGCGAGGCCCGTGAAGGACCTGGCAGCGGTGTCCGGGAGGGAACCGACGGCGCCGCCGGGCGAGAACCTGGAAGGCTCACCGCAGCCAACGCCGCAGCCACCTCCTCCTCGCTCACTCCCGCCAGCGCCTCAACCACCCGATCGAGTGCCTCGCCCACCTCAGTGCGCGTGACCACTCGAAGCCGGCGACGGACCTGCGTTCTTGACCGTAAGAGGCAGCAGCTTCTTACCGGTCGGGCCGATTTGTATGGCCGTATCCATCTGCGGGCACACCCCGCAGTCGAAGCAAGGTGTCCAGCGGCAGTCCTCGACCTCTGTCTCGTCGAGGGCGTCCTGCCAGTCCTCCCAGAGCCAGTCCTTGTCCAGGCCCGAGTCGAGGTGGTCCCAGGGGAGGACCTCCTCGTAGGTGCGCTCGCGGGTGGTGTACCAGTCGACGTCCACGCCGAAGGGGGCCAGGGCCTTGTCGGCGCAGGCCATCCAGCGGTCGTAGGAGAAGTGCTCGCGCCAGCCGTCGAAGCGGCCGCCGTCCTCGTAGACGGCGCGGATGACGGCGCCGATGCGGCGGTCGCCCCGGGAGAGCAGGCCTTCGACGATGCCCGGCTTGCCGTCGTGGTAGCGGAAGCCGATCGAGCGGCCGTACTTCTTGTCGCCGCGGATCTTGTCGCGGAGCTTCTCCAGGCGGGCGTCCGTCTCCTCGGCGGAGAGCTGCGGGGCCCACTGGAAGGGGGTGTGGGGCTTGGGGACGAAGCCGCCGATGGAGACCGTGCAGCGGATGTCGTTGGAGCGGGAGACCTCGCGGCCCTTGGCGATGACCTTCGTCGCCATGTCGGCGATCTGGAGGACGTCGTCGTCGGTCTCGGTGGGCAGGCCGCACATGAAGTACAGCTTCACCTGGCGCCAGCCGTTGCCGTAGGCCGTGGAGACCGTGCGGATGAGGTCGTCCTCGGAGACCATCTTGTTGATGACCTTGCGGATGCGTTCCGAGCCGCCTTCGGGGGCGAAGGTCAGGCCGGAGCGGCGGCCGTTGCGCGTCAGTTCGTTCGCCAGGTCGATGTTGAAGGCGTCGACGCGGGTGGAGGGGAGGGAGAGGCCGATCTTGTCCTCGGTGTAGCGGTCGGCCAGACCCTTGGCGATGTCGCCGATCTCCGAGTGGTCCGCCGAGGAGAGGGAGAGGAGGCCGACCTCCTCGAAGCCCGTGGCCTTCAGACCCTTGTCGACCATCTCGCCGATGCCGGTGATCGAGCGCTCGCGGACCGGGCGGGTGATCATGCCGGCCTGGCAGAAGCGGCAGCCGCGCGTGCAGCCGCGGAAGATCTCGACGGACATGCGCTCGTGGACCGTCTCGGCCAGCGGGACCAGCGGCTGCTTGGGGTACGGCCACTCGTCCAGGTCCATGACCGTGTGCTTGGAGATGCGCCACGGGACACCCGACTTGTTGGGGACCACGCGGGCGATACGGCCGTCGGGGAGGTACTCGACGTCGTAGAACGCGGGGATGTAGACGGAGCCGGTCTTGGCCAGGCGGAAGAGGACCTCCTCGCGGCCGCCGGGGCGGCCCTCCGCCTTCCACTCGCGGATGATCTTCGTCATGTCGAGGACGGCCTGCTCGCCGTCGCCGATGATCGCCGCGTCGATGAAGTCCGCGATCGGCTCGGGGTTGAAGGCCGCGTGGCCGCCGGCCAGCACGATGGGGTCGTCGATGGAACGCTCGCGCGACTCCAGCGGGATCCCGGCCAGGTCCAGGGCCGTGAGCATGTTCGTGTAGCCCAGCTCAGTGGAGAAGGACAGGCCGAACACGTCGAAGGCCTGCACGGGGCGGTGGCTGTCGACCGTGAACTGGGGGACGCCGTGCTCGCGCATCAGCGCCTCCAGGTCCGGCCACACGCTGTACGTGCGCTCGGCGAGGACGCCCTCCTGCTCGTTGAGGACCTCGTAGAGGATCATGACGCCCTGGTTGGGCAGGCCGACCTCGTAGGCGTCCGGGTACATGAGCGCCCAGCGGACGTCGCAGGTCTCCCACGGCTTGACCGTGGAGTTGAGCTCTCCGCCGACGTACTGGATCGGCTTCTGCACATGCGGGAGCAGAGCTTCGAGCTGCGGGAAAACAGACTCGGCGACCTGAGAGGCGGCTTCGGCAGGCATCTCGCGGACCTTTGTGAGGTGGCTGGGGGGCGACTCCCCCGGCCGGCGGCTGGGGTGGCTCACCGACCGGTGACCGGGGAGGGTGACCATCTAGCCTAACCCGGTCGGCGGCCTCCCCCGTACGCCCGGATCACACCGGCGCCTCGGCCCTGATGCTCTCCCAGGCCTCCGGTGCCCCGGCCTCCACCGCCGCCGCCCGCTGTTCCTCGCGGCCGTACAGCAGTCCGTACGTGAACGTGCTCTCCCCCGCCGCGTGGGCCACCGCGGACAGTTCGCGCAGGGTCTCGCGGGCCATGACGCTGTCCTGGTGCTCGCCGAGCATGGTCTGGAGCGACTTCATGGACTTGAGCATGGTCTTCGCCGGCCTGCCGAGCGCGGGGCGGGCCGCCTCGGCCGCGTAGCGGGTGCGCTTGGCCTTCTTGCGGGCCTCGTGCAGGCCGAGGTCGCGGTCGTGGCCGGGGGGCTGTGCCATGGCCGTCTCGATCAGGTCGGTCACCTTGGCGAAGTCCCTCCGCACGGCCTTGGCGAGGACCTCCCCGGGGTCTCCGGCGGCCGCCTTCAGCAGGGGCGGGTCGGCGGCCAGGGCGTCCAGGGTGTCAAGGAGCGCCAGGTAGCGGGCGGAGTCGAGGACGCCGAGGAGGCGGCTGCGGGAGCCGCGTTCGCTCGCCTCGGCCCAGTGGTGCAGGCGGTCGTGGACGGGGCCGTCGACGAGGGCGGGGGGTACGTCGGCGAGGCCTGCCAGCAGGCGTTCGGCCAGGACATCCTGGTCGCGGCCCACGCCCAGCTCACCGGCCAGCCATTTCAGCTCGTCGGCGATCGGGTCGGTGGTCCGGCGGTCCAGGACCTTGCCGAAGGTGCGGAAGGTGCTGCGCAGCCGGCGGGTGGCGATCCGCATGTCGTGCACGCCCTCCTCGGTGTCCAGGCGGACGGCCGGGTCGAGCTCGACGATCGCGTCGCGCTGGGCGTGGACGTAGGCCATGACGTGGTCGCCGGCGGTGTGCGGTTCGCCGGGGCCCGTCTTCGGCGGGCGCGGTTTGCCGCCCTTGGTCTCGGCCAGGGCGCGGGCCAGTTTCGACGCGGACTTCGAGGGGTGTACGCCCGCCTTGCCCAGCCGTTTCTCGACCTTGTCGAGGAAGGCGGGGTCGCCGCCGTCGGCGAGTTCCACCTCGATCTCGGTCCACTGTGCCTTGCCCGCGCCGCCGAAGAGCCGGTCGGCCCGGACGCGGTCCACGCTCACCTCGGCGAGCAGGGCGCCGGCGGCGTCGACGAGGTGCCGGATGTCGCGGGTGGTGCGCAGGCGGATCACCGGGACCAGCCGGCCCTCGCGGACCCGGGAGCGGGCCAGGGCGGCGAGTTCGTCGGGGAGCGTGTCGGAGAGGGGGGCGTGGATCTCGTCCCGGACGCCGGGGGCGACGGGGAGTTTGAGGTGCCAGCCGGCGTCGCTGCCTCCGCTGCGGTGGCGCAGGGTGACTCTGGCCGAGGCCAGGCGCAGGTCGGAGGTGTCGTGGTAGGTCGCGTCGAGTTCGGCGGTGCCCTTGTCCACGACGTTCGCCACCCCGGCGACGCCGGTCAGGTCGGGCAGGCCGCTGTCATCGGATTCGTACTTGCGCTCGATTTCACGCTTCGCATCCGCCATGAACAGAATCTAATGGCCCGAACGTCACAGGGGCCAGCGGTCGAAGCGGGTAAATCGGAGGGAAAAACAAAACAAGCCACAGGTGAACACATAGAGAACGATGTGTTCACCTGTACGCTTTCGCCCCGGTTCCGCCCAGGTTGCGCCCGGGTTCCGCCCCGGCTACGCCGACATCGGGCGCTGCACCCTGATCGACTGGAGCAGTCCCACCGCCACCCACACCGCGAACATCGAGGAGCCGCCGTACGACACGAACGGCAGTGGCAGGCCGGTGACCGGCATGATGCCGAGGGTCATGCCGATGTTCTCGAACGCCTGGAACGCGAACCACGCCACGATCCCCGCCGCGACGATCGTGCCGTACAGCTCGGTCGTCTCGCGGGCGATACGGCAGGCGCGCCACAGGACGACGCCGAGGAGCACGATGATCAGGCCCGCGCCGACGAAGCCCAGCTCCTCCCCCGCGACCGTGAAGACGAAGTCGGTCTGCTGCTCGGGGACGAACTGGCCGGTGGTCTGCGAGCCGTGGAAGAGGCCCGCGCCGGTCAGGCCGCCGGAGCCGATCGCGATGCGGGCCTGGTTGGTGTTGTAGCCGACGCCGGAGGGGTCGAGGCTGGGGTTGGCGAAGGCGGCGAAGCGGGCGATCTGGTACTCGTCCAGGATGTGCAGCTGCCAGATGGCGATGCAGCCGGTCACGCCGGCGGCGAGCAGGCCGAAGATCCAGCGGTTGGAGGCGCCGGAGGCGAGCAGCACGCCGAGAATGATGGTCACCATGACCAGGACCGTGCCGAGGTCGGGCATGAGCAGCACGATCAGGATCGGGATCGCGGCCAGGCCCAGGGACTGCAGGACGGTGCGGTGGTCCGGGTACTTCTTGTCACCGGCGTCCACCCGCGCCGCCAGTATCATCGCCATGCCCAGGATGATCGTGATCTTCACGAACTCGGCGGGTTGCAGTGAGAAGCCGCCGCCGAGGACGATCCAGTTGCGGCTGCCGTTGATGGTGGCGCCCAGCGGGGTGAGCACCGCGAGGATGCCGAGGACCGAGAGGCCGTAGAGGATCGGTACCGCGTTGCGCAGCTGGCGGTGGCCGATCCAGATGGTGCAGATCATCAGGGCGAGCCCGATGCCGGTGTTCATCAGGTGCCGGATCAGGAAGTAGTACTGGTCGCCCTGGTTGATCTCGGTGCGGTTGCGGGTCGCCGAGAAGACCAGCATCGAGCCGAGCAGAGACAGGGCGAGGGCTGCCAGCAGCATCGGCCAGTCCAGCCGACGGGTCAGCGAGTCCCGGGCGAAGACCCGCGTCCAGCCGGCCCTCGCCGGGCCGTATCCGGAGACGGAGAAGCTGTTGACGCCGGTCATGTGAGCATCCTCCGGCTTCCCCTCTTGCGCGGTCGCCTGCGGGTGGTGCGGTTGCCCGTGGACGGGGAGGCCGTGGTGGCGGCCGGGGTCTGCCCGTTGTCGGTGGTCTTGTCGCCCTGCTGGGAGTAGACCTGGAAGTCCTTCGCCGGGTCCTTGGAGATCTTCGGGGAGGCGATGGTGCCGTCCGTGCGGACCTTCGGCAGGCCCTTCTGCGGGGTGTAGAGCAGCGCCTTCGACTTGTCGATGGAGCCGTCCGCGCTGACGCCGTAGAGCGCGCTGTAGATGTTGCGGACCGCCTCGCCGGAGGCACCGGAACCGGTACCGGCCTGGGCGATGGTCATGATGACCGTGTAGTCCTTGGTGTAGGTGGCCAGCCACGACGTGGTCTGCTTGCCGTAGACCTCGGCGGTACCGGTCTTGCCGTGCAGGGCGATCTTGTCCTGCGGCCAGCCGCCGAACTTCCAGGCCGCCGTACCGCGGGTGATGACGCCCGCGAAGGCGTCGTCCATGCCCTTGAGGGTGGCCTGGCTGACCGGGAGCTTGCGCACCGCCTTGGGCTTGATCTCCTGGACGGACTTGCCGTCGGCGCTGACGATCGCCTTGCCGATGGTCGGCTGGTACTCGGTGCCGCCGTTGGCGACGGCGCTGTAGATCATCGCCTCCTGGATCGGCGTGACGAGGGTGTCGCCCTGGCCGATGGAGTAGTTGATCTCGTCGCCCTCGCGCATCTTGTTGCCTTCGAGGCAGTTCTCGTACTCGATCTTCTCGACGTAGGTGCCGTCCTTCTTCCCGGACTTGCACCAGGCGTCCTTGTTGGCCTTCCAGTAGTCGAGCTTCCACTGGCGGTCGGGGACGCGGCCGGTGACCTCGTTGGGCAGGTCGACGCCGGTCTCCTTGCCGAGGCCGAACTGGTGGGCGGTCTTGAAGAACCAGTCCTTGGGCTCGCCCTTCTTCGGGTTGATGCCGCCGTCCTTCTTCCACTGGGCGTCGGCGAGGCCGTAGAAGACGGTGTCGCAGGAGACCTCGAGGGCGCGGCCCAGCGAGATGGGGCCGAAGTTCTCGCCCTCGAAGTTCTTGAAGACCTGGCCGCCCACCGAGTAGGAGCTGGTGCAGGGGTAGCCGCCGTCCCAGGCGTAGCCGGCCTGGACCGCGGCGGCGGTGGAGACCACCTTGAACGTCGAACCAGGGGCCGCCTGACCCTGTATGGCCCTGTTGAGCAGCGGGTAGTCGGAGTTCTTGCCGGTGAGGGCCGTGTAGTCCTTGGCGGAGATGCCGCCGACCCACACGTTCGGGTCGTAGGTCGGGGCGGAGGCCATGGCGACGATCCGGCCGGTCTTGGCCTCCATCACGACGACGGCGCCGGAGTCGGCCTTGTAGTTCTCCTGGGTGATCTTGTCGTACTGCTGGCGGGCGGCCTTCATGGCCTTGTCCAGCTCGTTCTCGGCGACCCGCTGTACGCGCGAGTCGATGCTGGTGACCAGGTTCGAACCGGGCTCGGCGGCGTCGGACTTGGCCTTGCCGATGACGCGGCCGAGGTTGTCGACCTCGTAGCGGGTGACGCCGGCCTTGCCGCGCAGTTCCTTGTCGTACTCGCGCTCCAGGCCGGAGCGGCCGACCATGTCGGAGCGCAGGTAGGGCGAGGAGGTGTCCTTGGCCTGCTCGATCTCGTCGTCGGTGACCGGCGAGAGGTAGCCGAGGACCTGCGCGGTGTTGGACTTGCCGGGGGCCGGGTAGCGGCGCACGGCCTCGGGCTCGGCGGTGATGCCGGGGAAGTCCTCGGAGCGCTCGCGGATCTGCAGGGCCTGCTTGGCGGTGGCCTCGTCGGTGATCGGGATCGGCTGGTACGGCGAGCCGTTCCAGCAGGGCTGGGGGGTCTTGGCGTCGCAGAGGCGGACCTTCTGCATGACCTCCTCGGGCTTCATCCCGAGGACGCCCGCGAGCTTGGTCAGGACCGCCTTGCCGTCGTCCTTCTGCTTGAGCAGGTCGGTGCGGGAGGCGGAGACGACCAGGCGGGTCTCGTTGTCCGCGATGGGGACTCCGCGGGCGTCCAGGATCGAGCCTCGCACGGCGGGCTCGACGACCTGCTGGACGTGGTTGCCGGAGGCCTCCTTCTGGTACTCGGCGCCCTCGCGGATCTGCAGGTACCACAGGCGGCCGCCGAGTGTGCCCAGCAGGGAGAGGACCAGGATCTGGATGACGACGAGACGGATCTGGACCCGTGGGGTCCGACCGGTCTCGGGAATGTTGGTCACTGGGCTGCCTCCCCCTCTCCCTGCACAAAGGCGCGTGCGCGTACGAATGATGAACGATGGACCTGTGAGGCCACGTTCCGCCCCGGTGCACCCGTTCGGGTGAACTCCCCCGCGTTCACAGACGCTTGACCCCCTTGATGCGGCCGACGCGGACGTTGCGGGTGCGGGCCTTGGCCTTGAGGCTGCCGAGGCCGCCGCGCTGGCCGCCGATGCGCATTCCGGTGCCGGAGGAGATCCAGCCGGAGGAGATGTCGCCCGCCTTGCCGCCGGAGTTGGCCTCCGTGAGCGGGTCGCTGTCGGCGCGGCGGGCCAGGGCCATGACGCCGGGGACCACGAACGGGGCGAGCAGCAGGTCGTACAGGGCGGCCGTGATCAGCAGGCTGGTCATGCCGACGTGCCGGGCGGCGGTGTCGCCGACGAGGGCGCCGACACCCGCGTACAGCAGGGTGGAGCCGATGGCGGCGGCGACCACGACGAGCATCGGGCCGGTCGCGGACTTCAGGCGGCCGTTCTCCGGCTTGATGAGGCCGGCGAAGTAGCCGACGACGCACAGCACCAGGGCGTAGCGGCCGGCCGCGTGGTCGGCGGGCGGCGCGAGGTCGGCGAGGAGTCCGGCGCCGAAGCCGACGAGGGCGCCGCCCACATGGCCGTACACCATGGCGAGGCCGAGGACGGTGAGCAGCATGAGGTCGGGGACGGCGCCCGGCAGGTGCAGGCGGGCGAGGACGCTCACCTGGATCACCAGGGCGACGACGACCAGGGCGGAGGAGAGCAGGATCCTGTTGACGCGCATGGGGGATTCAGCTCCTACTGCTGCTGGCCGGTGGTGTCGGTGCCGTTCGCGCTCGCGTCGGCGGACGGGGTGACCGTGACGGTCACCGTCGGGGTCGGGGTCGGCTTGGGCTTGGCCGGGAGCACCTCGTCGCGCGGGTCCTTCTTCGGTGCCTCGACGACCACGCCGACGATGTCGAGCTTGGTGAAGGACACGAACGGCGTGACGTACAGGGTGCGGGTGAGGCCGCCGTTGGACGGGTCGACACTGGAGACCCTGCCGACCGGGACACCGGGCACGAACGGCTTGTCGCCCTGGGAGCCGAAGGTGACGAGCCGGTCGCCCTTCTTCACCTCGGCCTTGCTGTCGAGGAGTTCGACGCGCAGCGGGCGGTCGCCCTGGCCGGAGGCGAAGCCGAGTTCGTCGCTGCCCTCCATGCGGGTGCCGACGGTGAAGTCGGGGTCGTTGGCGAGCAGCACGGTGGAGGCGTCCGGGCCGACGGTCGTCACGCGGCCGACGAGACCGTCGCCGTTGAGGACGGTCATGTCCCGCTTGATGCCGTCGTTGTAGCCGACGTCGATGGTGACGGTCCAGGAGAAGCCCTGCGCCGACCCTATGGCGATGACCTGGGCGCCCTTGATGCCGTACTGGCCCTCGGCGGCGACGTTGAGCATCTTCTCGAGCTGACCCAGGCGGCTGCGGTTGCGGTCGTCGCTGCCGAGCTTCGCCTTGAGGGTCGCGTTCTGCTTCTCCAGCCGGGCCAGCCGGTCGTGCCGTTCGCCGGAGTCACGGACGGCGGAGACGGCGTTTCCGACCGGGTCCACCACCGTCGACATGCCGTTCTCGATCGGGCCGAAGACCGCGGCCGCGGCCTGCCGGGCGCCGTCTACCGGGGAGTTCCTGCCACCTCGGATGTCCACCGTGATCAGCGCGAACGCGATGGCGATCAGCAGCACCAGGAGCAGCCGGCTCTCTTTCGTGTCCCTCACGTGCGGCGGCCGTGCCTTCCTCAATAGGAACTTGCGGGAGCTTGTTCTGAAAGCTTGTGGAGCGTGGGGGGCTTGTCGTGGAGCGTGGGGGGGGTGGGGGTGCGGGGCGGAGCTCGTTTTGTGTGAGCTTATGCCTCCATATCAACGATCCGCCGCACGAGAGGGGGTCATCTCGTACGGCGGAATCGAAGAGTTACGTCATCTGCGCGGCTGGGCGTCCAGGACCTGCTGGAGCGCCTCGAACTCCTCGACGCACTTGCCGGAGCCGAGCGCCACGCTGTCCAGCGGGTCCTCGGCGATGTGGATCGGCATGCCGGTCTCCCGGCGCAGCCGCTCGTCCAGACCGCGCAGCAGGGCTCCGCCGCCGGTCAGAACGATTCCCCTGTCCATGATGTCGCCGGACAGCTCCGGCGGGCACTTGTCGAGCGTGGTCTTGACGGCGTCGACGATGGCGTTGACGGGTTCCTCGATCGCCTTGCGTACCTCGGCGGCCGAGATGACCACGGTCTTGGGCAGACCGGACACCAGGTCCCGGCCGCGGATCTCGGTGTGCTCGTCGGAGTCGAGTTCGTACGCCGAACCGATCGTGATCTTGATCTGTTCGGCCGTCCGCTCACCTAGGAGGAGGCTGTACTCCTTCTTGATGTGCTGGATGATCGCGTTGTCCAGTTCGTCGCCCGCGACGCGGATGGACTGGGCGGTGACGATGCCGCCGAGCGAGATGACCGCGACCTCCGTGGTGCCGCCGCCGATGTCCACCACCATGTTGCCCGTGGCCTCGTGGACCGGCAGGCCGGAGCCGATGGCGGCGGCCATGGGCTCCTCGATGATGTGCACCTGGCGGGCACCGGCCTGCGAGGACGCCTCGATGACGGCACGGCGCTCGACACCCGTGATACCGGAGGGCACACACACGACGACACGCGGACGGGCCAGATACCGCCGCTTGTGGATCTTCAGGATGAAGTAGCGGAGCATCCGCTCGGTGATCTCGAAGTCGGCGATCACGCCGTCCTTCAGCGGGCGTACGGCGACGATGTTGCCGGGCGTGCGCCCGATCATCTTCTTCGCCTCCGCGCCGACCGCCAGAATTCCACCGGTGTTCGTATTGATCGCGACAACGGACGGCTCGTTGAGTACGATCCCGCGACCCCTGACGTACACCAGCGTGTTGGCGGTCCCGAGGTCGACAGCCATGTCACGGCCAATGAACGACATTGAGTTCCCCATCAGGATTCGTCTGGCCTTCCCGGGAGCTTTTGAGGGCATTTCAGGTCGGCGAAGTACGTGCTGTGACGTGAAGGCTTCCATCGTAGACGCGCCTGCACGAACACTGCGCGAGGGTCTTCGCCATTGTCATCACGTGCGGGGCCGCCTCGCTTGTGGAGACGGGCCGACGGGGGCACTCGTTCCCCCGATCGGCACGCATATGCCGAGGGACGGCCGAAATCGTTCGGCCGTCCCAGGTCATGCAGCTCAATGGGCTGACGCCTCGTCAAAAACTTCCACGAAAACTCCGTACGGACCCGTTCACGGGACCCGAAAGGGCTAAGCGCGGCCCGGGAAGAAGATCTTGACCTCGCGCTCGGCGGACTCCTCCGAATCGGACGCGTGGATCAGGTTCTCGCGAACGATCACACCGAAGTCACCGCGGATGGAGCCGGGCGCGGCGGCGATCGGGTCGGTGGGGCCGGCCAGCGCGCGGATGCCCTCGATGACGCGCTCGCCCTCGACGATCAGGGCGACGGACGGGCCGGAGGCCATGAACTCGACCAGCGGCTCGTAGAACGGCTTGCCGACGTGTTCGGCGTAGTGCTGCTCCAGCGTGGCGCGCTCCAGGGTGCGCAGCTCCAGCGCGGTGATCTGCCAGCCGGCCTTGCGCTCGATACGGCTGATGATCTCGCCGGTCAGGCCCCGACGAACGGCGTCGGGCTTGAGCAGGACGAGGGTGCGCTGGGTCACGGGAGGACTCCTTCAGGTACTGGCAGGTGCGGTGGGGAGAGGCTACAGGGCTGGTCTGAGCGTCCGTTACGCAGTGTGCGGGTGGGCTGCTGGTGCCGGACCGCTTTCGGGGGCTGCCGCCCCCGGACCCCCGCTTCGGCCTGAACGGCCTCGTCCTCAAACGCCGGACGGGCTGGAGAGTGGGGGTGCAGACCGGCTGTCGTACTCAAGCGCCGGACGGCTGGAGAGTGGGGGTGCGGACCGGCCCTCGGCCTCAAGGGCCGGACAGGCCGGTGGGGGTGCGGACCGGTGCTCAGGCTCAGGCGCCGGATGGGGTGTCCTGAGTGCCCTGTGCCGCGAAGCGGGCCTTTGCCTCGTCGATCTTCCTGCCGTAGTGCACGGACGCCCACCACAGACCCGCGAAGATCGCGCCCAGGAAGTACATCGTCGGGACGAAGATCCCGGACGCGACCAGGGCGACCTGCAGGGCCCAGCCGAGGGCCACGCCGCCCGGGCGGGTGATCACCCCGCACAGGGCCACGCACAGGACCATCGCGATGCCGCTGACCAGCCACACCGTGGAGGTGGACAGGTCGGCGTCCTTCATGGCGACCAGGGCGGCGAAGCCGATGACGAAGAACTCGCCGATCAGCGTGGAGGAACAGAGCGTACGCATGGTCAGCCCCTCCCGAGGAGCAGTCGGGCCTCGCCCACGGTGATGACGGAGCCGGTGATCAGCACGCCGCCGCCGGCGAACTCGCCCTCCTCCTCGGCCAGTGTGATCGCGGCCTCCAGGGCGTCGGGCAGCCGCGGCTCGACCTGGACGCGGTCCTCGCCGAACACCTCGACGGCGATCGCGGCCAGTTCGTCGGCGTCCATCGCACGGTGGCTGGAGTTCTGGGTGATCACGACCTCGGCGAAGATCGGCTCGAAGGCCTCCAGGAGGCCCCGGACGTTCTTGTCACCGCTGGCCCCGACCACGCCGATCAGCCGGCTGAAGTCGAAGGCCTCGCCGACGGCCTCGGCGGTGGCGCGGGCCCCGGCGGGGTTGTGGGCGGCGTCGAGGACGACGGTGGGAGAGCGCCGTACGACTTCCAGGCGGCCCGGGGAGGAGACCGCCGCGAAGGCCTTGCGGACCGTGTCGATGTCCAGGGACTCGGGGCGCTGCGAGCCGACCCCGAAGAACGCCTCCACCGCGGCGAGCGCGACGGCCGCGTTGTGGGCCTGGTAGGGGCCGTGCAGGGGGAGGTAGACCTCGTCGTACTCGCCGCCGAGGCCGCGCAGGGTGAGCAGCTGGCCGCCGACGGCGACCTGGCGGGCGACGACGCCGAACTCGAGGCCCTCGCGGGCGACGGTGGCGTCGACCTCGACGGCCTTCTTGAGGAGTACCTGCGCCGCGTCGACCGGCTGCTGGGCCAGGATGACCGTCGCGTCCTGCTTGATGATGCCGGACTTCTCGCCGGCGATCTGCGCGGTGGTCTCGCCGAGCCGGTCGGTGTGGTCGAGGTCAATGGGGGTGACGACGGCGACGTCGCCGTCGATGACGTTGGTGGCGTCCCAGCTGCCGCCCATGCCGACCTCGACGACGGCCACGTCGACCGGGGCGTCCGCGAAGGCCGCGTACGCCATGCCGGTGAGCACCTCGAAGAAGGAGAGCCGGTACTCCTGCCGGGAGTCGACCATCTCGACGTAGGGCTTGATGTCCTGGTACGTCTCGATGAACCGCTCGGCGGAGATCGGGGCGCCGTCGAGGCTGATGCGCTCGGTGATCGACTGCACGTGGGGGCTGGTGTAGCGGCCGGTGCGCAGGTCGAAGGCGCCGAGCAGGGCCTCGATCATGCGGGCGGTGGAGGTCTTGCCGTTGGTGCCGGTGATGTGGATCGAGGGGTACGACCGCTGGGGATCGCCCAGCACGTCCATGAGGGCGGTGATCCTGGTGACCGACGGCTCCAGCTTGGTCTCGCCCCAGCGGGTGGCGAGCTCCGCCTCCACCTCGCGCAGGGCCCGGTCGACCTCGGGGTCCTCGGGGCGGCCCGGGACATCGCCCTGCTGCGGGCCGCCCTGGGTACGGAGGGTCCGGCTGCCGGCCTCGATCACCGCGAGATCGGGATCACGGTCCGTCTCGGCCTCGACGATCTCGTCGAAGTTCTCGTCGAAGCTCTCATGGGGGTCGTGCGGAGGCAGATCACTCACGGCACCAGTCTACGGAGCCCGGCGGACGCGTGGGCGCGCCGGTCGCCGGGAGCGCCTGCTCGCACCAGATCGTCTTGCCGGCGGAGGTCTGCCGGGTCCCCCACCGCCGGGTGAGCTGGGCCACCAGCAGCAGGCCCCGGCCGCCCTCGTCGAAGACCCGGGCCCGCCGCAGGTGCGGGGCGGTGCTGCTGCCGTCGGAGACCTCGCAGATCAGCATGGTGGTGTCGCGGATGAGCCGCAGCTGGATCGGGGAGCCGCCGTAGCGGATGGCGTTCGTGACGAGTTCGCTGACCACCAGTTCGGTGGTGAACGACAGCTCGTCCAGCTTCCAGGCGCCGAGCTGGCCGGTGGTCAGGGTCCGGGCCCTGGCGACGTGCTCGGGGTCCGCGGGGACCTCCCAGCTGGCCACCTGGTCGCAGGGCAGGGCGCGGGTGCGGGCGAGCAGCAGGGTGACGTCGTCGGCGGGTTCGCAGGTGCGCAGCGCGGTCACCACCCGGTCACAGGCCGCCTCCAGCGACTCCCCCTCGCCGGACACCGTCAGCGCGCCGCGGAGCCGTTCGAGGCCGTGGCTCAGGTCGAGGTTACGGGAGTGCACCAGGCCGTTGCTGAACAGCGCGAGGGTGGTGCCCGCGGCGAGTTCCAGGTCGGTGGTCTCGAACGGCAGCCCGCCGAGCCCGAGCGGCGGGCCGGCCTGGCCGGGGGCCTGCTCCACCGACCCGTGGGGAGTGATCACGAAGGGCAGCGGATGGCCCGCGCTGGCGAGGGAGCAGTGCCGCGAGATCGGGTCGTAGACGGCGTACAGGCAGGTCGAGCCAACCTCACCGGCCTGTTCCCCGGCGCCGTCGTCGAGGTGCAGGACCAGGTCGTCCAGGTGGGTGAGGAGTTCGTCGGGGGGCAGGTCGACGTCCGCGAGGGTGCGGACCGCCGTGCGCAGCCGGCCCATGGTGGCGGAGGCCTGGATGCCGTGGCCGACGACGTCCCCGACGACCAGGGCCACCCGGGTGCCCGACAGCGGGATCACGTCGAGCCAGTCGCCGCCGACTCCGGCCCGGGTGCCGGTGGGGAGGTAGCGGAAGGCGAAGTCGACGCTCGGGCAGTCGGGCATGACGTGCGGCAGCAGGCTGCGCTGGAGCCCCAGCGCGGTCTCGCGCTCCCGGGTGTAGCGCCGTGCGTTGTCGATGGCGGTCGCGGCCCTCGCCGCGAGTTCCCCCGCGTCGGACAGGTCGTCCTTCTCGAACGGCGGGGAGTCCCGGGTGCGCCAGAAGACGATCACCCCCATCAGGACGCCCTGTGCCGACAACGGTGCGGTGATCAGCGAGCGCATGCCGTAGTCGAGGAGCTGGTCCGTGCGCGGCGCGTCGGGAAACCTCGGGCTCCGGGTGACCCGCAGATCGGCTGTGAGGGCCGCACCGGAGTCGGTGTGCCGGCCGGCCCGGGGCGGCGGGTCCACGGCGATCAGGGCACCGGCCGGATCCAGCGGGGAGTCATCGCGGACGCCGCCCCGGGCCACGCGCCGCAGGACGGTCTCGGCGGCCGTCGGCTCCCCGCCCCGCAGCACGGACTCCTCCAGGTCGACGGTGACGAAGTCGGCGAAGCGGGGGACGGACACCCGCACCAGCTCGTCGGCGGTCCGCCCCACGTCGAGGGTGTTGCCGACGGCGGTACCGGCGTCGTAGAGCAGCCTCAGCCGCCGGTGGCTCTTCTCCAGCGAGCCGGCCATGGTGTTGAACGCCGTCTCCAGCTGGCCGATCTCCCGGCGCCCGGAGCGCGGCACCCGTGCGCCCAGGTCTCCGGCGGCGAGCCGGGTCGCGAAGCGGGCCATCCTGCGCACCGGCCAGACGATCACCCGGGTCACGTAGGCGCCGTAGGCGACGATCAGGAGGACGGCCACGCCGACGCCGGCGGACGCGGCGATCGTCAGCGTGCGCATCCGGCCCTCCAGCGCGTTCTCACGCTGGTCGATCGAGGCGCGCTCGGCGTTGAGATAGCGGGTGAACTGGTCCCGGAGCGCGTCGAGCCGCTGCTTGCCCTCCAGCGTGCGCGCCGTGCTGCTCGCGTCGGGATCGCCGCGCCGGGCCTCGGCCACGAGCGGGACCGAGTAGTCGTCGACGAAGGACTGGCCGGCCCGCTGGATCTGCCCGGCGAGCTGCCGCTGGGCGGGGGACGTGCTGACGTCCACGAGCCGCTGCGCCTGCGCGGGGAACGCGGTCCGGGCGGCCTGCCAGGGCTTGAGGAACGCGTCCTGCCGGGTGATGACGTAGCTGCGCTGGCCGCCCTCCATGTCGAAGACGGTCCCCTGGACCACCCCGATCTGCTCCAGGGCCGGCCGGCCGCTGCGGGCGGAGAGCAGGGAGTGCCGCGCGTCCTGGATCGCCAGCACCAGCACCAGGAAGACGAGGCCGATCAGCACGGCGAGCAGGCCGCCCGCGACAGCCGTCAGGGGGACCAGCCCCCGGTGCGGAGGTGTCCTCGTTCGGCCCCTGCGCTGCATGTGGGCGTTCCCTCCGCCGCCAAGCCAAAACGGAACATTAAGGGCATGTTCCTACTTTTGGATTGTAGGGCGGGACCCCGAACGCAGGCGTCCGGCAGCCCCGCGGGAAGGGGCTGCCGGACGCCTGCGGGAACGCTCCGGTCACGCCTGCGGAAGGCGGTCCAGCTGGGCCTGGATGCGTGCGATGTCCTCGTCGGCCTTGGCGAGCCGGGTGCGGATCTTCTCCACCACGTTGTCCGGGGCCTTCGCCAGGAACGCCTCGTTGCCCAGCTTGCCCGTCGCCTGGGCCTTCTCCTTCTCGGCGGCCGCGAGGTCCTTGGCGAGGCGCTTGCGCTCCGCCGCCACGTCGATGGTGCCGGAGAGGTCGAGGGCGACCGTGGCGCCGGCGACCGGGAGGGTGGCCGTCGCCGCGAAGGCGTCGCCCTCCGGCTGGAGGCGCAGCAGCTGGCGGATGGCCGCCTCGTGCGGGGCGAGGGCCGTGCCGTCCAGGGTGAGGCGGGCCGGGACCCGCTGGCCGGGCTGCAGACCCTGGTCGGCGCGGAAGCGGCGGACCTCGGTGATGACGGACTGGAGGGTCTCGATCTCCCGCTCCGCCGCCTCGTCCCGGAAGCCGCTGTCGGCCGGCCAGTCGGCGATGACGACCGACTCGCCGCCGGTCAGCGTCGTCCACAGGGTGTCCGTGACGAACGGGACGACCGGGTGGAGCAGCTTCAGGGTGACGTCGAGGACCTCGCCCAGGACGCGCTGCGAGACCTCGGCGCCCCGGCCGCCCGCCTGGAACGTCGTCTTGGACAGCTCGACGTACCAGTCGAAGACCTCGTCCCACGCGAAGTGGTAGAGCGAGTCGGAGAGCTTCGCGAACTGGAAGTCGTCGTAGAACGCGTCGACTTCGGCGACCGTCTTGTTGAGGCGGGAGAGGATCCAGCGGTCCGTCGCCGACATCTCGGACGGGGCCGGGAGCGGGCCCTCGACGGTCGCGCCGTTCATCAGCGCGAAGCGGGTCGCGTTCCAGATCTTGTTGGCGAAGTTCCGGGACGCCTGGACCCAGTCCTCGCCGATCGGCACGTCGGTGCCGGGGTTGGCGCCGCGGGCCAGGGTGAAGCGGACGGCGTCGGAGCCGTACTTGTCCATCCAGTCCAGCGGGTCGACGACGTTGCCGAAGGACTTCGACATCTTCTTGCCGCGCTCGTCACGGACCAGACCGGTCAGCGCGATGGTGCGGAAGGGGACCTCGCCGTCCATGGCGTACAGGCCGAACATCATCATCCGGGCGACCCAGAAGAAGATGATGTCGTGGCCGGTCAGGAGGACGTCGGTCGGGTAGAACTTCCGCAGGTCCGCGGTCTGTTCGGGCCAGCCGAGGGTGGAGAACGGCCACAGGCCGGAGGAGAACCAGGTGTCGAGGACGTCGGTGTCCTGCTTCCAGCCCTCCGCCTCGGTGCCGGGCGGCTCCTCGTCGGGGCCGACGCAGACGACCTCGCCCTCGGGGCCGTACCAGACCGGGATCCGGTGGCCCCACCACAGCTGGCGGGAGATGCACCAGTCGTGCATGTTGTCGACCCAGTCGAAGTACCGCTTCGACATGTCCTCGGGGTGGATCTTCACCCGGCCGTCGCGGACCGCGTCACCGGCGGCCTTGGCCAGCGGGCCGACCTTGACCCACCACTGCATGGACAGCCGCGGCTCGATGGTGGTCTTGCAGCGCGAGCAGTGGCCGACGCTGTGGACGTAGGGCCGCTTCTCGGCGACGATCCGGCCCTGCGAGCGCAGCGCCGCGACGATCGCGGAGCGCGCCTCGAAGCGGTCGAGTCCCTCGAAGGGGCCGTGGACCGTGATGACGGCCCGCTCGTCCATGACGGTGATGGACTCCAGGCCGTGGCGCTGGCCGATCGCGAAGTCGTTCGGGTCGTGGGCCGGGGTGACCTTGACGGCACCCGTGCCGAACTCCGGGTCGACGTGCGTGTCCGCGACGACGGGGATGGTGCGGTTTGTCAGCGGCAGCTTGATGCGCTTGCCGACCAGATGCCGGTACCGCTCGTCGTCGGGGTGGACGGCGACGGCGGTGTCGCCGAGCATCGTCTCCGCACGCGTGGTGGCGACGACCAGCGTCTCGTCGCCCTCGCCGTACTTGATGGAGACCAGCTCGCCGTCGTCCTCCTGGTACTCCACCTCGATGTCCGAGATGGCCGTCAGACAGCGCGGGCACCAGTTGATGATGCGCTCGGCGCGGTAGATCAGCTCGTCGTCGTAGAGCTTCTTGAAGATGGTCTGGACGGCCTTGGACAGGCCCTCGTCCATGGTGAAGCGCTCGCGGTCCCAGTCGACGCCGTCGCCGAGGCGGCGCATCTGGCCGAGAATCTTGCCGCCGTACTCTTCCTTCCACTGCCAGACGCGCTCGACGAACTCCTCACGGCCCAGGTCGTGACGGGACTTGCCCTCCTCGGCGAGCTGCTGCTCGACCTTGTTCTGGGTGGCGATGCCGGCGTGGTCCATGCCGGGCAGCCACAGCGACTCGAAGCCCTGCATGCGCTTGCGGCGGGTCAGCGCGTCCATCAGCGTGTGCTGGAAGGCGTGGCCCAGGTGCAGGGAGCCGGTGACGTTGGGCGGCGGGATGACGATGGTGTACGCGGGCTTGTCGCTCTTGGCGTCGGCCGCGAAGTAACCGCGCTCTACCCAGCTCTCGTACAGCGGCCCCTCTACGTCGGCCGGCGCGTACTGGGTCGGCAGTTCGGTGCTGGGCGCTGTGGGCTGCTGCTGAGCGTTCTCGGTCACGGGGCTCAGTTTAGAGGTGTCCCGGCGCTGTCCCGAAACGCGTTTGTTCTGTAACGGTGAGCACCCCCGTGCCATGAGTTCCCTGTGGCTGAGCCAGGATGTCAGGAACACATAAGCATCTGGAGGGGAACCCAGAGATGAGCTACAACCAGCCGGGCCCGTACGGGGGGCCGCCGCCTCAGCAGCCGGGACCGTACGGGCAGCAGCCGGGTCCGTACGGCCAGCCGCCGCAGGCGCCCCAGCCCGGCTACGGCTACCCGCAGCAGGCCTCCGGCGCAGCCGGGACCCTACGGGCAGCAGCCGCCGCAGCCGGGCTACGGCTACCCGCAGCAGGGTGTTCCCCCGCAGCCGAACCCGTACGGCCAGCAGCAGCCCTACGGCCAGCCTCCCTACGGCGTTCCGCAGCCGCCGGCTCCGGGCGGCGGCAGGAAGAAGACGGGTCTGATCATCGGGGCGGTGGCGGTGGTCGCGGCCGTCGCGGTCGGCGCGTACTTCGTGCTCGCCGGGGGTGGCGGCGGGCTCAAGGACGACGGGCCGCACAAGCTGACCGCGCCCGCCTCCGTCCTGTCCGCCAAGTACAAGCGGGTGGGTGACTCCAGCGAGCAGAAGGCGAGTTCGAGCGACGCGGAGGACCTCGCCAAGTCCGGTGTCACCGACGCCACTTCGGTCACCGCGATCTACTCGACCGTCGACCTGGAGTCCCTGGACACCAGCGACCCGACGGACGTGGCGAAGGCGGAGACCGCCGAGAACGTGACCCTCTTCGGGGTGTACGGCTCGGTGAAGGACCCGCAGGCCGCGCTGGACGCCACCTTCGCCAACATGAAGAAGGACGGCACCTCGGACGACAGTGTGCAGTTGGTCGGCGACGCCCAGTCCGTCTCGCCGGCCGGACTGGACGGCGCGGTGATGAAGTGCCAGCAGGCGAAGGGCAAGAACCAGCTCACCGGCAAGGCCCAGACGGCCTACCTGTGCATCTGGGCGGACTACAGCACCATCGGCATGGTGGAACCGACCGCGGCGGTGAAGACGTACAGCCTGGACGAGTCCGCGAAGATCGCGGCCGACGTACGGAGTGAAGTGCGCGTCGCCAGGTAGCCACCGCCGGCACACGCGAAAGCGCCGGGCTCCTCCGAAGAGGGCCCGGCGCTTCGGTGTTGAGGGGGTTACGCCGACTTCTGCTCGCCCGGGCCACGGCCGTTGCGGGCGTCGCGCGGGATCAGGGTCGGGTTGACGTTGGAGTGGACGACGTCGGCCGTGATGACGACGCGGGCCACGTCCTTGCGGGACGGGACCTCGTACATCACCGACATGAGGACCTCTTCCATGATGGCGCGCAGGCCTCGCGCACCGGTCTGGCGGAGGATGGCCTGGTCGGCGATGGCCTCCAGGGCCTCGCGCTCGAAGTCCAGCTCCACGCCGTCGAGTTCGAAGAGGCGCTGGTACTGCTTGACGAGCGCGTTGCGCGGCTCGATGAGGATCTGGAGCAGAGCCTCGCGGTCCAGGTTGTGGACCGAGGTGATGACCGGGAGGCGGCCGATGAACTCCGGGATCATGCCGAACTTGACCAGGTCCTCGGGCATGACGTCCTCGAACTGGTCCTTGGACTGCAGCTCCCGCTTGGAGCGGATCGTCGCGCCGAAGCCGATGCCCTTGGCGCCCGCCCGGGACTCGATGATCTTCTCCAGGCCGGCGAACGCACCGCCCACGATGAACAGCACGTTCGTCGTGTCGATCTGGATGAACTCCTGGTGCGGGTGCTTGCGGCCGCCCTGCGGCGGGACGGAGGCCGTGGTGCCTTCGAGGATCTTGAGAAGGGCCTGCTGCACACCCTCGCCGGAGACGTCTCGCGTGATCGAAGGATTTTCGCTCTTACGGGCTACCTTGTCGATCTCGTCGATGTAGATGATCCCGGTCTCGGCCTTCTTGACGTCGTAGTCGGCGGCCTGGATCAGCTTGAGGAGGATGTTCTCCACGTCCTCGCCCACGTAGCCGGCCTCCGTCAGCGCGGTGGCGTCGGCGATCGCGAACGGGACGTTGAGCATGCGGGCCAGGGTCTGTGCGAGGAGCGTCTTGCCGGAGCCCGTGGGGCCCAGCAGCAGGATGTTGGACTTCGCCAACTCGATGGCGTCGTCGCGGTTCTGGCCGCCGCCGTTCTCCCCTGCCTGGACCCGCTTGTAGTGGTTGTACACCGCGACCGAGAGGGCCTTCTTGGCGGGCTCCTGGCCCACCACGTAGCCCTCAAGGAACTCGTAGATCTCGCGGGGCTTCGGGAGTTCCTCCCAGCGCACCTCGCTCGTCTCGGCGAGTTCCTCCTCGATGATCTCGTTGCAGAGATCGATGCACTCGTCGCAGATGTACACACCGGGCCCTGCGATGAGCTTCTTGACCTGCTTCTGGCTCTTGCCGCAGAACGAGCACTTGAGCAGATCGCCGCCGTCACCGATGCGTGCCACGGTGTGCTTCCCCTTCGCCTGGGAGACGCCTGGACTCTTTCGAATCCAGCGGCTCCTGGTGCTGCCTTATGTCGACGGTACCTTGCCGGGCCCCCCGTACGGGCCCCCCTTGGCACGGTTCACTTTGACGTGCACCTTGCCGAGCACGCGGTCAAACCGGGCCAAGGGCGGCAGAGACTACATCCTCTGTCAGCGGACGTCCGCGTTGTTCATCTTCCGGGTGGAGATGATCTGGTCGACGATGCCGTATTCGAGGGCTTCCTCGGCCGTGAGGATCTTGTCGCGCTCGATGTCCTCGCGGATCTTCTCGATCGGCCGCTTGGTGTGCTTGGCCAGCATGTCCTCCAGCTGCTCGCGCATCCGGGTGAACTCGTTGGCGATGATCTCCAGGTCGGAGAGCTGGCCGCGGCCGGTGGAGCCGGCCGGCTGGTGGATCAGCACGCGCGAGTTCGGCAGCGCCATGCGCTTGCCCGGCGTGCCGGCGGCGAGCAGGATGGCCGCGGCGGAGGCCGCCTGGCCCATGCAGACCGTCTGGATGTCGGGCTTCACGAACTGCATCGTGTCGTAGATCGCCGTGAGGGCGGTCATGTCGCCGCCCGGGCTGTTGATGTAGATCGAGATGTCCCGGTCGGGGTCCATCGACTCCAGGCACAGCAGCTGCGCCATGACGTCGTTGGCGGAGGCGTCGTCGATCTGGACGCCGAGGAAGATCACGCGCTCCTCGAAGAGCTTCGCGTACGGGTCGTACTCGCGGATGCCCTGGGAGGTGCGCTCGACGAAGCGCGGGATGACGTAGCGGGCGTCGGGCCGGGGCCCGTCGTAGCGGGCGTCAGCGGCGCCGGGAATGTTGCTCATGAGGGTGTTCACCGTCCTGGTGGCGTTCGGGGGGCTGGAGTCTCGGCGGAGCGTGGCGTGGCCGGGCTCAGGAGGCGCCGGTACCGCCGCCTCCCGGAACACCGGAGGCATGCGTGATGATCCCGTCGATGAGACCGTACTCCTTGGCCTCTTCCGGGGTGAACCAGCGGTCGCGGTCGCCGTCGCGGACGATCGTCTCGACGGTCTGGCCGGAGTGCAGGGCGGTCAACTCGGACATGGTCTTCTTGGTGCGCAGCAGGTACTGGGCCTGGATCTTGATGTCCGAGACCGTACCGCCCAGGCCCGCGGAGCCCTGGTGCATCATGATGTCGGTGTGCGGCAGGGCGAAGCGCTTGCCGGCGGTACCGCCGGTGAGCAGGAACTGGCCCATCGAGGCCGCCATGCCCATGGCGATGGTGACCACGTCGTTCGGGATGAACTGCATGGTGTCGTAGATCGCCATACCGGCCGTCACCGAGCCGCCGGGGCTGTTGATGTAGAGGAAGATGTCCTTCTTGGGCTCGGCCGCGAGCAGCAGCAGCTGCGCGGTGATCTTGTTGGCGATGTCGTCGTCCACCTGCTGGCCCAGGAAGATGATCCGCTCGCCGAGCAGCCGGTTGTAGACCTGGTCGCCGAGGCCACCACCGAAGGAAGGCTCGCCGGCGGCGGAGGGCATCAGATTCGTCACGTATCCACCTGCTCGTCTTACGACGGCGCCGGGCCGTCTCACGTTTCCGTAGCCGGGGGCTTGGCTGCCCTCGTACTCATGGACCCTAACGCGATGGTCCCTTCGGGGAATCCCGGTAACAGGGCTGTTCGCCGGGGGCGTAGCGGCTACGCCGGTGGGCCGACGGCTACTCGCCATGGTTGTGCGGGTGCGTGGGCGCGTGCGGGCACGTGGTGGTTGCTCGCGCAGTTCCCCGCGCCCCTTTGGGGCGCGCTGCAGCCCTGGGGGACGACAAAGGGGCCCCCGGGACAGTGCCCAGGAGCCCCCTGTACGCCGTTACGGGCGCCGTAGGGCTCAGCCCTCGGTCTTCTCC
Source organism: Streptomyces sp. GbtcB6 (assembly GCF_019091475.1). Classification (NCBI taxonomy): domain Bacteria; kingdom Bacillati; phylum Actinomycetota; class Actinomycetes; order Kitasatosporales; family Streptomycetaceae; genus Streptomyces; species Streptomyces sp. GbtcB6. The sequence continues at coordinate 143,705 of NZ_JAGXJL010000011.1, read as the reverse complement.
TCGGCGGGCTCGTCCGTGGCCTCGGCGGCGGCCTCAGGGGCCTCCGTGCCGTCCTCGGTCTCGTCCTCGTCCTCGTCGTCCAGGTCGACGATCTCGCCGTTGGTGTCCTTCACCGTGGCGGCCTCGACCACGACGGCCAGGGCCTTGCCGCGGGCGACCTCGCCGACCAGGAGCGGAACCTGGCCGCCCTCGACGACGGCCTGGGCGAACTGGTCGGGGGACATGCCGGAGGAGGCCGCGCGCCGCATGAGGTGCTCGGTGAGCTCCTCCTGGTTGACGTTCAGCTTCTCGACCTTGACCAGCTCGTCGAGGACGAACTGGGTCTTGATGCCCTTGACCGCGGCTTCCTTGGTCTCGGCCTCGAACTCCTCGGCGGTCTTGCCCTGGATCTCGAGGTACTTCTCCAGGTCGAGGCCCATCTGGCCGAGCTGGTGGTGCTCCAGGTTGTGCTTGCGGGTGTTGATCTCGTCCTCGAGCAGCTTCTCGGGGACCGGCACCTCGACGAGCTCGAGCAGCTTCTCCAGGACGCGCTCCTGGGCCTGGGTGGCCTGGTCGTACGTCTTCATGTTGGCGAGGCGCTTGCGGCTGTCGGCCTTGAGCTCGTCCAGGGTGTCGAACTCGGAGGCGAGCTGCGCGAACTCGTCGTCCAGCTCGGGGAGTTCGCGGGCGGCGACCTGGGTGACCTTGACGGTGACCTCGGCCTCACGGCCGGCCGCGGAGCCGCCCTTGAGCTCGGAGGCGAAGGTGGCCTCGCCACCGGCCTCCAGGCCCTTCACGGCGTCGTCGATGCCGTCGAGGAGCTCGCCGGAGCCGATGGTGTAGGAGACACCGCTCGCGATGCCGTCCTCCAGGACCTCGCCGTCGACCTTGGCCTCCAGGTCGATGGTGACGACGTCGCCGTCCTCGGCCGCGCGCTCCACCGGGGAGGTGGAGGCGAAGCGCTCGCGGAGCTGCTCGACCGACTTCTCGACGTCCTCGTCGCTGACCTCGACGGCGTCGACCTCGACCTCGATGCCCGAGTAGTCCGGGATCTCGAGGGCCGGGCGGACGTCGACCTCGGCGGTGAAGTTCAGCGTCTCGCCGTCCTTCAGCTCGGTGATGTCGACGTCGGGCTGGCCGAGCGGGTTCAGCTCGGCCTCGTTGACCGCTTCGGTGTAGAACTTCGGAAGCGCGTCGTTGACCGCCTCCTCCAGGACCGCACCGCGGCCGAACCGCTGGTCGATGACCCGGGCCGGGATCTTGCCCTTGCGGAAGCCCTTCACCGTGACCTGCTGGTTGATCTTCTTGTACGCCGCGTCGAGGCTGTCCTTGAGCTCCTCGAAGGGCACCTCGACAGTGAGCCGAACCCGAGTCGGGTTCAGGGTCTCCACGGCGCTCTTCACGGTTCGGTCTCCTTGTGGCTGACTTCTTGGGTTCTGCCGGTGCCAGAGGGGCCCGGCGGACTTTCGCCGCCCGGCGGAGTTCGTAAGCCGCCGTGCGGGGGCCGGGACACGCGGGCGCGCAGCTTGCATAGTAACCGCAGCGGCTCATCGCCCCAAAAGGCGATCAAGACGGACGCCGTCAGGTGGTGGTCGGGGTGGCGGGATTTGAACCCACGGCCTTCCGCTCCCAAAGCGGACGCGCTACCAAGCTGCGCCACACCCCGTATCGGTGCGACACGTAGGGTACATGCCCGGGCCGCCTGCGTCGGCCGCTTTGTTCACCCGCACCGGCATGACATCCGCGCAGACCAACACGTTGGCCTACGCGCGGGACGACCCGCTACGATGCCTTCAGTGCCGCGGTCACCGACCTGCGGCGCGTGTTGTGCGGGCGTAGCTCAATGGTAGAGCCCTAGTCTTCCAAACTAGCTACGCGGGTTCGATTCCCGTCGCCCGCTCTCGACGGTTCAGGGCCAGGTCGGAGGATGTTTCCTCCGCCTGGCCCTGTTCGTTTTCGCGGGGTGCGTGGTGAGTGCCGGAGGCCCGCTGCGGAACGGGCGCGGATCCGACCGGATCCGACCCAGGGCGCGCCCGCCGCTCCGCCCGGCCCTCCGCCCGTGAGGTCACCCGATCCGGTGACGTCACGGGCCGTGGCGCCGGGGCGCGGTACTGGGTGTCACCGTCGAGGGTGCGGCGTACGCGGCCGTACTCAGAAGTTGATCGAATTTATGGTCTGGGCCAGCGAGTCGAGGAAGCGCTGGATGGAGGGGGCCATCCCGGTCGACGCGAGGAAGAACCCGAAGAGCACGGCGACGATGGCGGGTCCCGCCTTGATGTTCCCCCCTCTCATCAGCACCACAAGGATGATCGCCAACAGCAACACCACAGACAGTGAAATGGCCACAACTGATCACACCCTCGGTCGGTCCGCTCTCCGGCCCGGGGGTACGGCCCCGCACCCCCGCCAGATCCATCGTGCCACCAACCCGGCCGCACTATGCGGTTCGTGACACAACGTCGACAATGCACCGCGCGCCGACAACCGCCCGCACCGCATTTCGAGGGCCCACCCGCCCCTGGATCCAAGGCAATTGACGGACATCGTTTCGGTGTCCACACAACATGCGCGCAGCCAATTCGAATTATTGACACAGACACGGCAAAGGAAGGCCAGCCGCCGACGTTATGCACTAATTAGCAGGGATTAATGCGGACATCACGGGTGTAAGTGCCGCATGGAACTGCATAGGCACAGCCATCGACTTCGGTATATCGGGAACCCGTCCACAGGACGTCCTCGGCGATTACCGGGATTCCCATCGGTGGTTTTACGAAATCCCACAGGCGACGCTAGGGTGCCTCAGATGTTTGACGCCGCCACGTCCCCCGGCCAGAACCGAACACCGCGTCCCCCGGCCCGGCCGCCGGCGGGCGGAGAGCGCGACGCGTTCTTCGACAACGCCAAGTACCTGGCCATCGCGCTCGTCGCGATGGGTCACTCATGGGAGCCGCTGAAGGGCGACAGCCGCGTCCTGGAGGCGGTGTACTGCGTCGTGTACGCCTTCCACATGCCGGCGTTCATCATCGTCTCCGGCTACTTCTCCCGGAACTTCGACATGCGCCCGGACCGGCTGAAGCGGCTGGTCACCGGGGTCGTCGTGCCCTATGTCCTGTTCGAGACGGCCTACTCGCTCTTCCAGCGCCTCGTCGTCGGCTCCCCCGGCCAGGACATCAGCCTGCTCGACCCCTGGTACCTGACCTGGTTCCTGTGCGCGCTGTTCGTCTGGCGCCTGACCACGCCCCTGTGGAAGGCGGTCCGCCATCCCCTTCCGGTCGCCTTCGGCATCGCGATGCTGGCGTCCGTGTCCCCGAGCATCGGTGACGACCTCGACCTCCAGCGGGTCCTGCAGTTCCTGCCGTACTTCGTGCTCGGCCTGTGCCTGCGGCCCGAGCACTTCCGGCTGGTACGCCGGTGGCCGGTGCGGATCGCCGCGGTGCCGGTGTTCGCGGTCGCGCTGGTGTTCTCCTGGTGGTCGGTGCCGCGGATGAACACCGCGTGGTTCTACCACCGGAACTCCGCGCAGGAGCTGGGTGCGCCGTGGTGGTGCGGGCCGCTGATGGTGCTCGCGATGTTCGGCTGCTCGATGCTGCTGACCGCCGGGTTCTTCTCCTGGGTGCCGGGCCGGCGGACGTGGTTCACGGCGCTGGGCGCGGGCACGCTGTACGGCTACCTCCTGCACGGCTTCGTCGTGAAGTACGGCGTCCACGCGGGCTGGTTCGACCCGAAGTGGCTGCACGGGCCGCTCGGCGAGATCCTCGTCACCGCGCTCGCGGGCGCATGCGTGACGCTGCTGTGCACCCGGCCCGTGCGACGGGTGTTCCGCTTCGCCATGGAGCCGAGGATGGACTGGGCGTTCCGGCGGGACGCGGCGGAACTGGCCCGGGAACGGGAACAGGAGCGGGGGCGCGAGCGGGGGCCGCGGAGCCGGGAGATGGCCAACGCGTGACGACGCCTACGCGGGGAGGCCGAGGAGGGCGCGCATCCGGGCGTACTTCTCGGTCAGCCGTTTCCGGGTGCCCTCGTCCAGTACGGCGAGACGGCCGGGGTCGGCGTTGTGCGCGAGGTCGGCTTCCTTGACGAGCAGGGCGCCGGGGGTGGCGAGGACGCGGTGGGCGTACGACTCGGGGGGCTCGCCGGGGTGCTTGGTGAGGGCGAGCACGATGGCCCTCGTGCGGGGGCTCACCGCGGCGGTCTCCAGCCACTCCTCGGTGAGGGCGTGGTCCTCGACGGAGTCGTGCAGCCAGGCGGCGGCGATCTGGTCCGGGTCGCCGCCGCGGGCACGGACGCCGTGGGCCACGGCGGCGAGGTGCTCGGCATAGGGGCGGCCCGCCTTGTCGGTCTGCGCCGCGTGGGCGGCCCGGGCGAGCTTCTCGACTTCGGGGAGGGTGAGGAGGGGGGTCGGGGTGGTCACGGTGCGAGTATGTCGTGGCCGGGGCGGGGGGTGTCACTTACCGGCGCTTGCAGGGTGCCGCTGCGCCCACCCGTGCCGCCCTGCGGCACGCCTGCCCGCAGCTGAAGCGCCCCTTTAGGGGCGCGGGGAACTGCGCGGCCAGCCCCCACGCACCCGCACCCGCCCACCGGCCCGCAGCCGCACCTGCTCCGCCGCCGCCCACCAAGCCGCGCTCACCTCGCCGCCTCCCGGCAGATCAGCAGGAGTGCCCTGTCGTCGTTGACGTCCTTCGCCACCGCCTCGATCAGGTGCCAGGCCGCGCCGTGGAAGCCGCCGGCCACATAGCGGTCCGCTTCTCCCGTGAGGCGGTCCATGCCTTCCATGATGTCGCGTTCGGACGTCTCCACCAGGCCGTCCGTGAAGATCATCAGGACGTCGCCGGGGCGCAGGGAGCCCTTCACCGGGTCGAACTGCGCGCCGTCGTACACGCCGAGGAGAGGGCCTTCGGCGGCCTTCTCCTCCCAGCGGCCGCTGCCGGCGCTGAGCTGGAGACCGGGCGGGTGGCCCGCGGAGTACAGCTCGTAGTCGCCGGAGTCGAGGTCCAGGACCAGGTGTATGGAGGTCGCGAAGCCCTCGTCCCAGTCCTGGCGGAGGAGGTAGCCGTTGGCGGCGGGGAGGAAGGCATGCGGCGGTAGGGAGCCGAGGAGGCCGCCGAAGGCGCCGGAGAGGAGCAGGGCGCGGGACGCCGCGTCCATGCCCTTGCCGGAGACGTCGGTGAGGACGACCTCCATGGTGCGGCCGTTGTTCGTGCGGGCCGCGACCACGAAGTCGCCGGAGAAGGACTGGCCGCCGGCCGGCCGCAGGGCCATCTCGCGGTGCCAGCCCGGCGGCAGCTTCGGCAGCTTGCTCTGCACCCGGATGCGTTCGCGCAGGTCGAAGAGCATGGTGCCGCCGCGCCGCCAGGGCACGCCGACCCGGCTGCGGAACTGGGCGGTGAGCAGACCGAAGAAACCGCAGGCGGCCACGACGAGGACCACGCCCGGGGTGACCCGGGAGGGGCCCTCCGTGTAGGGGCCGAGCCGTACCGACTCCACGATCAGGGCGGTGGCCGCCGCCGCGTACAGACCGAGCAGGCTCGCCGGGCGCAGCAGCAGGCCGCCCGCGATGATCGGCAGGACCAGCGCGGCCGGGGAGAACCAGACCGAGTTGGCGAGGGTCATGGCCGCGAGGACCGGGACGGTCAGGAGCAGCCCGATCAGCGCGATCCAGTCGGAGCCGTCGCCGCGGAAGTAGTCCACGGCGCTTCTGCGCACGCCGACGCGGGCCCGGTGCCACTGCACTTTCCACCGGGCCGGGAACGTCTCGGCCTTCGCGCGCCGCTCTCGGTCTACTGCCATTAGTTCGGGACCCTATCCATCAGACCAGCTGCTTGGCACGGGAGGTCCCACTTGTCCCCCGTCCGAGGCTCGCCTTCGGGTGCGACTTCACAGTGAACTTCACCGGAAGCCCTCACGTCGCCGTCCGGGAGAAATTCGCTGGCTCGTCCCGCAATGCCCTGGTAGGCATGGCTCATGGCGAGCGAGCGTGCGACCGAGTTGAAGGTGCTGCGTCCCGAGGAGTTCGACGGGTGGTGGGACCACCTGATCCGGGCCTTCGGTGCCGGTCCGGCATCGGCCGAGGAGCGTGCGCTGGACCGGTCCCTGACGGAGTCCGAGCGTGCGCTGGCCGTCTGGGACGGGGACGAACTCGTGGGTACGACCGGGGCGTTCCGGTTCCGGATGACCGTGCCGGGCGGTGCCGTGCTGCCCACCGCGGGGATCACCATGGTGAGCGTGGCCGCGACGCACCGGCGGCGCGGGGTGCTGACGTCGATGATGCGCCGCCAGCTGGACGACGTACGGGAGTGGGGCGAGCCGCTGGCCGCGCTCACCGCCTCCGAACCGGCGATCTACGGCCGCTTCGGGTACGGCGCCGCGACCTTCCAGCTGCAGGCCGAGATCGACACCGGCCGGGTGACGCTGGACGTGCCGGCCGGCACCGGTGACGTACGGCTGCGGTACGCCGACCCGGCCGGGGTGCTCGACGCGTGCGAGGCGGTCTACGCGGAGCTGGTGCCGCTGCGGCCCGGGATGCTGACCCGGCAGCCGGGCTGGGAGCGGGCGGGGCTGCTGGACCCGGAGAGCGTGCGGGACGGGGCGTCGGCGCTGCAGTGCGTGGTCGCCGAGCGGGACGGGAAGGTCACCGGGTTCGCCCGGTTCCGTACGAAGCTGGGCTGGTCGCCGAGCGGGCACGACGGCACGGTGTCGCTGGTGGACCTCGCCGCGCTCGATCCGGCGAGCGACGCGGCGCTGTGGCGGTTCCTGTTCGGCATCGACCTGATGTCGAAGCTGACGGTACGGGGGCGGCCGGCCGACGACGCCTGGCAGTACCTGGTCTCCGACATCCGGCGCTGTCTGACGCGGGTGCGGGACATGGGGTACGTCCGTCTCGTCGACGTCGGTGCGGCGCTCGCGGCGCGCACCTATCAGACGCCGGTGGACGTGGTGCTGGAGGTGGCGGACGCCTTCTGCCCCTGGAACGCGGGCCGTTGGCGGCTGACCGGGGACACCAAGGGGGCGTCCTGCGAGCGTACGACGGACGCGGCCGAGCTGACGCTGTCGGTACGGGAGTTGGGGGCGGCGTACCTCGGTGGCGTGTCCCTGCTGTCGCTGGCGCGGGCCGGGCGGGTGGGCGAACTGCGGCCGGGGGCGCTGGCGGAGACTTCGGTGGCGTTCGGGTCACCGGTGCTGCCGTGGCTGCCGCACGGGTTCTAGCGCGCGCTCAGCGTTTCTGGCAGGTGGGGCACCAGAAGAGGTTGCGGGCGGCGAGGTCGGCGGTGCGGATCCCGGTGCCGCAGAGGTGGCAGGGCAAGGTGGCCCGGCGGTAGACGTACACCTCGCCGCCGTGGTCGTCCACGCGCGGCGGGCGGCCCATCGCCTCCGGGGTGTGCTCGGGCCGGACGGTGTCGATGCGGTTGTTCCGGACGCCCTCGTGCATCAGGTCGACGAGGTCGCTCCAGACGGCGTCCCACTCGGCGGGGGTGATGTCCCTGCCCGCGCGGTACGGGTCGATCCGGTGCCGGAACAGGACCTCGGCGCGGTAGACGTTGCCGACACCGGCGATGACCTTCTGGTCCATCAGCAGGGCGGCGATCGTCGTACGGCTGCGGGAGATCCTGCGGTACGCCGCGTCCGGGTCGGCGTCGTCGCGGAGCGGATCGGGGCCGAGGCGGGCGTGTACGGCGTTCTTCTCGTCGTCGGTGATCAGGGCGCAGGTGGTGGGGCCGCGCAGGTCGACGTAGGCGGTGGGGTCGGCCAGGCGGAGGCGGACGGTGTCGGTGGCCGGGGGCGCGGGGGCGTCGCCGAAGGCGACCTTGCCGAAGAGGCCGAGATGGATGTGGACCCAGTCGCTGTCGCGGAAGCCGAGGAAGAGGTGCTTGCCGTGGGCCTCGGTGCGGGTGAGGTGGGCGCCGTCGATCAACGCGGCGGCGTCGGAGAACTTGCCCTGCGGGCTGGTGACCCGTACGGGTCCGGTGAGCCGACGGTAGTCCAGCGCGAGCCGGTGGATCGTGTGCCCTTCTGGCACTGAGGTGATTCCTTTCCCACCCACCCACCCGACTCGGTCAGTGGAGAGGTGAACGTTGCAGCGCCCCGTAAGGGGCGCGGGGAACTGCGCGACCAGCCCCCCGCGCGCGGCCGAACGCCTGCCGCCCGCCCCCTGCCGCGCCTCTCGGGCGGCCGAGTCCGGCGGGTGGGTGGGCGACGCTACGGCTGGGGGTGGTGCGCCGGGATCGGCGGGAGGTCGCCCGTCGTCTCGTACTCCGTCAGCATGTCGATGCGGCGGATGTGCCGCTCGCCCTCGGAGAACGGCGTGTTCAGGAAGGTCTCGACGAACTTCGTCGCCTCCTCCTGCGTGTGCATGCGCCCGCCCACCGCCACGACGTTCGCGTTGTTGTGCTGCCGGCCGAGCGACGCTGTCTCCTCGCTCCAGGCGAGCGCCGCCCGCACGCCCTTCACCTTGTTCGCGGCGATCTGCTCGCCGTTGCCGGAGCCGCCGATCACGATGCCGAGGGACTCGGGGTCGGCCGCCGTCCGCTCGGCCGCGCGAAGGCAGAAGGGCGGGTAGTCGTCGTCGGCGTCGTAGATGTGGGGGCCGCAGTCGACGGGGTCGTGGCCCGCCGCCTTCAGCCACTCGACGAGGTGGTTCTTGAGTTCGAAGCCCGCATGGTCGGAGCCGAGATACACGCGCATGTGATGAGTGTGACATGGGTGTGAACGCACGGCAGGGGCGGGGCCGATGCCCGGAAATTGTGAGCAACACTACAGAACCTCAGGAAAACCTCAAGTAACGATCTGGATTCAAAGGTTCAGGAATCAGTCCACCTCAGATTCACTGGACCAACTCGTACGCCGCTCGTACGAGAGCCCGCTCACCCGGCGCAAAGGAATTCCCCCCATGACTGGCAACGGTCCCCAAGACGGCCTCCACGCAGGACTCAAGAACCGCCACCTGTCGATGATCGCCATCGGCGGCGTCATCGGCGCCGGCCTCTTCGTCGGCTCCAGTACCGGCATCGCCACCGCAGGCCCCGGCATCCTGCTGTCGTACGCACTCGTCGGCACGCTCGTGGTGCTGGTGATGCGGATGCTCGGCGAGATGTCCGCCGCGAACCCGACCTCCGGATCGTTCTCCGCACACGCGGACCGCGCGCTCGGCCGCTGGGCCGGGTTCTCCATCGGCTGGCTGTACTGGTTCTTCTGGGTGGTGGTCCTGGCGGTCGAGGCCACCGCCGGTGCCACGATCCTGGAAGGCTGGATCCCGGCCGTACCGCAGTGGGGCTGGGCGCTCATCGTGATGGCGGTGCTCACCGCCACCAACCTGGTCTCCGTCGGCTCCTACGGCGAGTTCGAGTTCTGGTTCGCCGGCATCAAGGTCGTCGCGATCGGCGCGTTCATCGTCGTCGGCCTGCTGGCGGTGCTCGGCGTGCTGCCCGGCGCGCACACCGACAAGGCGGGCTTCTCCAACCTCACCGGCCACGGCGGTTTCCTGCCGCACGGCCCCGGCGCCATCCTCACCGGCGTCCTGCTCGTCGTCTTCTCCTTCATGGGCAGCGAGATCGCCACCCTGGCCGCGGGTGAGTCGGAGGACCCGCAGCGCGCGGTCACCAAGTCCACCAACAGCATCATCTGGCGGATCGGCGTCTTCTACCTCGGCTCGATCCTCATCGTGGTCTCGCTGCTGCCGTGGAACGACCCGTCCATCAAGGAGAAGGGCTCGTACGTCGCCGCCCTCGACTCCCTCGGTATCGCGCACGCCGGTCAGATCATGAACGTCATCGTGCTGACGTCCGTGCTGTCCTGTCTCAACTCCGGCCTGTACACGGCCTCCCGGATGGCCTTCTCGCTCGGGCAGCGGGGCGACGCCCCGAAGGCGTTCGCGCGGACCACCGCCCGCGGTGTGCCGCTGGCCGCGATCGTCGCGTCCGTGCTGTTCGGGTTCGTCGCCGTCTTCTTCAACTACAAGTTCCCGGACTCCGTCTTCCTCTTCCTCGTCAACTCCAGTGGCGCGGTGGCCCTGTTCGTCTGGCTCGTCATCTGCTTCTCGCAGCTGCGCATGCGGAAGATCATCCAGGCCGAGGCGCCGGAGAAGCTCGTCGTGAAGATGTGGCTGTACCCGTACCTGACCTGGGCGACGGCCGGTCTGATCGTGTTCGTGCTGGGCTACATGCTGACCGACACGGAGGGCGAGAGCAGCGGTCGTACGACGGTGCTGCTCTCGCTGCTGGTCGCGGCGGCGGTGGTCGTGGTCGCCGTGGTGAAGCAGAAGGTGACCGGCGGCCGTACGGCCCAGTCGGTCGCCGAGCCCGCCGACAAGGTGTCCGTCGGCTGACCTTCACAGCAGGGTGAAGCTCTCCTTCACCTGCTCGTAGGTCCGCACGGCCTGGGCTTCGACCGCCGGCTGGTACCAGGTGTTGATCTGGTACGACTTGCCGTCGGCGTCGAAGCCCAGCAGCCGTGCGTGCCAGGGGGTGCCCCTGAGGGTGAAGGTGTACTCCCAGACCACCGCCGGGTAGCCGCGGAAGGTCGTCTCGGCCAGCCGGATCTTGGTGTAGTCCTGGCCCTGGTGGGCGCTGCGCTCGGAGGCGGTCCAGGTGTCCATGAGGTTGCCGCGGGCCAGCGAGGACTTGGCGACGAGTTCCTGGCTGCCGTCGGGGGAGGTGTAGTGGACCTCGGCGCCCGTCTTCACGTCCCTGCGCCAGCCGGTGGGCGGCGCCCAGGCGAAGCCGCCGGCCTCCTCGTGGGCGCCGGGTGGGAGTGAGCGGGGGCGGGCGGTGCCCTCGACTGTGGGCGCCGATGAAGTGGGCGTCGATGTCGAGGGGGTTGAGGAGTTACCGGTCGCCGATTTGCCTTCGCCGCCGCCTGTTGTGGTGGTGAGGAGGATGGCGAGGGCGGTGGCTACAGCTGCGGTTCCCAGTACGGCGAGGAGAGTTGTGCGTCGGGTGGCTTTACCTCGGTGGGTACGTGCGGGCTCGTCGTGGCTGGTCGCGCAGTTCCCCGCGCCCCTGACGGGGCGCTGCAGTTCGGGGCGTTCACGGGCGGGGCGTTCACTGTCGGGGCGCTCCAGTGTCGGGCCCGTCGAATTGCTCGACGGGGTTTCCGAGCGGACCTCCGCGCGGGGTTCCGAAGGGGTCTCTGTCGATGCGCTGACCGGTGGCGGCGGCTGCGGGCGTTCGTCCTCGGGTGCCGGGAGGTGCACCACGTACGCCGGGGTCGGGCGTTCCGCCGGACGCGGGGCCGGATACCTCTCCGTCGGGGTCTGGGCCGGGTACGCCACCGGGTGCAGTTCCCGCTCGACCTCCTCAAGCCCGGGCCGTACCGTCGGTTCCTTCTCCAGCAGTGCTGCCAGCAGATCGTGCAACGGGCCTGCGGTGGACGGGAGTTCGGGCTCCTCGTAGAGGACCGCGTGCAGGGTCGCCAGGGTGGTGTCGCGGGAGAAGGGGGAGCGGCCGTCGAGGGCCGCGCACAGGGTCGCGCCGAGCGACCAGAGGTCGGACGGCGGACCCTGCGGGCGGCCTGAGATCCGCTCGGGTGCCATGTAGTCGGGGGATCCGACGAGCATGCCGACCATGGTGAGCGCCTTGGCGTCCTGGATCGCCGCGATGCCGAAGTCGGTGAGGACGACCCGGCCGGCGGTGCTCTCGACAAGGACGTTCCCGGGTTTGATGTCGCGGTGCAGCACTCCCCCGGCGTGCACCTGGCGCAGCGCCGCCACCAGGCCGAGCCCGATGCGGGCCGCCGCGCGCGGGCTCAGTGCCCCCTCTTCGGCCATGATCCACTCCAGTGAGCGGCCGTTGACCAGCTCCATGACGATCCACAGGCGTTCGCCCTCGTCGACGACGTCGTAGACCCGTACGACGTTGGGGTGGTCGATCCGGGCGGTGGCCCTGGCCTCGCGCAGGGTGCGTTCGCGGCGGGTGCGGGCGTCCTCGGCGTCGAGGCCGTCGATCCGCATCTCCTTGACGGCGACCTGCCGGTCGAGCGTCTCGTCGGCGGCCCGCCACACCCGCCCCATTCCGCCCTGCCCGATGCTCTCGGCCAGCCGGTAGCGGCCGGTCACCAGCAGCCCGGGAACACCACCCTGCCCCGCGCTCTCCGGATTCCCCGAGTTCCCCGAGTTCCCCGAACTCTCTGGATTCTCTGGAATCTCCGAATTCCCTGAATTCCCCGGCAATTCGCTGCACCCCCTCAACGACCGCCCCTGCTGACACACAATGGTCACACTTACGGCCGTACCAGCATAGTGCGGAGAAATCTTGTGGTACCTCTTCAAGTGGCCGCGAATTCAGGCGCGGTCCAGGGGGTTGCAAGGGGGACGAACATGAGTTCTCGTCGTACGGCCCGGCGGCTGACCGTGGTCACGGGATCGCTGGTCACGGCATCTTTTTCGGCCGTGATGATCCTGCCGTTCACGGCCGTCGCCGATGACCAGGGACCGGGAAGCAGCAAGGGGGGAAAGGCGGTTGACCAGGCAGCGGACGGCGTGAAGCTGACGACCACGCTGCCCGAGAAGATCTCGGTCGACAACAGTTCGCAGAAAACGGCGATCACCGCCACCGTGAAGAACGAAGGGACCAAGGAAAGCGGCGACATCAGGCTTTTGGTGGTCGGTTTCGACGGCCTGAAGGTCACCGGCGTGCAAGGCTGCGACGCCGTCGCGGCAAAGGATCTGCCGGCCGGTTCGAACAGCGCGTTCAGCTGCCCCGTCGGCGCGCTCGGCGCGGGCAAGTCGAAGTCGTACGCCGTGGACGCCACGTTCGACCTCGGCAAGACCGGGAAGATCTGTCTGCCCGTGCAGAGCGCGGACGGGAAGAAGACGTTCTGGCAGCAGGGCCCGGTGCCGTTCGGTACGACGAACCCGTCGCCGAACGCCCCGGCCACCCCGCTGCTCCTCGGCACCGACAACAAGCCGGTGGGGCCGAGCGGCGACCAGCTGCCGAAGACCGGCGCGGGACGTGACGTGCTGCCGCTCGGCGCGGCCGGCGCGGCGCTGATCGCGGCCGGGGCGGCGGGCGTGTGGTGGTCGCAGCGACGGCCGCGGCAGCAGTCGTAGAACCCGGTACGACAGCGGGGCCCGGGGTGCCGATGCACCCCGGGCCCCGCTGCGGTCGGGCCGGGTCAGCGCTTGTCGACGAGCTTCCACGCCGCGGGCAGCGCGCCCATCGCCAGGACCGCCTTCACCGCGTCGCCGATCAGGAACGGGGTGAGGCCGGCGGCGATCGCCGCGGACGCCGACATGCCGGCGGCGTAGGCCAGGTACGGCACGCCGATCGCGTAGATGATCGCCTCGCCGAGCAGCATCGTGCCCGCCATGCGCAGCACGCCGCGGTCGGCGCCGCGCCGGGCCAGGGCGCCGACGACGGCGGAGGCGAGCATCATGCCGAGGATGTAGCCGAAGGAGACGGAGACGCCGGAGGTGCCGCTCGCGAACCACGGCACACCCGCGAGGCCGGCCAGCGCGTACAGGGCGAGGGAGAGCAGGCCGCGGCGGGCGCCGAGGGCGGTGCCGACGAGCAGGGCCGCGAAGGTCTGGCCGGTCACCGGGACCGGGGAGCCGGGCACGGGGACGGCGATCTGGGCGGCGAGACCGGTGAGCGCGGCGCCGCCGGCCACGAGGGCCACGTCGCGCACCCGGGACGCGGGCAGGAGGTCGGCGAGGACGGTGCCGGTGCGGGTCGACGCGGCGGCGGTGGCGGTGCTCATGGGGACTCCGCAGGTGGGGTGGGCGGACGGACAGGGACACCGTGACGCTATCCCGGCCCGTCTGAGCCGGACACGTCAGCGATCGACAAAGGCCGGAAGCGGCACTTGGTGGGCTTCCCACAAAGGATGTGGGTTACACGCGGTACGGGGTGACGCCGATCACTGAGGCCGGGATGTTTCAGTCACGTCAACGGCGTTCAACGGGCCTGTGGAGTTCCACCAATCGAATCCCAGCGGTCTGGTGGGATTCGAGGTTTCTGGCCTACGCTTCCGGACATGGTCGCCCAGTCCCGGAACTTCACGTCGCGTCGCTATGTCGACCTGCGACGCCAGGGGGCTGCCACCTGTCGCCGTACGCCCTGAGGCCGCGCGGCGGGAGACCGGTCCGGCGCGCCTCGACGTCCGAGACGTGTCGGCCCCGTTCCCGAGGACGGTTTCCCATGCCCCGTACCGCGGCACCCCCGCTCACCTCCGCACCCCGTGACCGGCGGCGGACCAGCGCCAGTGTGGTCCTGCGCTCGGTCCTTGAGCACGGGCCGGTCGCCCGCTCCACCATCGCCCGGCTGACCGGGCTGTCCCCGGCCTCCGTCACCGACTACTGCGCCCGGTTCACCGAACTCGGCCTGATCCGGGAGACCGAGGTACCGCAGCGCGTCAAGGGCGTGGGCCGGCCGCATGTCCCGGTCGACCTGGACGAGTCGCGGTTCGTGGTCGGCGGGGTGCACGTGGCCGTGCCGTACACCACGGTCGCGCTGCTCGATCTGCGCGGACGGGTCGTCGCACGGCGGGAGTTGAAGCACCATGGCACCGATCCGCACGGGGTGCTGGCGCGCGCCGCCGCGGGGCTGGCCGCGCTGCTCGGCGAGGTGCCCGGCAGCCGGCCGCTGGGCGTCGGGGTCGCCGTCGGCGGCTGGGTGGACCGGGACTCCGGAACCGTCGTCGAGCACCCGCTCCTCGGCTGGCGCGAGGTGCCGGTGCGGGAACTGCTCGGCGCGCACACCGGGCTGCCGGTCCATGTGGACGGGCACGCGCGGGCGCTGGTCAACGGCGAGCGGCTGTTCGGGCGGGCCCGGGGCAGCCGGAGCGTGCTGCACCTGTTCGTCGGGAACGTGGTCGACGCGGCCTTCGCCACCGGCGACGAGGTGCACCACGGCCCGCGCTCCCAGGCCGGCATGATCACCCATCTCCCGGTGCCGGGCGGCACCGAGCCCTGCGGCTGCGGACGCACCGGCTGCCTCCAGGTGGAGCTCAGCGAACGCACGCTGGTGCGGCGGGCCCGGGCGGCCGGGGTGACGGACGGCGCCAACCCGATGGACGTCCTCGCGGCGGCCGGGGCCGGCGACCCGGCGGCCGTACGGCTGCTGGTGGAGCGGGCGCGGCTGACCGGGCGGGCGGCGGCGCTGCTGCTCGACGTCCTCAACCCGGAGAGCGTGGTCGTCACCGAGGTCGGCGTGCTGTACCGCGAGGACTGTCTGCGCGCGCTGCGGGAGGCGGTCGGGACGGAGCGGGCGGCCGTGGTCGCGCCGACCAGTTTCGGGGCCTCGGTGCTGGCGGTTGCGGGCGGTTCGGTGGTCCTCGACGTGCTGTACCGGGACCCGCTGAGCGCCTCCTCCCCGACGGCTCCGGCGGCAGCTTCGGCAGCGGCTCCGGCCCTGTCACCAGAGCTTATTTAATTCAGAAACTCGGAATATTGACAGCCGTCGCGCACGGCAAGGAACATCCTGGTCATGACCTGTCGCACCCTCTGTTGCTGACGTCTTGACGCGCCCCGGGCGCGCATTTCCCTCTGCGTGAGATCTCTCTTTCCGGCCTTCTGTCGCCGGGAATTCGCCCTGCCTTTCTGCTGCTTTTCTCCCCGGAGCACTCCCATGCCTTCTGCGTCCTCTCCCGGCATCGACCGCCGGCTCTTCCTCACCTCGCTGCTCGGCGCCTCGGCGGCCGTGGCCGGGCTGAGCGGCTGCGCGGGCGGCAGTGCCGCCGCCGACACCGCGGGCGCCTCGACCGCTCCGCTGGCCGACAAGGTCCCGGCGGGCACCAGCCTGAAGATCGCCTCCTATCTGAACACCCAGCAGTTGCAGTTCAAGCTGGCGAAGCTGCCGGCACTGCCGTTCACGGTGTCCAGCTGGGTGAACATCGGGGCCGGTCCCGATGTCATCAACGCGTTCCGCGCCAAGTCCCTGGACCTTGCGAACAATGCGGGTATCCCGCCCATCCAGGCGCAGTACCAGGGGTTCGCCGCGAAGATCGTGGCGATCAACATCACCCGTAAGCCGAACTATCTGTTCGCCACAAAGCCCGGCAGCGACATCCGCACGGTCGCCGATTTCAAGGGCAAAAAGCTCGCCTTCTCGCAGGGGCAGGCCCAGGGTGTCGTGCTGCTGCGGGCGCTCAAGGAGGCCGGGCTCGCCTACGGCGACGTGAAACTGGTCCCGCTGACCAGCAACCAGTTCTTCACCGCCCTGCAGTCCGGCCAGGTGGACGTGGCCCCGCTCGCCAACACCCAGGCGCCGGCGTACATCCAGCAGTACGGCTCGAAGGGCGCGCACACCATCGCCACCGACGTCGTCGACCTGCTCAACCTGCTGTGGGCGCCGCAGGCGGTGCTGAACGACAAGGCCAAGGCGGCCGCGGTCGCCGCGTACATCCCGCAGTGGGCCAAGGGCCTGGTCTGGCAGTGGGAGAACCCGGACACCTGGAACGAGGAGTTCTACGTCAAGACCCAGAACCTGACCCTCGCCCAGGCCCAGGGCATCACCAAGCTCGCCAACAAGCCGCTGTTCCCGCCGAGTTGGGACGAGGCGGTCAAGTGGGAGCAGGAGACCGCGGACCTGCTGGCGGAGGGCGGGTTCGTGAAGAAGACCGACGTCTCCGGGCTCTTCGACCACCGCTTCGAGGGCATAGCCGCCGCGGCCGTACCGGCGGAGTACCGGAAATGACCGCCGTGACCACCGGCACGGTGCCGGTTCCCGTCGCGGAGGAGGCGCACCGGGTCCGGCCGCGCCGCCGGCTCTCCCCCGGCCGCCGGCTGCCCGCCGCCCGGCTGGCCGGCCCGCTCGTCGTCCTCGCCGCCTGGGCGATCGCCTCCGCCGCCGGGCAGCTCGACCCCGGCGCGATCCCGGCGCCCTGGACCGTCCTGGACACCGCCGTCCACCTGTGGACGGCCGGGACGCTGCGCACCGACATCCTGACCTCCGTGGAGCGGGCCGGGTACGGCTTCGCGATCGGCCTGACCGCAGGGGTGCTGCTGGCCCTGGCCGCCGGGCTCAGCCGCACCGGCGAGGCGCTGATCGACGGGACCGTGCAGATCAACCGGGCGATCCCCACCCTCGGCCTGATCCCGCTGTTCATCCTCTGGCTGGGCATCGGCGAGACCTTCAAGATCGCCATCATCGCGATCGTCGTCTACATCCCGATCTACCTGAACACGCATGCCGCGCTGTCCGCCATCGACAGCCGCTACGTCGAACTCGCCGAGGTGCTGGACCTGTCGAGGGTCCGGTTCATCCGGCAGATCGTGATCCCCGGCGCGCTGCCCGGATTCTTCGTGGGGCTCCGGCTCGGCGTCACCGGCTCCTGGCTCGGCCTGGTCGTCCTGGAGCAGATCAACGCCACCAGCGGCCTCGGCTACATGATGTTCCAGGCCCAGAACTACGGGCGCAGCGACATCATCCTCGTCGGTCTGCTGATCTACGGCGTCTTCGGCCTCGTCTCCGACACCGTGGTCCGTCTCATCGAACGGAGGGTGCTGTCGTGGCGCCGCACACTGAGCAGCTGACCCGCCCGGCCGTCCAACTCCGGGGCCTTACCCGGTCGTTCGGGGATCGTACGGTCCTCGAAGGCATCGATCTCGACGTGCCGGCCGGGCAGTTCACCGCCCTGCTCGGGCACAGCGGCTCCGGCAAGAGCACCCTGCTGCGGGCCGTCGCCGGACTCGACCACGGGGTCACCGGCAGCGGGCAGCTCACCGCCCCGGAACGGGTGTCGGTGGTCTTCCAGGACTCCCGGCTGCTGCCCTGGCGCCGGGTGCTGGACAACGTGGTGCTGGGCCTTGACGGCAAGGACGCCCACGAGAAGGGCCGTTCGGCGCTGACCGAGGTCGGCCTCGCGGGCCGCGAACGGGCCTGGCCTGGCGAGCTGTCCGGCGGCGAGGCACAGCGTGCCGCGCTCGCCCGGTCCCTGGTCCGCGAGCCCGAACTGCTCCTCGCCGACGAGCCGTTCGGCGCGCTGGACGCGCTCACCCGGATCAGGATGCACCACCTGCTGCGCGAGCTGTGGAAACGGCACCGCCCGTCCGTCCTGCTCGTCACCCACGACGTCGACGAGGCGATCGTCCTCGCCGACCGGGTGCTCGTCCTGGAGCACGGCCGGATCGGCCTCGACCTGACCATCGACCACGAGCACCCGCGCAGCGGGTATCGAAGCCGGCTGCTGGCGGCGCTGGGTGTCACGGAGGACGTCGCGTGACCCTCGGTTGCGGTGGCCGTCCCGGGGGCTGCCGCCCCCGGACCCCCGCTTCGGCCTGAACGGCCTCGTCCTCAATCGCCGGACGGGCTGAAAGTCGTCGGCGCTGACAAGACAAAGGACCTCGCATGACCCGCGCACTCCACCTCAACGCCTTCCTCATGACCACCGGCCACCACGAAGCCTCCTGGCGTCTCCCGGAGAGCGACCCCTACGCGCACGTCGACCTCGCGCACTACGTGCGGCTGGCCCGGACCGCCGAGCGCGGTACCTTCGACTCGCTCTTCCTCGCCGACGGGCCGCACCTGTGGGGCAGCGTCGCGCAACGCCCCGCCGGGGCCCTGGAACCGCTCACCCTGCTCACCGCGCTGGCCACGGCCACCGAGCACATCGGCCTGATCGCCACCGCCTCCACCTCCTACAACTCCCCCTACAACCTGGCCCGCAGGTTCGCCTCGCTGGACATCATCAGCGGCGGCCGGGCCGGCTGGAACATCGTCACCACGGCGGGGGCGGAGGCGGCCCGCAACTTCGGCATCGACGAGGAGCCCGCGCACGCCGAACGGTACGCGCGTGCCGCCGAGTTCCTCGACGTGGCCCTGAAGCTCTGGGACAGCTGGGAGGACGACGCGATCGTCGCCGACAAGGCGGCCGGTGTCTGGGGCGACGACGCGAAGATCCATCCGCCCCGGCACCGGGGCACGTACTTCGGTGTCGAGGGCGCCCTCAACGTGCCCCGCTCCCCGCAGGGTTACCCGCTGCTCGTGCAGGCGGGCTCCAGCGAGGACGGCAAGGCGTTCGCGGCCAGGTACGCGGAGGCGGTGTTCACCGCGCAGCAGACCATCGAGGAGGCGCGGGAGTTCTACGCCGACCTCAAGGCCCGGACGGTCGCGGCCGGCCGCGACCCCGACCACATCAAGGTGCTGCCCGGCATCGTCCCCGTCATCGGCTCGACCGAGGCCGAGGCGCGGGCGCACGAGCAGCTCCTGGAGGACCACATCGTGCACCGGCACGGCGTGGCCAATCTGGAACGGCTCCTTCATCTCCCCGCCGGAACCCTGGAGCTGGACGCCCGGCTGCCCGCCGAGCTGCCGCCCGAGGACGCCGTCGAGGGCGCCAAGAGCCGCTACACGCTGATCGTCGGGCTCGCCCGCCGTGAGCGGCTCACCGTACGGCAGCTGATCGGGCGGCTCGGCGGCGGCCGCGGGCATCTGACCTTCGCCGGGACCCCGGAGCAGGTCGCCGACGCGATCGAGACCTGGTTCACCCAGGGCGCCGCCGACGGCTTCAACATCATGCCGCCCGTACTGCCCTCCGGCCTGGAGGCCTTCGTCGACCACGTCGTCCCGATCCTGCGCGCCCGCGGCCTGCTGCGCACCGCCTACGGCCCGCGCCGGACCCTGCGGGAGCGCTACGGCCTCCCGCGCCCCGCCAACCAGTACGTCACTCCCGCACTCGCCACCCTCTGAAAGGACGCCCCCGCATGTCCATCGAGATCCGCAAGGTCACCGCGAACATCGGCGCCCAGGTCCTGGGCGTGGACATCTCCAAGCCGCTGGACGCGGAGCAGGTCGCCGCGATCCGCGAGGCCCTGAACGTCCACAAGGCCCTGGTCTTCGACGACGTGAACCTCGACGACGAGGGCCAGGAGGCCTTCGCCCGGCACTTCGGCGACCTCACCACCGCCCACCCGACGGTGCCCGCCGTCGACGGCGCCCCGAACGTGCTGCCCGTCGACAGCGAGCGCGGCCGGGCCAACCACTGGCACACCGACGTGACGTTCGTCCTGAACCCGCCCCAGGCCAGCACCCTGCGCTCCATCACGATCCCGCCGTACGGCGGCGAGACCCTGATCGCCAGTTCGGCCGCCGCCTACCGCGACCTGCCCGAGCCGCTGCGCGCGCTGGCCGACACGCTGTGGGCGGAGCACACCAACGACTACGACTACGCAGTTCCGGACGAGGAGATCGACGAGGAGAAGGCCGCCCAGCGCGCCCAGTTCACGTCGATCAAGTTCCGCACGGTCCACCCGGTCGTCCGGGTGCACCCGCTGACCGGTGAACGCGGGCTGTTCATCGGGGGGTTCGCGCAGCGGATCGCCGGCCTGTCGAAGGACGAGTCGCGCAAGATCCTCGACCTGCTCCAGGCGTACGTCACCCGCCCCGAGAACATCCTGCGCCACCGCTGGTCCCCGAACCAGCTGGTCCTGTTCGACAACCGCATCACCCAGCACTACGCCATCGACAACTACGACGGCCGGCCGCGCCGCCTCAACCGCGTCACCGTCGCCGGTGACGTCCCGGTCGGCATCGAGGGCAAGGAGAGCTACTCGATCGAGGGCGACGCCTCGCACTACACGTCCTTGACACGCTTCTCGGGCTGAAGCCCGAGGATTCTGGCCTTCTCGGCTGGTTGCCGTGCCGCTACGCGGCACGGTTTCCGGTCGGGAATCCGTGGCTTCCTGTTTCTTCGCGCTGTGCCAGAACGGGTTCTGGTCTTACCGGCGCTCGGCAGGCCGATACCGCCAGTCCGGCGGCCGTCTTCACATTGAGTGCGGCGTTGTGGTCCCGGTCGTGGACGGTGCCACAGGCACTACAGGTCCATTCCCGCACGTTGAGGGGTTTGGGTCCGTCCACCACACCGCAGGTGGAGCAGGTCTGGGAGGTCGGCGTGAACCGGCCGATCTTGACCAGGGTGCGGCCGTAACGTTCTGCCCTGTACTCCAGCATGCGGATGAACTGTGCCCAGCCCGCGTCATGGACGGACTTGGCCAGCCTCGTGCGGGCCAGTCCCGCCACCGACAGGTCCTCCACGGCGATCCCTTGGTTCTCGGAGATCAGCCTGGTGGAGAGCTGGTGGTGGAACTCACGGCGTGCGTCGGCAACTCTGGAGTGGGCGCGGGCGACCTTCAGACGGGCCTTGGCCCGGTTCTTCGATCCCTTACGCTTGCGGGACAGCTCCTTGTGGGCCTTCTTCAGTTTCTTCTCCGCGCGCCGTAGAAAGCGCGGGGAGTCGATCTTCGTGCCGTCGGACAGGACGGCGAAGTGGTTCAGGCCGAGGTCGATGCCGACAGTGCGGTTGGTCTGGGCCATGCGGGCCTGGTCGGCGGCAGGGTCGGTGTCGATGACGAAGGACGCGAAATACCTGCCGGCGGCGTCCTTGACGACGGTGACGGAGGTGGGGGCGGAGGGCAGGGTGCGGGACCACTTCACCTTCACCGCGCCGATCTTCGGCAGGCTCAGCCGACCGCTGCCGGTGATGTTCCAGCGGGCGTTGGCGGTGAACCGGATCGACTGCCGGGCATCCTTGCGGGACTTGAACCGTGGTGCTCCCGTCTTCGGCCCCTTGCGTGCGCCCTTGAGGGAAGCGAAGAAGTTGCGGTATGCGCTCTCAGCGTCCCGCAGAGACTGCTGGAGGACCACCGCGGACACCTCACCGAGCCAGGACCGCTCCTTGGACCGCTTCGCCTCGGTGATCAGCTTCCGGGACAGCTGCCCGGCCGTCGGGAACGGCTGCCCGGCCTTACGGGCGTCCTCACGGGCGCGGACCGCGTCGTTGAAGACGACGCGGGCACACCCGAACGCTCTGGCCAGCGCGGTGCGCTGACCGGCATTCGGGTAGAGCCTGAACGCGTACCGGAGCTGCATGCCGAACACGCTAGAGAGCCCGAACATCCATTGCTACCGGGAACATGCGTGCGGGATGTCACCTGGGTCCTGCACTGCCCGGCTCCACCGGGACAACATCGCGACGCTCCGCGTCGCCACCACGAGATTCGCTTCACACCCGGCCCGAAGGCCGGAGCACTGCGAATGAATCCCGGCAGCCGAGTGAACACATCACGTTGACAGGTACGTCCGGATGACGGGCGGCCTCTCCTGCCGAGCGGAGAGGCCGCCCGCACCGTGGGCGCTTTCTGCCCATCTCACCCATGGGACGAGCCTCGCCCATGCCGGATCGCAGCGCCCCGGCCGACGCCGGCCGGCATGGTGGTGATCTTCGTCCCGCGCCCGGCGGGGCCGCCGGGCGCGGCGGGGTGACCTACAGGTTGCTGAAGTCGGGGCCCTTGGTGCGGGACCGCTTGATCTCGTAGAAGCCGGGGACGGAGGCGACCGCGAGGGTGCCGTCCCACAGGCGGGCCGCCTCCTCGCCCTTGGGGGCGGGGGTGACGACGGGGCCGAAGAAAGCGATCTGCTCGCCGTCGGAGCCGGGGACCGCGATAACCGGGGTGCCGACGTCCTGGCCGACCTTGTCGATGCCCTCCTTGTGGGAGGCGCGCAGCTCGGCGTCGAACTCGAAGTCCTCCTGGTCGGCGTAGTCGATCAGCTCGGCCGGCAGGCCGACGTCGGCGAGCGCGCCCGCGATGGCCTCCACGGTCGGGCCCTCGCCGTTGTTGTGGATACGGGTGCCGAGCGCGGTGTACAGCGGGCCGAGGACGTCGGCGCCGTGCTTCTGCCAGGCCGCGGTGACCACGCGGATCGGCTTCCACGCCTTGGTCTCCAGCAGCTCGCGGTACTCCTCGGGCAGCTCGTCGAGCTTGGGCTCGTTGAGGACCGCGAGGCTCATGATGTGCCAGCGGACCTCGATGTCGCGGACCTTCTCCACCTCCAGGACCCACCGGGAGGTCATCCAGGCCCAGGGGCACAGCGGGTCGAACCAGAAATCGACGGGGGTCTTGCCGGAGCTGGTCACGGTCTCGGACATGGTTCTCCTCGGAATACGGGCCTTTTCCAGCGGCAACACCGTCCCCGGCCACCCCATTCCCGGATACCCGCCGTCAGGAGCACGTGGGAGGATCGGTGCTGTTCCGGCGTACCGACAACGATGAGGAAGTGCCGCCCGTGCCCGGTGAGAATCTGTCCCGCGACGAGGCCCGGGAGCGGGCCGCCCTGCTGTCGGTCGACGGGTACGACGTGTCACTGGACGTACGGTCCGCCGTCGGGGAGGCCCAGGACGAGCCGCGCACCTTCCGCTCGGTGACCACGATCCGCTTCCGCTGCAACGAGCCGGGGGCGGCGAGCTTCGCCGACCTGATCGCGCCGAGCGTGACCGCCGTGACCCTGAACGGCAAGGACCTCGACCCCGGCGAGGTCTTCGACGGCACCCGGATCACCCTGGAGGACCTGGCCGCGGAGAACGAGCTGGTGGTGGACGCCCGGTGCGCCTACTCCCGCACCGGCGAGGGCCTGCACCGCTTCGTCGACCCCGAGGACGGCGAGGTCTACCTCTACACGCAGTACGAGCCGGCCGACTCCCGCCGGGTCTTCGCGAACTTCGAGCAGCCGGACCTCAAGGCACCGTTCCGCTTCGAGGTGCGGGCGCCCGAGGAGTGGACGGTGTGGAGCAACGGGACGGGGGAACTCGCCGACGGCGTGTGGCGGTTCGCGGAGACGAAGCCGATCTCGACGTACATCACGTGTGTGGTGGCGGGGCCGTACCACTACGTGACGGACTCCTACTCCCGGACGTTCCCCGACGGCACGACGCTCGACATCCCGCTCGGCGCGCTGTGCCGCAAGGGCCTCGCCCCCTACTTCGACGCGGACGACGTCTTCCTGATCACCAAGCAGGGCCTGGACTTCTTCCACGACCACTTCGACTACCCGTACCCGTTCGGGAAGTACGACCAGGCGTTCGTGCCCGAGTACAACCTGGGCGCGATGGAGAACCCGGGCATGGTGACCTTCCGGGAGGAGTACATCTTCCGGGGCAAGGTGACGCAGGCGTCGTACGAGGCGCGCGCCAACGTGATCCTGCACGAGATGGCGCACATGTGGTTCGGCGACCTGGTCACCATGGTGTGGTGGGACGACCTGTGGCTGAAGGAGTCCTTCGCGGACTTCATGGGCACGTTCGCGAACGTCGGCGCGACCCGTTTCGAGGGCGCCTGGACCACCTTCGCCAACCGCCGCAAGGCCTGGGCGTACCGCGCCGACCAGCTGCCCTCCACGCACCCGATCACGGCCGACATCCGCGACCTCCAGGACGCCAAGCTCAACTTCGACGGCATCACCTACGCCAAGGGCGCCTCGGTCCTCAAGCAGCTGGTGGCGTACGTCGGCCAGGACGCGTTCCTGGAAGGTGCCCGCCGCTACTTCAAGCGCAACGCGTACGGCAACACCCGCCTCGGCGACCTGCTGTCGGTCCTGGAGGAGACCAGCGGCCGGGACATGAGCGCCTGGGCCGGCAAGTGGCTGCAGACGGCCGGGGTGAACTCGCTGACCCCGCAGGTGCTGCTGGACGCGGCCGGCAGGGTGGCCGAGCTGGCGGTGGTGCAGGAGGCCGCTGGCCCCGCTCATCAGTCGGCTCCGCCGACGGGCACCCCGGAGCTGCGTCCGCACCGGGTCGCGATCGGTCTGTACCGGCTGGAGGGCGGCGAGCTGGTCCGGTACGCGCGTGCCGAGGCGGACGTCGACGGCCCGCGCACGGTGGTCGCGGACCTGGCCGGCGCCGACGCCCCGGATCTGGTCCTGGTCAACGACGACGACCTCACCTACTGCAAGATCCGTTTCGACGAGACGTCGCTGGCGACCCTGCGCGGCCACCTCGGCTCGCTCACCGACCCGCTGGCCCGGGCACTGTGCTGGTCGGCGCTGTGGAACCTGACCCGGGACGCGCTGCTGCCCGCCCGGGACTTCGTCGACCTGGTGCTGCGGTTCGCGAGCCGCGAGTCGGACATCGGCGTGCTGCAGATGCTCCAGGCGTGGGCGGAGTCGGCGCTGGTGCACTATGTGGCGCCGCAGGGGCGGGAGGCGGCCGGGCGGCTGCTCGCCGAGGGCGCCCTGCGGGAGCTGCGGCAGGCGGCGCCGGGCGGCGAGCACCAGCTGGCCTGGGCGCGGTTCTTCGCGTCGACGGCGGCGGACGGCTCCGACTTCGGGCTGCTCCAGGAGCTGCTGGCGGGTACGGCGACGATCGACGGCCTGGACGTCGACCAGGAGCTGCGCTGGGCGTTCCTCGAACCCCTCGCCGCACACGGCGTGGCCGACGAGTCGGCCCTGGCGGCCGAACTGGCCCGGGACGACACGGCGTCCGGGAAGCGGCACCAGGTGCGCTGTCTGGCCGCCCGTCCGTCGGCGGCCGTGAAGGCGCAGGCGTGGGCGCAGGTCGTGGAGTCGCAGGCGCTGTCCAACGCGCTGGTGGAGGCGACGATCGCGGGCTTCGCCCAGCCGTCGCAACGGGAGCTGCTGGCGCCGTACGCGGAGAAGTACTTCGAGGTGATCGCACGGATCTGGGAGGACCGCTCGATCCAGATCGGCATGGACGTGGTCCGGGGCCTGTATCCGTCGTACCAGGACCGCCCGGAGACGCTGGAGGCGACGGACGCGTGGCTGGCGGCCCACACCGACGCACCCCCGGCGCTGCGCCGGCTGGTTCTGGAGGCCCGGGACGACCTGGCACGGACGCTGCGCGGACAGGAGTGCGACGCGCGGGCCGCAGGGGCGTCCGCGAGCTGACCTTTGGCCATAGGTCACCCTCCGGGTGACCGTTACGCAATTCAGTCAATCATGGCCGTAACCCCTGGTCCCCACCCGTCCGGACCAGGGGTTTCCGGCCCCTACTCGGCACCCGAACATCCGTCCTTTAGTACCGCCTTGTCCGTATTTATCGACGAACGCGTAACACTGGTTAAAGACCCGGCCGGCCCCGGGAATCCCGAGGCCATGACCCACAACACCCCGCTCTCCCCCCGCCCCCTCCGCCACCTCTCCGACGTCCACCGCCGGGTGCTGACGACGGCCCAGCTCCGCTCGCACGGCGTCGCGGCCACCGAGATCGCCGAGCAGTGCCGGCCGGGCGGCCCCTGGCAGCAACTGCTGCCAGGCGTGGTACTGCTCCACCCCGGCCCGCCGACCAGCGAGGAACGCCTGCACGGGGCCCTCCTCTTCACGGCCCGCGAACCGGCCCCGGGCGTCCCGGCGCAGCCGACCCCGGACACCCCGCACCGCCCGGTCTACGCGGACGCGATGATCACCGGACTGGCGGCGCTGACCCTGCACGGCTTCTCCGCCACCCCGCCGCTGCTCGCCCTGGACCACGTGGACGTCCTGGTCCCGCGGATGCGCCGGCTGCGCTCCACCTCCTACGTCCGCGTGCTCCGCACCCCGGCCCTGCCGGCCCCCGAGACGGTGACGGGCCTCCCGGTCGCCCCGGTCCCGCGTGCCCTCGCGGACGCGGTCGCGGACCTCACCGACGCGGAGGCGGTACGGCGGCTGCTGACCGAGGCGGTGCGCGGCGGCCACTGCGAACCGGCGGCGGTGGTACGGGAGCTGAACCAGGCGAAGCTGCTCGCCCGCCCCCATGTGGTGGACGCCGTCGACTCCCTCGTCGCCGAGGGCCGGGCCATCGCGGAGGACCGCCTCTACCGGATGGTCCACGAGTACGGCCTCCCCGACCCGGTCTGGAACGTGGACCTGAGGCTGCCGGGCGGCCCCCACCTGGGCGGTCTCGACGCCTACTGGCCGGAGCAGGCGGTCGCCGTCGAGCTGGACACCCGTGCACCGCGCCAGGACGAGGACGCCCTGTGGTCCGAATACGCCCGCAAGCGGGAGCACTTGGAGCGGCTCGGCATCACGGTCGTGTACGTCACCCCGAAGAAGCTCCGGAACTCGATGGAGCAGCAGGCGGCGGTGGTCCGTACGGCCCTGATGGCGTCCGCCGACCGCGACCCGGCCGCGTACGTGGTGGTACTGCCTCGCTGAGCAGTGCCCCCGCGGGGGCGCCCCGAAGGGGTGCGGGGAACTGCGCGACCAGCCACGACGGCGCCGCGCCCGAACGACGACGCATCGCGGCAGCACTCAGGCGCGGGGCCCTGGAAAGGGAGGGACCGCCGGTCCGGAGGGGGACCGACGGCCCCTCCTTCCCTGTTCACCGGGCGGGCTACTCACGGCGGGCAGGGGCGGAGCCCTGTGCCGCGAGGTGGGCGTCGACCTCCCGCACGCCGCCGGACCACCGGCGGTGCTCGCGCGGGTCGTTCGGATGGCGCGCGTACATCTGCCGCAGGGCCGGGGCCAGTTCACGCATCGCGGTATGGTCGGGCAGGTCCCGCCACTCGGTGAAGGCGCGCTCCAGGCACAGCCGGGTCCGTGCGGTGTCCCGCCGGGGCGGTTCGGCATGGAAGCGGGCCGCGCTCAGCCACAGGCGGACGGCGAGGCGGCCGTTGCCGGCGAGGTGGGCGACGTGGGCGCGTACCTCGATCCAGTGGGTCGCCTCGGCCGACTTGGCGCCGTGCAACCGGACGGAGTGGTTCTCCGACCGCCGGATGGTGTGCTCCGCGTCGGTGAGCCTGCCCAGCCGGGCGTCGCGCCAGATTCCGTCGTAGACGTCGCCGGCCGGAGCCGGCGCCAGAATCGGGTGTTGCAGCAGGGTGTGGAGACCGGCCCGGCCGTGCCCCGGCAGGTCCGCCGCGGCCGGCGCCCGCCGGGCGTCCCCGATCACCACGACGGCCACCCCGAGCATGATCATGACGAGTCCGGGCCAGGCGCCACCGGTGGGCAGCTGCCCCAGCCAGAGCCGGCCGACCAGCGCCGCCATCGGCGCCTCCAACAGCAGCAGCACGCTGACCGCGGTCGCCGGTGCCCGGCCGAGGGCGAAGTTCAGCGAGAACAGGCCCAGCAGCTGCGGCAGCAGGAGCAGGCCCAGCAGGGCGTACCAGGCATGCGCGGTGAAGGTGACCGGCGGAGTGCCGGTGACCAGGCACAGCAGCAGCATCTCGACGGTGCACACCGAGAAGCACAGCACCGAGTACATCGGCGTGCTGACGTCGGGGCGGGCCTCCTCGCTCAGGGCGGTGTAGGCGGCCAGCGCGACGGCGCCGGCGAGGGCGAGGACGTCCCCGGTCACCGCGTCCGCGCCGGTGCCGATGTCGGCGCCGCTCGCGACCACGGCACCGGCCACCGACACCGCCAGCCCCGTCCACGCGGCCCTGGACAGGCGGCTGCCCCGGGCGGTCGCGATGAGGGCCTGCCACACCGGCTGGGTGGCCACCAGCCCGGTCGCCATCGCCACGCTGGTCAGCTGGGCGCCGGTCATGAAGGTGGCGAAGTGGGCGGCCAGCGCCGTCCCCGCGGCAACGGCGAACAGGACCGCCCGCCGCTGCTCCTTGCGGACCAGGTCGCGCTCCCCGCTGAACACCCGGTGCACCTCACGGCGGCGCGCCAGCAGGAAGGCCGGGCCCAGCGTGAGCAGACCGAGGGCGTTGCGGCCGAAGGCCAGCGCGAACGCGGGGACCGCGGCGTAGGCGGTGAGGGGGGCGGTGGCGGAGAAGGCGAGGACGGTGACCAGGACGGCGGCACCGGAGACGGCGTCCAAGTTCATACGCATGGTGGTGGCTGAACCTCGGGTGGGGCGGTGAGTGGTGTCAGCACACCAGGGCCGCGTCCGCGGATCATTGCCGTACGCACCCCGACTCCGGGTACAGCAGGCTGCACCACGGTCGCCGTCTAGAGTGACCGGGATGAGCGACGACGCCTCCGTGATATTGCGCCCCGCCCGCGAGGACGACCTCCCGCTGCTGGAGCGGTTTCTCTTCGACCCCGAGGCGGCGAGCCACTTCCAGTGGTTCGGCTGGCGGGACCCCGACCGCTTCCGGCGCCGCTTCGCGGAGAACGGTCTGCTCGGGCCGGACGACGGCCAGTTGATCGTCGACGCCTCCGACGGCGCCGCGTCCGGCGGCCCGTTCGGCTTCGTGTCCTGGCACAAGCTGACGACCGGCCCCACGTCGTACTGCTGGAGCGCCGGCATCGCCCTGGCGCCGGAGGCCCGCGGCCGGGGCGTCGGCACCCGTGCCCAACTGCTCCTCGTCCGCTACCTGTTCGCCCATACTCCGGTGCAACGGATCCAGGCCGACACCGACTCGGAGAACATCGCCGAGCAACGCGCCCTGGAGAAGGCCGGCTTCACCCGCGAGGGCGTGATGCGCTCCCTCGTCTTCCGGGACGGCCGCTGGCGGGACGGCGTCCTCTACGGCGTCCTGCGCGACGACCCGCTGCCCGGGTAGCCGACCGCCGCCCCGCCCGCACCGCGGTCGCGGCGGGCGGGGCGAACCGGCTGGGTGCTACTGGCCGCTGACGCCGGGGCGCAGTTCGTCGCGGACGTCGTCGCCGACGACGTGGGCGAGCAGGTCGGCGTACGCGGCGATCATCCGGGTACGGCTGAACCGCTCGCGGCTCGCCGCCAGCGCCGGAGCGAAGAGCTCCCTGTCGGCCACCGCCGCCGACCAGGCGAAGGCGATCGCGTCGGGGTCGAAGGGCGTCACGAACCCGTGTCCCTCGACGATCGACGCGCTGTCGCCGACGTCCGTCGTGACCGGGACGGCGCCGCACATCATGCCCTCGATGAGGCAGAGCGGCGCCGCCTCGCCGGAGGCGGAGGTGAGGGCGACGACATCGGAGCCGGCGTAGACGGTCTCCATGTCGTGCCGTACGCCGAGCAGGTGCACGCGGTCGCCGAGGGCGGCCCGGTCGGCGCCGAAGGCGACCTCGATGTCGGCCCACAGGGCGGGGTTGTCCTCGGTCATCCCGGCCCCGCACATGACGACGTGCCCGCCGCCCTCACGAGCCAGCCACGCCCTGGCCGCCCGCAGGAAGAGCGGCACGTTCTTCATGCCGGCGTACCGGGCGGCGAATACGACGACGGGAGCGTCCGGGGCGGTGGCGGGGATGCCGAGGGACTCGCGGAAGGCGAGCCGCAGGGCCGCGTCCGGCCGGAAGCGGAGCAGGTCGACGCCGTTCGGGATCACGTGCAGCAGCTCGCCGGGGATCCCGGCGGCCTCGTACGCGTCCCGCGTGGACTCGGCGCAGCACACGCAGGCGACCACCGTGCCGTCCGCGATGGCGGCCTTGAGTTCGTCCAGCGCCTGGCCCTGGTTCTCCGGGTCGGACCGGTGCAGGCAGACGACGACGGGGCGGCGGGGCAGCCCGGCCTGGTTGAGCAGCGCGAGCGGCTGCTCCTTCAGTGACAGGATGACGTCCGCACCGGCCATGGCCCGCGCCGTATCGGCCAGCTCGGGCCCGCTGAAAACCGACGCCGCGACGGTGCCGTCGACGAGACCGGCGGTGCGGCCCAGCGACGTGACCTCGACGCCACCTGCCGTAAGCGCGCGGTAACAGGCGTCGTCCTCCATGCGCTGCGTGGTGGATTCTCGGTGGACCTCACCGTGCAGACTCAACACACGATGCCACTGCTGTCCGCCCTCTACCAGGCCGAGCAGCACATCACTGTGCACGATCCGGGCTCCCCCGGAGAAAAAGCCCTCGTAGACCGAGAGCACACGAAGTCCGAGCCGAGCGCCCACACGACCACCTGCCTTGCACCAGATCGAGCCATCCCCGGGAACCGCGGGTTAGCCGATATGAGGCGGTACGGACGTTTCATTCGGATGAACGGAGTGTCTCGTGTCGGAGTCGGCTGCGTTTACAGGACGAGCGCCGGACCCCCGGTCGCCAACATCATTCCGTTTGCCCCGCGGACACCCTTCTGACCTGCGCTTTTACAAGGGCTTCCGCATCCCCCGCGCCCTCCGGACGAGGGCGGCCGACGGCAAAAAAACGGCAAGCGAGGTACCCGGACGCACGACGATGTCACCTGTCGCGGTGGGTGTTGAGGCGTGCGGCCCGGCGGGTCAGGTGGTCGCGTTCGGCGAGATTGGGGGCCTTGCGGGCCGCCTCGGCGTACAGGCGTGCCGCGGTCGTCCGGTCGCCGTCGCGTTCGTGCAGGTAGGCGGCGACCGCGGTGTGCCGGGGCAGGGCGGCGTCCAGCTCGGCGAGTGCGGCGAGGCCGGCGCGGGGGCCGTCCGCCTCGCCGACGGCGACCGCGCGGTTGAGCCGGACGACCGGGCTGTCGGTCAGACGCGCGAGTTCGTCGTACCACTCGACGATCTGCACCCAGTCGGTCTCCGCGGCGGTGGGCGCGTCCGCGTGCAGGGCGGCGATGGCGGCCTGGGCCTGGAACTCGCCGAGGCGGTCGCGGGCGAGGGCCGTCTGGAGGATCCCGACGCCCTCGGCGATCAGGCGGGTGTCCCACCGGCTCCGGTCCTGCTCGGCAAGGGGTACCAGGCTGCCGTCGGGTGCGGTCCTGGCGGCCCGCCGGGCGTGGTGGAGCAGCATGAGGGCGAGCAGCCCGGCCGCCTCGGGGTGGTCGATCGCGGCCGCGAGCTGCCGGGTGAGCCGGACGGCCTCGGCGGCGAGGTCGACATCACCGGAGTAGCCCTCGTTGAAGACCAGGTAGAGGACGCGCAGCACGGTGGCGACATCGCCGGGCCGGTCGAGGCGGACGCCGGAGACCGTGCGCTTGGCGCGGCTGATCCGCTGGGCCATGGTCGCCTCGGGCACCAGGTAGGCCCGGGCGATCTGGCGGGTGGTGAGTCCGCCGACGGCGCGCAGGGTGAGCGCGACCGCGGCGGAGGGGGTGAGGGAGGGGTGGGCGCAGAGGAAGTAGAGCTGGAGGGTGTCGTCCGCCGCGGGGACGGGGCCGGGCGGCGGCTCCTCGTCCACGCGGTCCTCGCGCCGGCGGCGGGCGGTGTCGGCGCGGGTCGCGTCGAGGAACCGCCGCCAGGCCACGGTGACCAGCCAGCCCTTCGGGTCCCGCGGCGGGTCGGACGGCCAGACGCGGACCGCCTCGACCAGCGCCTCCTGCACGGCGTCCTCGGCCGCCGCGAAGTCGGCTCCGCGGCGGACGAGGACGGTGAGCACGCTCGGGGTGAGGCTCCTGAGCAGGACCTCGTCCATCAGTGGCACTGCGGGACGTTGGGCGGCGCGGACAGGAACGGGCGCACCTCCAGCCACTCGTGGATCGGCTTCCCGCCCGCCCCGGGGGCGGCCGAGAGCTCACCGGCCAGCTCCACGGCGCGCTCGTGGCTGTCGACGTCGATCACCATCCAGCCGGCGATGAGGTCCTTGGTCTCGGCGAACGGGCCGTCGGTGACCGGCGGGCGCCCCTCGCCGTCGTAGCGGACCCACATCCCCTCGGGGGCGAGGGCCTGGCCGTCGACGAACTCGCCGGTCTTCTCCAGCCGGGCGGCGAAGTCGTTCATGTACTGCACGTGGGCCGAGATCTCCTCGGGCGTCCACCGGTCCATGGGCACGTCGTTGGCCGGGGCGGGGGCGCCGCGGTAGTGCTTCAGCAGCAGGTACTTGGCCATCGTGGTTCTCCTCGGTGCTGGTGCGGCCATTGTGGTCGCTTTCACCCCGGGGACGGAGCCGGCCACGGGTTCTCGACATCACCGGCCGAGATTTTTTCCGGGGCCCGGTGGCCGGCCGTCGTCCGGACCGGCCACCGGGCCCGGCAACCGGCGCTCAGCCCCCGCAGAACTCCGCCTCGACCACCGCGTCCTTGTCGCCGGTCCAGTCGGCGTTGAAGTTGAGGGCCAGGGCGTGGCGGCCGTCGGCGGTGGTGGCCGCGGTGGAGGAGGAGCCGTGGATGCCACCGTCGTGGCCCCAGACGTGGACGCCGCAGGGGAGGGTGACCTCGATCAGGCCGAGGCCGTACGCGCTGTTGGGGTCGCCGGGGACGGGGGTGGTGGTCTTCATCTCCTTCAGCTGGTGCGCAGGGAGCAGCCTGCCGCGCAGGAGGGCTTCGTAGAAGCGGGTCAGGTCGGCGGAGGTGGAGATCATCTCGCCGGCGGAGGAGGCCATGGAGGGGTTGAGGGTGGTGACGTCGTAGGTGGGGCCCGTCGTCGTGTCGGCGAGTTTCGAGTAGGCGCGGCTGCTCGGGCGCGGCAGGGTGGTGCGGGTGCCGGGGACGGAGGTGCCGGTCAGGTGGAGGGGCCTGATCACCCGGTCGGTGATCTCCTGGGCGTACGAGTGGCCCGTCACCGCCTTGATCACCATGCCGGCGAGCACGTAGTTGGTGTTCGAGTAGGCCCAGCTGGTGCCCGGGGCGAAGGCCGGCTGGTGCTTCGTCGCGATCGCCACCAGCCCGGCGGGGGTCAGTGTGTCGTAGCGGTGCTCGAAGAAGCCGTCCTTCAGGAAGTACCTGCGGCCGAAGTCCTCGTCCGCGGTGTAGTTGAAGAGCCCGCTGGTGTGGTTGAGGAGCTGGCGGACGGTGATGCGGCGGCCGTCGTTGCCGTGGCCGGCCACCACGCCCGGCAGCCACTTGTCCACCGTGTCGTCGAGGGACAGCCGGCCTTCCGCCTCCAGCTGGAGCAGCACCGTGGCCACGAAGGTCTTCGTGATGCTGCCGACCCGGTAGCGGTCGGACACCGACCGCGGGGCGCCGGTGCGGGTGTCGCCCACCCCGGCCGTCGTCGACCAGGTGCCGCGGGCGTCCCGGGCCGTCGCCGTCGCCCCGGGGACGCCGCCCTCGATCGCGGCCTCGATCGCCTTGCGGGTGGCCTGGTGGCCGGCCGCGGCTGCCGTCGGCGCCGGTCCGGCCGGGGCCGCCAGCGCCGGTCCGGCGAGCGCTGCCGACAGGGCCAGTGCGGTGGCCGCCACCAGCGTCGTACGTACGGACATGTCTCTCCCCCAGTGGAGTCGTCGTACTCGGTCGGGGGGAGGGACACCGTCCTGATCGGCGAGGTTGCCCGGCTTGGGCCGGTTGAGTGAGTTTCAGCCCTTCTTCAGCACCAGCTCCGTGTTCCGGTCCGTCGTGCTGCCGCCCAGGACCTTGCTGGAACCGGGGGCGTTGAAGGCCAGTTCGCGGTAGAGGGCGGCGAGGCCGGTCTGGGAGAGGTCGGAGAAGTCCGTGCGGTGCGGGGCGGCCGACTCGATCAGGGTGGTGAAGAGGGAGATCGTGCCGTCCTTGTTGTCCGCCAGCTCGACGACCCTGGCCAGCTGGGGGTGGTCGACGTGCGAGGCGGTGGTGATCTCCCAGAAGGAGTTGCCGTTCGAGGCCTTGTGCGGGGTGATGAGGTTGCGGTGGATGTGGCCGTTGACCCAGGCCAGCACGTTGGCGTGGCGGTTGAGCAGGGTGACCAGCTCGGCGCCCGTGTGGCGGCGGTCGCTCGGGTGGGCCGGGTCGGGACGGGTGTTGGTCATCGTCTGGCTGGTGTGGTGGCTGAAGACGACCGCGTAGGAGTCCTTGTTCTCCTTCAGGGTCTTCTCCAGCCAGGCGAGTTGGGTCGATCCGATCGATCCGTCGTAGTGGCCGCCCGCGTCCGTCGTGTCGAGGCTGATGCCGATGACGTCGTCGGAGATACGGAAGGCGTAGTACTGGGTGCCCGCGGCCACGTTGGCGGTCGAGTAGCCGTGGCCGACCGGGCCGAGGCCCTGGTAGGCCGGGTCCAGGTGGGCCTTGAGGTAGTCGGCGGAGGTGTAGGGGGCGCGCTTCTCGTCGGCGGTGACCGAGCGCATCGACCGGGCGTGGGCCTTCAGGAAGTCGCGGTAGCCGCTGCCCTTGGGGTCCTTGGCGGTGCGGATGGAGTCCTGGAGCTTCTTGGCCTCGGCGTCGGTCACCGTCATCAGCTTCTTGCCGCCGATCGCGGCCGCGGCGAGGTAGGGGTCGGCGTGCGAGCCGAAGCAGCCGAGCGGCAGGGCGTCGTGGTTGCCGACCGTGGAGTACCAGGGCAGGTTGAGGCCGGGGCTCTTGACCTCGCGGATCGCGGCGGCCAGGAAGCCGGCGAGGTGCGGGAAGCCGAGCGCCTTGTCGCCGTCGCGGACGGTGGAGGACGCCTGCCAGTACAGCTTGAGGCCGCTGTTCTGGACGCCCTCGTAGTGCTTGGGGTCACCGGTGTTGGGGGTGATTTTGCCGCCGCTCATCACCTTCATGAACCACTCCAGTTCGGAGTGGGCGTTGTTGTCGGTGTTGTCGCCGGTGGTCATCACGAAGTGCAGCGGCGAGCCGGTGACCGGGGCGCCGCGCAGCGCGTTGACCCGCTCGACGAGCGAGATGGCGCCGGGCACGGTGAGCGCCTCGTGCGGGCGCCAGGCGTGCGGGTCGTGGGCGCGCAGGAACTCAAGACGCAGCGGGTGCTGGACGTCCATCAGGTGCAGGTCGGTGAACTGCACGAACGCGGCGAGGGCAGTGCGGCGGCTCGCGCGGCCGGACTTGGCGGCGGCCAGGTCGGAGCGCACCACGCGCGACCAGCCGGCGCCGTCGCCGAGCCGCCGGTAGCCGGAGCTGGTGCGGGGCGCGGCGACGGAGGCGAGGGTGGTGCCCTTGGTGTAGGGGGCGAGGGGGGCCGCGGCGGCCTGGCGGCCCTCGGCGACCGGCTGCTGCTCCTCGGCCGCGGCGGGGACGGCGGGGGTGGCCTCGCTGTCGGTGGGGCGCAGGGCGAATCCGACGCCTGCGGAGAGTGAGACGGCTCCGGCGGCGGCGAGCACGGTACGGCGGTTGATCTCCAGTGCCTCGCGGCCCTTGTGGGCCGCGGAGGTGGCGACAGAGCGTATGCGCGACATGGCGCGATCTCCCCGAGTACGAACGCGTCGGCAGTGGTCACGGGTGATCGCTTCCGCGAACTTCCCGCTCACTTTGGATCGTTGGCACCGGGGGTGACCTGCGCGTGAACACGGCGGCAACGCGCAGCGCCGATCACCGTACGTGGATCAGGCGAGGTGGGGACCGGTCATTGAGCGGATCACGGGCGTCCGGGGCCCGGCTACTCCGCGTTCATCTGCCGGGGTAGGGGAGGGTCTCCGGCACTTACGACTGCTCTTCTGCAAACCGCCCGGCCGCCGGCTTCTCCCGCCACAGCCGCAGGGCGACATCGATCAGCCGGATGTGCCTCAGGTCCGGTACGGCGTCCAGGTCGTGCCAGGCGGCCATGTCGGTGGAGCCGTCGACCTCGTTGCGCAGTTCACCGCCGACGATCTCGCCGGTGTAGATGATCCGCACGCCGTGGTGGTCGGTGGCGGCGCGCCGCAGGCCCGCGCGGGGGAAGCGGAGGCGGTTGGAGTCGATGCCCAGCAGGCCGGTCACCGCGATGCGGTATCCGGTCTCCTCCATGAGTTCGCGGCGGACCGTGTCGTACGGGTCCTCGCCGTGCTCCATGCCGCCGCCGGGCAGGACCCACTCGGGTGTGCCGTCGTCGGCCGGTGACCGGGCGAGCAGGATCTGACCGTCACGGACGCACACGGCGTAGGCCGCCACCCTGAGCTTCTCGCGCACGTCGGCACGGTAGGGCGTAGAGCGCGCGGTGGCCACCGGGTTTCCGCGACGGGACCGGGAAGCGGCCGCGGGGCGGCCGGGGAGTGAGCGGCGGGCGATCGGGGGGTGACCGGGGGTTTTCCCCATACGTTCATATCAATTCGGTCAACGTTCCCAAAAGTCCGTTCCCTTGGGGAAAGCTGTGCGCCTACGCGCCGGACATGACAACGTCCGGTCGCTCCAGGCTCGTTCCTTTACCTACAAGGGATGCAGATGACCCTCACCCCCCAGCACGACCCGATACCGGGCCACAGACGCCTGGGCCGCATAGCCGTCGCCGTCGGTGTCGTGGCCGCGCTCTCCGCCGCCGGGCCGGTGCCCCTGGCCGCCGCCGCGGCCCCGGCCCCCGCCGCCGCCACCGCCGACCCCGGCGTAAAGTCGGCCCACGACAAGCTCGGTTCGGACGACGCGGAACTGCTCGCCGAGGCCAAGTCCGACGGTGCCAAGAACGTCACGATGATGATCGCGACCGCGCCGGGGCAGACCGAGCAGGTCGCCGAGGAGCTGGACGCGGTCAAGGGCGGCTTGGTGGGCCGTACGTACGACAAGCTCGGCTACGTCCGGGCCACCGTCCCCACCGGCCGGGCGGACTCGGCGATCGCGGCCGCCGCGAAGCTGTCCTCGGTGCACGCGATCGACCTGCGCCAGGAGATCCAGCTCGACGACCCCACGGCGACGGACGGCAACTCCAAGGCCGCCAAATCCACTTACTCGGGGCCGAACAAGAACACCCCCGCCGAGAACCCCTACAACCCCTCCTTCGAGACGGGCGCCGTCGACTTCGTCAAGGAGCACCCGAAGGCGGACGGCCGGGGCATCACCATCGGCATCCTGGACTCCGGCGTGGACCTCGGCCACCCGGCGCTGCAGAAGACCACCACCGGCGAGCGGAAGATCGTCGACTGGGTGACCTCGACCGACCCGGTCAACGACGGCGACGGCACCTGGCGGCGGATGACCGCCCCGGTCTCCGGCCCGGCGTTCTCCATCACCACGGCCAGCGAGGGCACCGAGACGTTCAAGGCACCCGAGGGTTCGTACAAGTTCAACTACATGTACGAGTCCGCCACCACCGGTGGCGACATGAAGGGCGACCTGAACCGCGACGGCGACACGACCGACGCCTGGGGTGTGCTGTACGACGCGGCCTCCGGCACCGTGCGCGTGGACACCAACGACAACCTGGACTTCACCGACGACGTGCCGATGAAGCCGTACAAGGACGGCTACCAGATCGGCTACTTCGGCACGGACGACCCGGCCACGGATGTCGTCGAGCGCATCCCGTTCGTGGTCGAGATCCGCAAGGACGTCGTCTACAACGCGTCCGGCGCGAAGGCCGACTACGTCAACATCGGCGTCATCGAGTCCGAGCACGGCACCCACGTCGCCGGCATCACCGCCGCCAACGGCCTGTTCGGCGGCAAGATGAACGGCGCGGCCCCGGGCGCGAAGATCGTCTCGTCCCGGGCCTGCACCTGGACCGGCGGCTGCACCAACGTCGCCCTCACCGAGGGCATGATCGACCTGGTCGCCAACCGGGGCGTCGACATCGTCAACATGTCGATCGGCGGCCTCCCGGCGCTGAACGACGGCAACAACGCCCGCGCCGAGCTGTACACGCGGCTCATCGACACCTACGGCGTGCAGCTGGTGATCTCGGCGGGGAACTCCGGCCCGGGTGCGAACACCATCGGCGACCCCGGTCTCGCCGACAAGGTGATCTCGGTCGGCGCGGCCATCTCCAGGGAGACCTGGGCCGCCAACTACGGCTCCCAGGTGACCACCAAGTACCAGCTGCTCCCCTTCTCCTCGCGCGGCCCGCGTGAGGACGGCGGCTTCACACCGACCCTGGTCGCACCGGGCGCCGCGATCAACACCACCCAGACCTGGCTGCCGGGCTCCCCGGTCGCCGAGGCGGGCTACTCGCTGCCGGCCGGCTACTCCATGCTCCAGGGCACCTCGATGGCCTCCCCGCAGGCGGCGGGCGCGAGCGCGCTGCTGCTGAGCGCCGCCAAGGAGAAGGGCATCGCCCTCTCCCCCGCCGACCTGCGCACCGCCCTGACCTCGACGGCCCACCACATCAAGGGCGTCCAGGCGTACGAGGAGGGTGCGGGCCGGATCGACATCGTCGACGCGTGGGAGTCCATCCGCGACCACGCCACCGCGCACGACTACACCGTGAAGGCGCCCGTCGACACCGCGATCGACTCCGCGCTGAAGACCCCGGGCTACGGCACCGGGCTCTACGACCGCGAGGGCGGCCTGAAGGCCCGGCAGAAGAAGACCTACGACGTCACGATCGTCCGGACCTCCGGCGCCGACCAGGCGATCCGGCACGAGCTGCACTTCGACAACAACGCCGGGCACACCTTCAAGATCCTCGGGTCCGACGAGGTGAAGCTGCCGCTGAACCAGCCGGTGACGGTCAAGGTGCAGGCGAAGCCGAAGAGTTCGGGCATCAAGTCCGCGATCCTCGAAGTCGACGACCCGAAGACCGAAGGCGTCGACAAGCAGATCCTGACCACGGTCGTGGTGTCGGACCCGGTCGACTACACCTACTCCGCAGCGGGTTCGGTGCAGCGCAACAGCTCCACGTCGTACTTCGTGACCGTGCCGGAGGGCGCCCAGTCCCTCGAGGTCGCGCTGAGCGGGCTCGCCGACAAGAGCCAGACGCGGTTCATCGCCATCCACCCGTACGGCGTCCCGGTCGACAACACCGGTACCCCGTACTGCTACAACAACTACCTGAACGGCAACGGCTGCAAGCCCGACGTGCGTTCGTACGCCGCCCCGCAGGCCGGGGTCTGGGAGATCGAGGTCGAGGCGCGCCGCACCTCGCCGCTGCTCGACAACCCGTACCAGCTGGGCGTCACCGTGCTCGGCGCGGCCTTCGACCCGGAGACCGTGACCGTGCCCGAGGCCAAGGTCGGCACCCCGGTCACCGCCTCCTGGAAGGTGACCAACGAGTTCGCCGCCCTCGACGGCAAGCTGGTCGGCGGCCCGCTCGGCTCCTCGAAGACGACCCGCCCGGCCATCAAGGAGGGCGAGACCCAGACGACGACGGTGACCGTGCCGGAGGGCGCCACCTCGCTGGACGTGGCGATCGGCAATGTGTCGGACGCCTCGGCCGACCTGGACCTGACCGTGTACGACGCGTCCGGCAAGCAGGTCGCACAGTCCGCCGACGGCGACTCGGAGGAGGCGGTCTCCGTCGCCTCGCCGGCCGCCGGGACCTACACGATCGAGGTCGTGGGCTACTCGGTCCCGTCCGGGTCCACCGACTACGACTACCGGGACGTGTTCTTCTCCGCCGCGCTCGGTTCCGTCACGGTCGACGGGTCCACGCCGGTGAAGCTCGGCACGGGTGCCTCGGCCACGGTGACCGGCCAGGTCACGGCGGCCGCGGCGGCCCCCGAGGGACGTGAGTTCTTCGGCCGGGTCCAGCTGGTCAACGCGCGCGGCACGGCCGCGGGCACCGGCAGCGTGAAGATCGAGAAGGTCACGCAGTAGGACGCGCGGGGCACAGCGGTACGAGGGGCGGGCGTCCTGCGGGGCGCCCGCCCCTCCGTTTTCACTTCCGGCAGGTCAGGGTGCGCGACTCGGGCAGGTCCCGGACGATCCAGGCCCGCTCCCGGGCGATCTCCGGCTCCCCGACCGCGTACCGGTCGGGCACCTGCTGCCCGTCCGTGATGCCGACCAGCAGGCGGGCGCCCGTGCGGACCCGGGCGTCGGTGCCGTCCTCGAAGAGGAACTCCACCTCCTCGGCGGTCTTCGCCGGTTTGTAGGCGCGGGTCACGCGCAGGGTGACGCGTTCATCGCCGGAGCCCGCGAGCTGCTGCACCCCGGTGACCGTGCCCTCGACGACCAGCCGGGCGCAGGCGAGGTAGCCGGGGCCGGCGGCCTGCTCCTCGCCGCCCTGGCCGGCCGTGCTCGACGCACTGTCGGCGGCCTTGTCGGAGCTGGCACCGTTCGACATGGCGCTGTCGCCGCCGTTCGCCGCGAGCCAGCCGATGCCGAACACGGCCCCGGCGAACGCGGCCGCGAGGGCACCGGCGAACCCGAGGGCGCGGACGCCCGGGTGCTGCCAGGGGCGGCGGCGCCCGGCCGGACGGGGGCGGGGCCGGGGTACCGCGGGCGGCGGCTCGGCAAGGGTGTCGCCGATGATCCCGAGCTGTTCGCGCAGGAGCGCCAGGTCGGCGGTGGCGGCGCGGTGCTCGGCCATGAAGGCGGGGTCGGCGCGCCGCTCGTCGGAGAGCGACTCGTCCATGAGGACGGCGAACAGGGCGTCGATCTCCGCTTCGCCCTGACCGTCGCGTCCACTCTGGTCGTCGTATCGCTCGTGGTCGTCGTGTTCGGCGGTCATGCTCACACCACCTCGTCCTCGTGCAGGCGGGCGCGCAGGGCCCGTACCGCCGTGTGCAGCCGGCTCTTGACCGTGCCCTCGGGGATGCCCAGTTCCTCGGCTATCCCGCGGACCGGCAGGTCGGCGTAGAAGCGCAGGACGAGGATCTGGCGCTGGGCGTCCGGCAGTTCGTCCAGGCCGCGGGCGACGGCGACGGAGAGCAGCTTGCTGTCCTCTCCGGAGGCGTGGTCGGGCTGGCGGAGGGAGGCGAGCCGCTCGCCGAGGCGTTCCTGGCGGCGCTTGGCGCGGTGCCAGTCCATGGCGAGGTGGGAGGCGACGACCGCCGCCCAGGCCGAGACGTCCCGCGGCGCCTCCTGGCCGTCGGCGGCCCGCTCCAGCAACCGCAGGCGGACCTGCTGTACCCCGTCCAGCAGGTCCGCCTGCGGTACGCCACCCAGCGCGAGCACCGCGCGCACCCGGCGCTCCTGGTCCGCGTCCAGAGGATCACCGTGCTGGTCCCC
Source organism: Streptomyces sp. GbtcB6 (assembly GCF_019091475.1). Taxonomy (NCBI): domain Bacteria; kingdom Bacillati; phylum Actinomycetota; class Actinomycetes; order Kitasatosporales; family Streptomycetaceae; genus Streptomyces; species Streptomyces sp. GbtcB6. Next base: position 102,629 of record NZ_JAGXJL010000011.1, on the reverse strand, counting down.
CTGGGCGCGGCGGGCCTTTCTGCGCAGCACAACCCACCCCCTCACCCCGTTTCTCCTACGACGCCGCAGCCCCCGGAAACGTTCGGCCGGATTCCCGGAAATCTTTTCCGCGGCTTCCGGGAGGCGTCCGGGGAGCTTCCGAGGCGTACGTCACACCGGCGCGCGGCGCAGCACAGCTTGCGGCGTGACGGCCAAGTGGAGGTAATTTCTGCAGCTCAGCGATGGTGCAGGCGGGAGTTCCACGGGCCGGCTGGTCCAGTCGGTGGGCATGTCGGGCAAAGAATTGGACAGGTGGACCCGGGTCGGCCGCATGATGGAAAGGCCAAAGGCCGCAGGCACAGGTCAACGTATGCAGAGGGAGTCGCCGTGAGGGTCGGAATCGTCGGAGCCACCGGTCAGGTCGGCACGGTCATGCGCGGGATCCTCGCGGAACGGAACTTCCCGGTCGACGAGCTGCGCCTGTTCGCCTCGGCGCGCTCGGCCGGGACCGTGCTCGACGGTGTGACGGTGGAGGACGCGGCGACCGCCGACTACACCGGCCTGGACATCGTGCTGTTCTCGGCGGGCGGGGCCACCTCGAAGGCGCTCGCGGAGAAGGTCGCCTCCCAGGGGGCCGTCGTGATCGACAACTCCTCCGCGTGGCGCAAGGACCCCGAGGTCCCGCTGGTCGTCTCCGAGGTGAACCCGCACGCGATCGCCGACCGCCCGAAGGGCATCATCGCCAACCCGAACTGCACCACGATGGCCGCGATGCCGGCCCTGAAGGTGCTGGACGCGGAGGCGGGCCTTCAGGCGCTGGTCGCCACCACCTACCAGGCGGTGTCCGGCTCCGGTCTCGCGGGCGTCGCGGAGCTGCACGGGCAGGTGCAGAAGGTCGCCGCCGACGCGGACAAGCTCACCCACGACGGCGGGGCGGTCGACTTCCCGGAGCCGCAGGTCTACAAGCGGCCCATCGCCTTCAACGTGCTGCCCTTCGCCGGCAACCTCGTCGAGGACGGTCTCAACGAGACCGACGAGGAGCAGAAGCTGCGCAACGAGTCCCGCAAGATCCTGGAGCTCCCCGAGCTGAAGGTCTCCGGCACCTGTGTCCGCGTCCCGGTGTTCTCCGGGCACTCCCTCCAGGTCAACGCCCGGTTCGCCCGCCCGATCTCCCCGGAGCGGGCGACCGAGCTGCTCGCCGACGCGCCCGGCGTCGAGCTGTCCGACATCCCCACCCCGCTGCAGGCGGCCGGCCGGGACCCGTCGTACGTCGGCCGGATCCGCCGCGACGAGACGGTGGAGAACGGCCTCGCGCTCTTCATCTCCAACGACAACCTCCGCAAGGGCGCCGCGCTGAACGCCGTGCAGATCGCGGAGCTGGTGGCGGCGGAGCTGTCGCGGTAGGGCCGAGCGCCCAAAGGGGTGCCGCGACCGGCCGTCGTGCGGGTGCGGGTGCGTGGGGGCTGGTCGCGCCCACGCGGCGGAGCCGCATATCGATACAGCCCCGCGCCCCTTTGGGGCGCGTTGCAGCGGGCGCCCCTGACCAAGCAATCTCGCGGGTTTTCCCTCGTCGCCCTCCCCACCGATGCCGTGGAAGGATGGCGCAACCCACACATAACGAGGAGATGACCGCGTGCCTGGCACAAACCTGACTCGCGAAGAGGCACAGCAGCGGGCGAAGCTGCTCACCGTTGACTCGTACGAGATCGCTCTCGACCTCTCCGGCGCGCAGGAGGGCGGTACCTACCGGTCCGTGACCACGGTGCGCTTCGACGTCGCCGGAACCGGCGCCGAATCCTTCATCGACCTGGTGGCCCCGGCGGTCCACGAGGTCACCCTCAACGGTGACCCGCTGGACCCCGCCGAGGTCTTCGCCGACTCCCGGATCGCGCTGCCCGGCCTGCTGGAGGGCCGCAACGTCCTCCGTGTCGTCGCCGACTGCGCGTACACCAACACGGGTGAGGGTCTGCACCGGTTCGTCGACCCCGTCGACGAGCAGGCGTACCTCTACACCCAGTTCGAGGTGCCGGACGCCCGCCGGGTCTTCGCCTCCTTCGAGCAGCCCGACCTGAAGGCGACCTTCCAGTTCACCGTGAAGGCGCCGACCGGCTGGACGGTCGTCTCGAACTCGCCGACGCCCGAGCCCAAGGACGACACCTGGGTCTTCGAGCCGACGCCCCGCATCTCGTCGTACATCACCGCCCTGATCGTGGGCCCGTACCACTCGGTGCACAGCGTGTACGAGAAGGACGGCCAGTCGGTGCCGCTGGGCATCTACTGCCGTCCCTCGCTCGCCGAGTTCCTCGACTCGGACGCGATCTTCGAGGTGACCCGGCAGGGCTTCGACTGGTTCCAGGAGAAGTTCGACTACGCCTACCCGTTCACCAAGTACGACCAGCTGTTCGTGCCGGAGTTCAACGCGGGCGCGATGGAGAACGCGGGCGCGGTGACCATCCGCGACCAGTACGTCTTCCGGTCCAAGGTGACCGACGCGGCGTACGAGACGCGCAGCGAGACCATCCTGCACGAGCTGGCCCACATGTGGTTCGGCGACCTGGTCACCATGGAGTGGTGGAACGACCTGTGGCTGAACGAGTCGTTCGCCACGTACACCTCCATCGCCTGCCAGGCGTACGCGCCCGGGTCGCGCTGGCCGCACTCGTGGACAACGTTCGCCAACTCCATGAAGACCTGGGCGTACCGGCAGGACCAGCTGCCCTCCACGCACCCGATCATGGCCGAGATCCGCGACCTGGACGACGTGCTCGTCAACTTCGACGGCATCACGTACGCCAAGGGTGCGAGCGTCCTGAAGCAGCTGGTCGCGTACGTCGGCATGGACGAGTTCTTCAAGGGCGTGCAGGCGTACTTCAAGCGGCACGCGTACGGCAACACGCGCCTGTCCGACCTGCTGGGCGCCCTGGAGGAGACCTCCGGCCGTGACCTGAGCACCTGGTCGCAGAAGTGGCTCCAGACGGCCGGCATCAACATCCTGCGCCCGGAGGTCGAGACGGATGCCGACGGTGTCGTCACCTCCTTCGCCATCCGCCAGGAGGCCCCGGCGCTGCCGGCCGGCGCCAAGGGCGAGCCGACGCTGCGCCCGCACCGGATCGCGATCGGCCTGTACGACCTCGACGAGGCGACCGGCAAGCTGGTCCGCACCGACCGGATCGAGCTGGACGTGGACGGCGAGCTGACGGCCGTACCGCAGCTGGCCGGCCGCCTGCGCCCGGCGGTGTTCCTGCTCAACGACGACGACCTGTCGTACGCCAAGGTCCGCCTGGACGAGCAGTCGCTGCAGTTCGTCACCGAGCACCTCGGCGACTTCGAGTCCTCGCTGCCCCGCGCGCTGTGCTGGGCGTCGGCCTGGGACATGACCCGGGACGCCGAGCTGCCCACCCGTGAGTACCTGTCCCTCGTGCTGTCCGGCATCGGCAAGGAGTCGGACATCGGTGTCGTCCAGTCCCTGCACCGCCAGGTGAAGCTGGCCATCGAGCTGTACGCCGACCCGGCCGCCCGTGAGGCCCTGCTCACCCGCTGGACCGACGCCACGCTGGCCCACCTGCGGTCCGCCGCGCCGGCGAGCGACCACCAGCTGGCCTGGGCGCGCGCCTTCGCGGCCACCGCCCGCACCCCGGAGCAGCTGGACCTCCTGGACAGCCTGCTGGAGGGCACCCACACCATCGAGGGCCTGGCCGTCGACACCGAACTGCGCTGGGCGTTCGTGGAGCGGCTGGCGGCGGTCGGCCGTTTCGACGAGGCGGAGATCGCGGGCGAGTACGAGCGGGACAAGACCGCCGCCGGCGAGCGGCACGCGGCCACCGCCCGCGCCGCCCGGCCGACGGAGGAGGCGAAGGCGGAGGCGTGGGCGTCGGTCATCGACTCCGACAAGCTGCCGAACGCCGTACAGGAAGCGGTGATCGGCGGCTTCGTCCAGACCGACCAGCGTGAGCTGCTGGCGCCGTACACCGACAAGTACTTCGAGATCCTGAAGTCGGTGTGGGACTCCCGCTCGCACGAGATCGCCCAGCAGATCGCGATCGGCCTCTACCCGTCCCTCCAGGTCTCCCAGGAGACCCTCGCCAGGACGGACACCTGGCTGGCCGCGGCCCAGCCGAACGCGGCCCTGGCCCGTCTCGTCTCGGAGTCCCGCGCGGGCGTCGAGCGCGCCCTGAAGGCCCAGGCGGCGGACGCGGCCGCCCAGTAGGCGGTACCTCGTCGGGGCGCCCGGTGGGATCTCCACCGGGCGCCCCGCCCTATGCGCGAAGTACCCATCACCCAGGACGAGTTGAGTATCCGTGCTCACGCCCGGGGCGCCCGCCCGTTGCCAGGATCGACGCAACGGCGCGGCAGAGAGCGCCGGGTCCATTCGGCTGAGACAGCCTGAGCCAGTTACGGAGAACTCGCCATGTCCCGTCGTATCGCCCTGTCCGTGGTCGCCGGTGTCGTCGTACTCGGAGGTGCCGGGGCCTTCGCCCTCGCCTACGCCGGCGACCAGGACCCGTCGCCCGCCCTGGCGCACAGCACCGTCCGCTTCACCGCCCCCGACGGCGGCCGGGACGGCTCGCTCTCCTTCACCACCGAGGTCACCGCGCCCTCCGGCGTCAAGAGCCTGAAGGTGCTGGCCTGGCCGGAGAAGTCCGAGTTCGCGAAGAAGCCGCTGACCGCCAAGGACATGGCCGAGGTGGCGTCGGCGACCTGCACGCCGGCCGGCGGCCACACCGTCCGGTGCGTCTACAAGGGCGGGATGACCGCCGCCGACATCGCGTCCTCCCCGCACGGCGCCTGGCACATCGCCGTGCTGGCCACAGCGAAGGACGGCCACACCACCCTCGACACCAAGGCCGCGGACTTCACCCTCGCGTGAACCGGTCACCCGAGGTGGGTGGCCAGCGCCTGCTCGATGTCCGGCGCCTGGGCGTCCTCGCCCGCCCAGGCCACGTATCCGTCCGGGCGCACCAGAACGGTCGTACGGCGACCGCTCCGCCACTGCGCCACGGCCAGCCGGCCGGCGTACCGCGTACCCGCGTCGTACCCGCCCGGGCCCGGGGTGACCAGGACGAACCGGCCGCCGCGCAGCGCCTCGTACAGGCGGCCGCAGTCGGCCGAGGCGCCGGCCAGGGCGAGGTCGGGAACCCTGGTGCCGGTGAGACGGTGAGCGCCCCGCGGCGCGGGGTAGCGGTAGCCGATGCCGGTGATCTGGCCGATGATCCTGCGGCGGACCGGGCCGGCGTGGCCCAGCGCGCGGATGAGTACGCTCCGCGCCGCCAGCAGCGGGCCCCTGGCCATCGCGAGGCGGACCAGAGCGCCGCTGCTGCGCAGGACCGACCTGCCGACCGGGTGGCGTTCGCTCTGGTAGGTGTCGAGCAGACCCGGGTCCGCGTGGCCGTGCAGCACGGCGGCGAGCTTCCAGCCGAGGTTGGCCGCGTCCTGCAGGCCGGTGTTCATGCCCTGGCCGCCGGCCGGGGTGTGCACGTGCGCCGCGTCACCGGCCAGGAAGACCCGGCCGACCCGGTAGCTGGGCACCTGGCGCTCGTCGCTGTGGAAGCGGGACATCCAGCGGGCGTCGTGCATCCCGTAGTCCTTGCCCAGAGCCAGCCGGGTGATCTCCCTGACCTCGTCGAGGCCGACCGGCTCGTGGTCGGGGACGTCGCGGCCGCGGTGCCAGCAGATGACCCGGTAGTAGCCGTCGCCGAAGGGCGCCAGGAACGCGAACGCGTCGCCGACCGCGGCGGCCGTCAGCAGTGTCGCGGGCTTCTCGGCGAGCAGCACGTCGGCGAGGACGACGGACCGGATCGCCGACCTCCCCGGGAACGGCAGCCCGACCGCCTCCCGTACGGCACTGCGCATCCCGTCGGCGCCGACCACGTACGCGGCGCGCAGGTTCTCGCCACCGCTGACGTGCACGGTGACACCGGCCGCGTCCTGGGTCAGGCCGGTCACCTCGGACTCGTTGCGGAAGTCGACGCCCGCCTCGGCCGCCCGGCGCTCCAGCGCCTTCTCGACCTCGTACTGCGGGAGGACGAGGACATGCCGGAAACGGGAGGGCAGGGTGCCGAGGTCGAGGGTGAACCGGCCGAAGAGGCTGAACCGGGAGAGAGGTTCGCCGACGGCTTCGAGTTCGTCGGCGAGGCCCCGCGCGTCGAGCTGCTCCAGGGCGCGGGCGTGCAGGGCGAAGGCGCGGGAGAGGTTGCTGATCTTGTGGGGGCGCTTTTCGAGGAGGGTGACCGGGACGCCGGCGGCGGCGAGGTCACCGGCCAGGAGAAGGCCGGTGGGGCCGGAGCCGACGACGATCACACGGGAGGTTTCGGAGCCGGAGCCGGGGGCGGGGGCCGGGCCGGTGGCTCCCGGGGTGCCAGTCGTGCCGTTCATGGGGGCCTCCTGGATCTGGATGCCTGCACTCGTTTGCCAACATCTGTTGACCAGCACACGTTGACCAACACCTGTTGACCAACGCTTGTTGACCAGACTAGGGCGGGCCGATTTCGCAGTCAACACTTGTTGGCCCACACCTGTTGGCCTACGCTCGTTGGCATGACCGGCACCCCCAGTAGAAGCACGGATTCCACGAACGGCCCGGCGGCGCGCCGCTCCGACGCCAGCCGCTCCGCCATCCTGGCCGCCGCCCGCGAACGCTTCGCCGCCGACGGCTACGAGCGCGCCACCATCCGCGCCATCGCCAAGGACGCCCACATCGACCCCTCGATGGTCATGCGCTACTTCGGCAGCAAGGACGGCCTCTTCGCGGCCGCCGTCACGCTCGATCTGCGGATGACCGACGTGTCGCAGGTGCCGCCCACCGAGGTCGGGCGGGCGCTGGTGGGCCACTTCCTGGACATCTGGGAGGCGAACGAGGAGCTCACCGCGGTGCTGCGGGTCGCCGTCACCAACAAGGCGGGCGCCGAGCGCCTGCAGGGCATCTTCCGGGACCAGGTGGTGCCGGTGGCCCAGCGGGTGTGCCCGGACCCCGAGCAGGTGGCGACGCGGGCGGGGCTGTGCGCCGCGCAGCTGATGGGGCTCGCGCTGACCCGGTACGTGGTGCGGCTGCCGCCGGTCGTGGCGCTGGCCCGCGAGGAGATCGAGGCGTGGCTCGGGCCGACCGTGCAGCGGTATCTGACCGCGCCGAGCCCCTGAGTGACGCGCCCCCTGGGGGATGCGCCCCCGAGGAATGCGCCGAGGGCGCCGGTCAGCTCCCGTACGTGCGGTACGTACGGAAGGCGACCGGCGCCCTCGGTGGAGAAGCGGGTGTCAGGCCTTCGCCTTGGCCTTCGCGCCCGGCTTGGTGACCCGGATCTTGGACTTGTCCAGCACCATCACCAGACCGGCGATGACCGCGAACAGCACGAGCGGGGCCAGGACGTAGAGACCCAGCGTCTGGACGACGCTCAGGCCATTGCCGGGGTCGTCACCGTCGTCACGCGTGAGCGCGAGGGCGGGCGACGACATGAGCAGCATCATCAGCGTCGTACCGGCAGCCAGGGCGCCGGCGCGCAGGGCGTTCTTCTTGTCCACGAACCCAAAGTTAGCGGGCCGACTTGGGCGGCGCGCGCCCGGGGGTACCTGTACCGGCCGCCGCGGGCCGCGGCGGCCGTCCCGGGGGCGGCAGTCCTCCTCACACCGTGGACGGGCGGTCGGTGTGCAGGGTCCGGAACAGCGCGCGTACCCGCTCCGAACCCGTCAGCTCCTCCAGGGTCACCGGGCGGCCCTTCGCGTCGGCGATCGGCAGGCGCCAGTTCGGGTACTGGTCCCAGGTGCCGGGGAGGTTCTGGGGGCGGCGGTCGCCGACGGTGTCCGGGAGCCAGACGCCGATCATGCGGGCCGGGGTGCGGAGCAGGAAGCGGTGGACGGCCCGGATCTCGGCCTCCTCGTCGCCGGTGTCGGCGGCGGCGAGCAGGCCCAGGCGGGTCAGCAGGGCCAGCCACTCCGCGGTGTCGGCCGCCGACTCGGCCCGTTCCTCCGCCAGCGGGCGGGTGAGCAGACCGAGGCGGTCGCGGAGTTCGACGTGTTCGCCGGTGAGGCGGGCCGCGGTGGGCGGCAGGTCGTGGGTGGTGGCGGTGGCGAGGCAGTCGGCGCGCCAGCGTGCCGGGGGCAGGGGGCGGCCGTCGCCGTCCCAGTCCCGTTCGAACCAGAGCACGGACGTGCCGAGCACCCCGCGTCGTTCCAGCGTCTCGCGCACCCCCGGCTCCACGGTGCCCAGGTCCTCCCCGATCACCACCGCTCCGGCCCGGGTCGCCTCCAGGGCCAGCAGGGCGAGCATGGCCTCGGCGTCGTAGCGGACGTACGTGCCCTCGGTGGGCGGGCTGCCCTGCGGCACCCACCACAGCCGGAACAGGCCCATCACGTGGTCGATGCGCAGGGCTCCGGCGTACCGGAAGAGGGCGCGCAGGAGTTCGCGGAACGGGGCGTGGCCGCCGGCGGCGAGGCGGTCGGGGCGCCAGGGCGGCAGGCCCCAGTCCTGGCCGCGGGCGTTGAAGGCGTCGGGCGGGGCGCCGACGGACATCCCGGCGGCGAAGTAGTCCTGCTGTGCCCAGGCGTCGGCGCCCGCGGGGTGCACGCCGACGGCGAGGTCGTGCACGATCCCGACCGGCATGCCGGCCTCGCGGGCGGCGCGCTGGGCGGCGGTGAGCTGGGTGACGGTGAGCCAGGCGAGGCGGGAGTGGAAGCCGACCCGGTCGGCCAGCTCGGCGCGGGCGCGGGCGGTCTCCGGTGAGCGGGGCTCGCGCAGGGCCTTCGGCCAGCGGTGCCAGTCGGAGCCGTGCCGTTCGGCGAGCGCGTACCAGGTGGCGTGGTCCTCCAGGGCCTGCCCCTCCTCGGCGCGGAAGGCGTCGTAGGCGGCCTGCCGGCCGGGGGTGAGCGGTGCGGCGGCCGCCTTCTCCAGCGCCTCCCGCTTCAGCTCCCAGACGGCGTCCCGGTCGATGAGGGCGCCCTGGTCGAGGACGGCGGAGCGCAGGCCTTCGGCACGGTCCGTGACGGCGGGGGCCGCGGTGTACTCGGGGACGGCCTCCGGCCGCAGGTGCACCGGGTCGGGGAAGCGGCGGGAGGAGGGGCGGTAGGGGGACGGGTCGGTCGGGGCTCCGGGCACGGCCGCGTGCAACGGGTTGACCTGCACGAACCCGGCGCCCGCGGTGCGTCCGGCCCAGTCGGCCAGCTCGGCGAGGTCCCCGAGGTCGCCCATGCCCCAGGAGCGGCGGGACAGGAGCGAGTAGAGCTGGACGAGGATGCCGTACGAGCGGGTGGCGGGGGTGGGCAGCCGGTCGGGGGCGACGATCAGGTGGGCGCGGGCGGTGCGGCCGTCCGGGGCGGCGGCGGTCAGCAGGTGCACCCCGAGCGGCAGACCCTCCGCATCGTCCCGGGTCTCTCCGTCCTCCGTCCGCACCTCCAGGCGAGTGCCGGCGGGCAGGCCGAGGTTGATCTCGTCGGCGCCCGCCCAGTGGACGACCGTCGGCGGCAGCAGCCGTTCGGCGAGTTCCCGCTCCCGGTCGGCGAGGGCGGTGCGGACGGCGTCCGGGCCGCTCGCGTCGACACCCAGGGCGCCGAGTGCGGCGGTCACGGCACCGGCGGAGGCGGCGACCGTACGGTCCGGGGCGGGGCTGTAGGAGGTGGCGACGCCGTGCAGCTCCGCGAGCCGGCACAGCCCCGGGTCCAGGGCTTCGTTCATCTACAACCCCGGCTCGCTGGTCAGCGGGGCCGCGTCGGCGAGCGGCGGCTCACTGGTGAGGGGCTCGGCGTCGGGCAGCGGCGGCTCACTGGTCAGCGGGGCCTGCGCGGACGCCCCCTCGGCGCCGGACACGGACAGGTGGGGCTCCTCGTCGGTCTCCACCGCGGGTTTGAACTGGGCCGGGATCGGATGATGCACCGTTGCGGCCACGGCGGCCTCCTCGTCATGACGTCGGGTACGGCGGCGAACGCCGGGTCAGAGGAGCCCTACCCCGTCGTCGCGAGGGCACGCGTGACGACCGGGCCCCGCCCCCGCGAACCGGCCGCGTCCGGGTGTTCGACGGATTTCCGGGGATCACTATTCACTCAGTACATGTATCGAGTGCATACTGGTCCCCATGAGCACCCGGCACATTCTTCTGGGGCTGCTGGAGGCAGGGCCGAGTCATGGCTACGACCTCAAACGGCGCCACGACGAACGCTTTCCGCAGGCCCGTCCGCTGGCCTACGGGCAGGTGTACACGACCCTGCAACGCCTGGTCCGTGACGGTCTCGCCGAGGTCGAAGGGACCGACGCCGACGGGGGGCCGGAGCGGACGCTGTACCGGTCGACGGACGACGGGGCACGTGAACTGGCCCGCTGGGCCGGGGAGATCGCGCCGCCCGTGCCCTTCGTGGCGAACGAGATCTTCGCGAAGGTCGTCGTCTCGATCCTGGCCGGCGGCGATCCGGCCGCCTATCTGCGCACCCAGCGCGCCGCGCACATGGAGCGGATGCGGGAACTCACGGCCGTGAAGACGGCCCCGGGCGCCGATCTGGCGACCGTGCTCTCGGCGGACTACGCCCTCAACCACCTCGATGCCGACCTCCGCTGGATGAACACCACGGCGGCCCGGCTGACCACTCTGACCGCGGAGGTCGACGCAGCATGACCAACAAGGGGGACTCCTCGGTGCCGCTTCTGGCGGGCCGGGACCTCGTCAAGGCGCACGGCAGGACAGAGGCACTGCGCGGCGCCTCCGTCGAGCTGCACGCCGGCGAGATCCTCGCCGTGACCGGGGCCAGCGGCAGTGGCAAGTCCACGCTGCTGCACTGCCTCGCCGGTATCGTCCGACCGGACACCGGCTCGGTGGCCTACGACGGGCTGCGGCTCGACCGGCTGCCGGAGAAGCGGCTGAGCGAACTGCGGCGCTCCGACTTCGGCGTGGTCTTCCAGTTCGGGCAGCTGATCCCGGAACTGACCGCCCTCGACAACGTGGCGCTGCCGCTGATGCTGGCCGGAGCGGCCCGCACCGAGGCCCGGGCACGGGCCGGCGAGTGGCTGGAGCGGTTCGGGGTGCGCGGTCAGGAGGAGCTGCGGCCGGGCGAGATGAGCGGCGGCCAGGCGCAGCGGGCCGCCCTGGCACGGGCGCTGGCGACCGGCCCGAAGGTGGTCTTCGCGGACGAGCCGACGGGGGCGCTGGACTCGCTGGCGAGCGAGCAGGTGATGACGTCGCTGGTGCACACGGCCCGCGAGTCGGGCACAGCCGTGCTGCTGATCACGCACGACGCCCAGGTCGCGGCCTACGCGGACCGCGAGGTGCGGCTGAGCGACGGGACCGTGGCGCCTGTGGGGGTGGCGGCGTGAGGGCCGATCTGCGACTGGCGCTGCTGCTCACGCGGGGGTCGGACCGGCGGGAGTGGTGGCGGGTCCTGCTGACGGCGGTCGGGGCGGCGCTGGCGACCGGCATCGGGCTGGTGATCGCGGTCCTCGTCCCGATGGACGGGCAGTACAGCGTCCCGGTCGGCTCCGGGCTGCTCGACGAGCCCGGGACCCGCAATGGAGTGATCACCGCGCTGATGCTGCTGTTCATCCCGGTGTTCGGGTTCCTCGGGCAGTGCGCGCGGGTCGGCGCGGTGCACCGCGACCGGCGGCTGGCCGCGCTGCGACTGGCGGGTGCCACGCCCGCGCAGGTGCGGCGGATCGCGGCGCTGGAGTCGGGGCTGGCCTGCCTGGCCGGTTCGGCCGTGGCCACGGTGTTCTCCGTGCTGTCCCTGCTGCGCCTGTGGCACCGTCCCGACCCGGCGGCCTGGGCCGGCATCGCCCTGGTGGCCATGCTGGTGCCGGTCCTGGGAGCGGCCGTGAGCGCTCTGGCACTGCGCCGGGTGGTGGCCTCGCCGCTGGGCCGGCTCCGACGGGTGCGGCCGGCCAAGGGGCCGGGACGGGTGTTCCTGGTGGCGACCGGGTTGCTGGCCGTGCTGGCGGTGCTGGTCGCGCTGACCGCGTTCGCCGGCGATCCCTTCTCGTTCCCGCTCGTCGAGTTCGCCCTCGGCCCGCTCACGGTCTTCGCGGTGTGTCTGCTGGTCGGCGCCTCGGCGGTGTGGCTGGCGGGCTGGTCGTCCCGGTGGCTGGGCCGGGTGTTCACCGCCCGTGCGCAGAGCCCGGCGCTGCTGATCGCGGCGGAACGGCTGCGCGACGACCCCTGGGCGGCGGCCCGCACGCACGCGGCCGTCCTGCTGGTGACGGTCGTTGGCACGGGATTCGTGGGGGTGCGGCAGGTGCTGCTCGCGGTTCTGCACGCCATGGACCGAGCAGACCACCTCGGCACGGACCTCACGTACTACACGACGGGTCTGGACCTCACGGCTGCCGCGATCCTCGTCGCCCTGGCGATCGCCCTGTCCGGTCTCGCCGTCGGCACCGCCGAGTCGCTGGCCACCCGGCGCCGGGGCCTGGCCGCGCAGGCCGCCGCCGGAGTGCCTCGGGGTGTGCTGGGCCGGGCGCTGCTCCTGGAGACCGCGCTGCCGCTGGCCCCGGCGGTCCTGGTGGCGGGCACGGGCGGCATGGCGATCGGCGTCTGGTACGCCGCCGTCGCCGCGGGGCGCACCTCGCCGGCCGTGCCGTACCAGGCCCTGCTGGTTCCGCTCGCGGTCTACGGCGCCTGCCTGCTGGCGGCGGCCACCGCGCTCCCGCTGCTGCACCGCTCGGTGCGTCCGGCGGAGCTGCGCTACGCGTGACCGCCGGATGAGTGTCCGGCCCCCGGGGGCACGGGGGACCCCCGGGGGCACGGGGACCCCCGGGGGCCGGAGCACACGCGCGGCCGGGTATGCGAAAGCCCGGATCGTCAGGCGGAAATGCCGTCGATCCGGGCCAGAGCGTCGTCCGCGCCAAACGGCTGCAAGTACGGCAGCCAGCGCGGGTCCCTATGGCCGGTCCCGATGATGCGCCAGGCCAGGCCGGTGGGTGGGGCTGGTTTGTGCCGCAGCCGCCAGCCGATCTCGAAGAGATGGCGGTCGGCCTTGACGTGGTTGCAGCGGCGGCAGGACGCCACCACGTTGTCCCAGACGTGCTGACCCCCGCGACTGCGCGGGATGACGTGGTCGACGCTGGTTGCGACGCCACCGCAGTACATGCACCGGCCCCCGTCGCGCGCGAAGAGCGCCCTGCGGGTGAGAGGAACGGGCCCCCGGTAGGGAACCCGTACGAATCGCTTGAGCCGGACCACGCTGGGTGCGGAGACTGTGACGGTTGCGCTGTGCATATAGGCGCCGGATTCCTCCAAGGCGACTGCCTTGTTCTCCAGGACGAGGACGAGCGCGCGGCGGAGCGGTACGACGCCGAGCGGCTCGTACGACGCGTTGAGGACCAGGACATGCGGCACGGGGGCCTCCTTGGGCGTCGGCGGCGCGTGGCTCGCGCCGGGACGATCTGTGGCCAGTCTCCCCTCCTGCCTGGTGGACGCGCCACCATCTCCCGGTAACGGGCTGGGAGTGTTTTCGACCACATCGCATTCATCCCCCGGTTGCACCCCTTTTCAAGCGGGTCTGTTCCAGCGGGAGTAGCCGCCCTGTTCAAGCGCGAGTAAGGAGCGGGCGTGAGGACGGTCTCTCCTTCTCGTATCGGCCGGGCCCACACACAATGCCCCGTTAGTGTGGTGTTCCTGCCCGTCCGGTGACCTTTCCGTGACCTTGAACGCCGTACATGACCTTGAACGCCGTACCGGAGGGCAGTACCGCACCGCCTGGAGGTACCCGCCGTGTCCTTGCCCGCCGTCCTACTGGCCGCCGGTTCGTCGCCGTCGCCGACCCCATCGGAGTCGCCGACAACGACCGTGCCCACGCTCCAGGACGCCCAGGAGAGCGCCGCGAACACGGCCAGCTGGGTCGAGCAGAACTGGTCGACGTGGCTGGCGATCGGGCTGAAGGTGCTCCTGGTCGTGGTGATCGCGGTGGTGCTCAGAAAGGTCGTGCTGCGGGCGATAACCAAGTTCATCGACCGGATGAACCGGACGGCCGAGTCGGCGGAGGGCACCACCCTCGGCGGGCTGCTGGTCAACGCCGAGCGGCGGCGGCAGCGCTCGCAGGCGATCGGGTCGGTGCTGCGGTCGGTGGCGAGCTTCCTGATCCTCGGCACGGCCGCGCTGATGGTGCTGAGCAGCTTCCAGATCGACCTGGCCCCGCTGCTGGCCTCCGCCGGTGTCGCCGGTGTCGCGATCGGTTTCGGCGCCCGGAACCTGGTCACGGACTTCCTGTCCGGCGTGTTCATGATCCTGGAGGACCAGTACGGCGTCGGCGACTCGATCGACGCGGGGGTGGCCTCCGGCGAGGTCGTCGAGGTCGGCCTGCGGGTGACCAAGCTGCGCGGCGCGGACGGCGAGATCTGGTACGTGCGCAACGGCGAGATCAAGCGCATCGGCAACCTCTCGCAGGGCTGGGCCACGGCCGGCGTCGACGTCACCCTGCGGCCCAGCGAGGACCTGGACCGGGTGCGGGCCACCCTGGACGAGGTCGCCGAGAAGATGTCCAAGGAGGAGCCCTGGAACGAGCTCCTGTGGGGGCCGATCCAGATCCTCGGCCTGGACTCCGTCCTCATCGACTCGATGGTCGTCCGGCTCTCGGCCAAGACCATGCCGGGCAAGGCGCTGACCGTGGAGCGCGAGCTGCGCTGGCGGATCAAGCGGGCCTTCGACGCGGCGGACATCCGGATCGTCGGCGGGGGCCCGGTCGCGACCTCGGAGGCCGAGGCCGCGGACCCGACGGACGGCGTGGCGGCGCCGTCGGCGTTCTCCAACTCGGACTCGCCGCAGGTGGCGGCGACGACGCCGATCGCCGCGCAGCGGTCGTCGGCGGCAGGGAAGTAACGGAACGGTTCAGTACACTCGTTCGAGTGAACAGGTGGGGCATTCCGACGCCGGGAGCGCGGGGTGCCCCACGCTTTCCGTCGTGAACACCGACCGCCGCCCTGCGGAGCCGGACCTCCTCGCCCGCATGGAGCCCGCCCGGCTCCTGGTTGCCTACGAGGCGGCTTCCCCATGCCCGTACGCCCCGAGTTCCTCGAAGGCCGGGCCTGCGTACCGCAGTCACCACCGGATCATGGGCACAACAGTACGGTCATGACCCTGCTCGTCCAGTTCCACTCGGCGGGAGTCCGGCACGCCGGCACCGGCAACGGATACCGGTTCACCGACTGCAGCAGTGAAACCACAGCGCTGCTCATCCCCGACCTGTATGTAAAGCACCGCAAGCCGGCCGGCTCGGACGAGTCTCATTACCTCAGGTACCCGGGCTGGTACCCCGGCGACCTGCTCGCGCTCGTCGGAGAGGTCACCTCGACCAACCACGAGACCGACACCGGTCCCAAGTTCCGCGCCTACGCCGCCGCGGGCATCCCGGTCTACGTCCTCATCGACCGCCACACGAAGTCCGCCCACTGCTACACCGACCCGGTCCTCCCCGGCGACGACCCCACCGAGGCCTACTACAAGACCGACGAGAAGGTGAACCTCGGCGACCCGCTCCCCCTCCCCGCCCCCTACCCCACGCTCGACACGGCCCCCTTCCTCGACGACTGAGCGACCCTCGGCTCAACGCCCTTCGAGCGTGCCCACTATCCGGCAGAGCACGGTGAACGCGGCGCCCCGGAAGAAGCCGCTCTCGAAGTTTCCGGAAGTACGGACCTCTATGCGGGCCTCGCCCGAGGTGTCGTCGTAGGTGACCGAGGCCTCGACGGACACCCGGGAGCGGTAAGGGTGCCAGCGGAAGCGGACCGGGTCGCCGTCGGTGAGGTCCGACACCTGGCGCGCCGCTTCCAGCTCGGCGCGGATGCGGTCGATCGGGATGCCGGTGACGGTGTGGGTCTGGGTGTCGTCCAGCACCTTCTCGGTGGCCTCGACGCCCAGGCCGCGCGCCCGGCGCACCAGCGAACCGGTCCGCCAGCCGGCCCACAGCAGCGAGAGCACGATCCCGACCGGCGGGTACTGGGCCATGGCACGCACGAACGTCGTCCAGGAGAAGCCGTCGTCGACGAAGTCGAGGATGCACAGCGTGAGGACCGGCACCACTAAGGCGCCCAATGCGTTGCGCGACAGTCCTGCGAACAACCGTATTCGAGGGGTCATCTTCAATCGCCGTCCTCCTGGCCGGTGTCGGGATCAAAGAGCAGGAAACTGCGAGAAGGGGCCCTGCGACCTGCGGCGACGGACATCGTGACGCAGCCGTGATCACAAACCGGCCGTCGGCCGGATTCAGATGGTCTTCACAGGCCCCGCGCATTCTCCCCGCACCCGTGATGATCTATGGTCGCCCCACTACGGGCCCTTGTTCTGGAGCGCGACGTCGCCCGGGGGCCCGTCTCGAATGTGGGGATACATGAGAAAGCTCGCCATAGGCACCGCCCTGTCCGGTGCCCTGGCCCTGGCCGGTGTCGCGGCGCCCGCCGCCTCCGCGGCCACTCCGAACCTGGTCTTCTCCGACGTGACCGTGAACAAGGGCAAGGCGATCGTCGTCGGCACCACCAAGACGGTGAGCGTGCCGGTGACGTACACCCTGACCCGGCCCGCCGACCTGGTCATCGACAACAAGAAGACGTTCGCCGCGGTGATGCTCTACCGCGGCACGCTGAAGTCGCTCGACAACGAGCTGGACCCGGAAGTCATGCCCACCTGCACGACGACCGCCACCACGGACACCACGGTCACCGAGAGCTGCTCCGAGAACATCCCGGCCGACCCCGAGTACCTGTACGAGGCCGCGGACGCCACCACGTGGAAGGCCGCGGGCCTGTACGCCCACATCGACGGCACCGCCTCGGACGACTTCCTCAGCTCCGAGTCCGACGTGGCCATCTGGGGCAACCTGACCACCGCGAAGGTGCAGCGCGCGGCCAAGCTGACCGTCAACGCCACCCCCGAGCCGGCGATCCAGGGCAAGACGATCACCGTCAAGGGCAAGCTGACCCGGGCGAACTGGGAGACCGGCAAGTACTCGGGGTACACGGGGCAGAAGGTCGTCCTCCAGTTCCGCACCGAGGGCACCAGCACGTACACGAACGTCAAGGGCATCACCTCCGGCACCGGCGGTGCACTGTCCACCACCGTGAAGGCCTCGAAGAGCGGCTACTACCGCTACGTGTTCGCCGGTACGACGACCACCGCCGCGGCGAAGGCCACAGGCGACTACGTCGAGGTGGACCCACCGGCCCTCCGGCTCTGACAGACCTCCAGGCATGCGAAGGGCCCGTCCGGATCTTCCGGGCGGGCCCTTCGCATGCCCAAGCCCAGGTAACGACTGCATTGCCGCCCCGGCGGGCTATTGACGCTCCCCTTCCGGCGGCTTACGTTTTCCAGCCAACAGGAAACTTTCCTAACAGTGATCAAGGAATGGGCGACTCAGGTGGTCCACCCGGGTGGACCGATCGTCCGCGTCACTGGGAAACTGAGCGGCTGGAAAGGCAGGTGTCGAAACCATGGCAGGAACCGCCGGTACGCCGGGCACCCCGCGCGTGCTGCGCGCCATGAACGACCGCGCCGCACTGGACCTGCTGCTGGAGCACGGCCCGCTGTCCCGCACCCGGATCGGCAAGCTGACCGGCCTCTCCAAGCCGACCGCCTCCCAGCTGCTGGCCCGCCTGGAGGCGGCCGGGCTGGTGCTGGCGACCGGCACCAGCGAGGGCCGGCCGGGCCCCAACGCCCAGCTGTACTCGGTGAACCCGGCCGCCGCCCACGCCGCCGGCCTTGACGTCAACCCGGGCCGGATCCGGGCCGCCGTCGCCGACGTCACCGGCCGTACCGTCGGCGAGTACGAACTGCCGACCCCCGGCCGGCGCTCCGCGCAGTCCGTCGTACGGCAGGTCACCGACGCCCTGGACGGCGCCGTGAAGGCGGCCGGGCTGGCCCGGGACGACGTCCGCCGGGTCGTCATCGGCACGCCCGGCGCCTTCGACCCCAACACCGGCCGGCTGCGGTACGCCTCGCACCTGCCCGGCTGGCACTCCCCCGCACTGCTCGACGAACTCGCCGCCGCGCTGCCGATGCCGGTCGAGTACGAGAACGACGTCAACCTCGCCGCCATCGCCGAACAGCGGCTGGGCGCGGCCCGCGGCCACGGCGACTTCGTGCTGCTGTGGAACCAGGAGGGCCTCGGTGCCGCCCTGGTCCTCGGCGGCCGGCTGCACCGCGGCTGGACCGGCGGCGCCGGCGAGGTCGGCTTCCTGCCGGTGCCGGGCACCCCGCTGGTCCGCCAGGTCACCAAGGCCAACAGCGGTGGTTACCAGGAACTCGCCGGTTCGCAGGCCGTGCCCCGGCTGGCGCGCGAGCTGGGCATCGAGGACCTGCCGGCCGGGCCGTACGACGAGGCGGCCGCCGAACTCGTCGCCCGCGCCGCCGACCACGCCACCGGCCCCTACCACCAGCTGCTCCGGACCTACGCGACCCGGCTGGCCACCGGTCTCGCCTCCCTCGTCTCCGTCCTCGACCCCGAACTCGTCGTCCTCAGCGGCACCGTCCTGACCTCCGGCGGCGAGGTGCTGCGCGCCCTCGTCCAGGCCGAACTGGAGGAGCTGGCGGCCGCCCGGCCGCGGCTCGTCGTCGGCGACGTCCGCGAACACCCCGTGCTGCGCGGCGCGCTTGAGAGCGCGCTCGCGACCACCCGTGACGAGGTCTTCGACACCTCGCGCTGAGCCCCTGCCCGTTCCGCCTCTTCACCCGCTTCACCCGCTGCACCCTCAGCTTCCCGCACAGCCGTTCCCTTCCCACACCGCCCGCCCCGGGAGTCCTCGCCATGCCCATACCCTCCGCTGCCCGAAAGACGGCTTTTGCCCTGACCGCGGCCGCCAGTTCGCTGGCCCTGCTCACCGCCTGTACCGGCCAGTCCTCCTCCGGAGCCGACGACGACGCCTCCGCGAACACCACCATCAACTTCTGGCACGCCTGGAGCGCCCCGAACGAGGTGAAGGCGGTCAACGCGCTGATCGCCGGCTTCGAGAAGGCGCACCCCAACATCCACGTCAACGTCGTCAGCAACATGACCGACGACAAGATCAACCAGGCGCTGCGCAGCGGCGGCGGCAAGGCCCCGGACGTCATCTCCTCGTTCACCACCAACAACGTGGGCAAGTTCTGCTCCTCGGGCGCGCTGGTCGACCTGAACCCGTTCTTCAAGAAGTCCGGCATCGACCCGGCGACGACGTTCCCGAAGGCGATGAACGAGTACACCCAGTACGACGGCAACCGCTGCTCGGTGCCGCTGCTCGGTGACGCGTACGGCCTCTACTACAACAAGACGGCGTTCAAGGCGGCGGGTATCGCGAACCCGCCGAAGACGTGGACCGAATTCAAGGCGGACGCCAAGAAACTGACGATCGCTCAGGGCGACAGCTACAAGCAGCTCGGTTTCATGCCGGACTACCACGGCTGGGAGACCACGACCGAGCACTACCAGGCACAGTTCTCGCCGACGTACTTCACCGCCGACGGAAAGTCGAACGTCGCCAAGGACCCCGCTTTCACCGAGGCGTTCACGCTGCAGAAGGACCTCGTCGACGAACTCGGCGGATTCCAGAAGCTGGAGAAGTACCGGGCGACGCTGGGCGACGAGTGGGGCGACAAGCACCCCTTCCAGACCGGGCAGGTCGCCATGCAGCTCGACGGCGAGTGGCGGCTCGGCATGGCGCTCGCGACCAAGCCGAAGTTCGACATCGGCGTCGCCCCGCTGCCCGTGCCCGACGACCAGGTCGCGCAGTACGGCAAGGGCTACATCACCGGCACCATCGCCGGTATCGCCGCGAACAGCAAGAAGCAGAACGCGGCCTGGGAGTTCGTCAAGTACATCACCACGGACACCGACGCGGTGGTGAACTTCTCCAACGCCATCCACAACGTGCCGTCCACGCTGGCCGCCCTGAAGTCGCCGAAGCTGAAGTACGACCCGCGCTTCAAGACCTTCCTGGACATCGCCGCGAACCCGAACTCCACGACGTCCCCCGCCTCCATCAACGGCGGCGTGTACCTGGCCACGATCCAGAACTTCGGATACGACTACGAGAGCGGCAAGGCCAAGGACCTCAAGTCCGGCCTGGCGGACACGGCCAAGCAGATCGACACGGACATCGCGCAGGCGAAGTAGCGATGAGCACCATCACGTTGGCGTCGAAGCGCCGCAGGTCGGCGCTTCGTACGGTCGCTTTCATGTCGCCCTGGCTGATCGGGTTCGCGGTGTTCTTCGCGTACCCGCTGATCTCCACGGTCTATTTCTCCTTCATGCACTACGACGGCTTCAAACCGCCGACGTGGACCGGCACGAAGAACTGGACGTACGTCTTCGAGCACTACCCCTACTTCTGGCCCGCGCTGCGCAACACCCTGTGGCTGGTGGTCGTGATGGTGTCGCTCCGGGTCGTCTTCGGACTCGGCGTCGGCATGCTGATCACGAAGATCAAGACGGGTACGGGGGTCTTCCGCACCCTCTTCTACCTGCCCTACCTGGCCCCGCCGGTCGCCGCGACCATGGCCTTCGCGTTCCTCCTCAACCCCGGTACCGGGCCGGTCAACTCGATCCTGGAGAAGGTCGGCATCCCGGCCCCGGGCTGGTTCAACGACCCGACCTGGTCCAAGCCAGCCCTGACGCTGCTGGCCCTGTGGGGCGTCGGCGACCTGATGGTCATCTTCATGGCCGCGCTGCTCGACGTGCCGACGGAGCAGTACGAGGCGGCGGAGCTGGACGGCGCCTCCGCGTGGCAGCGCTTCCGGTACGTCACCCTCCCGAACATCTCGCCGATCGTGATGTTCGCGGTCGTCACGGGTGTCATCCAGACGATGCAGTACTACACGCAGCCGCTCATCGCCGGAAAGGTCGCCTCGGGCGTGATCCAGGGCGCGGGGACGCAGTTCGAACCCGGCTATCCCGAGAAGTCGACGCTCACCCTCCCCCAGCTCGTCTACAACCTCGGCTTCCAGCGCTTCGACTACGGCTCCGCGTGTGTCGTCGCCCTCGTCCTCTTCGTCCTGTCCATGGCGTTCACCGCGATCCTGATGCGGCGCCGGGGCGGTCTCATCCAGGCAGGTGACTGACGATGACCCAAGTGCTGGACCGGCCGGCGGAGCTGAAGGCCCCGGTGTCGGAGGCCGAACGCACCGCCCGCCGCAAGGCGTTGCTGAACTGGGTGGCGGTGCACTCCCTCGGCGTCGCCGCCGCCCTGTTCTTCACCCTGCCCTTCGTGTTCGTGTTCCTGACCTCGCTGATGAGCGACAGCCAGGCGCTGAGCCGGGACCTGATCCCGCACACCTGGGAGTGGGGCAACTACAAGAAGGTGTTCGACACGCCGGGCTTCCTGACCTGGTGGAGGAACACCCTGGTCTACGCCGGCCTCGGCACCGTCCTGACCGTCGTGTCCTCGCTCCCGGTGGCGTACGCGCTCGCCAAGTTCCGTTTCCGGGGCCGCAACCTGTCCCTGATGCTGGTGATCTCGATGATGATGCTGCCGCCGCAGGTGGTCATCATCCCGATGTACCTCTTCTGGGCGAAGCAGCTGGACCTCTCCGGCACCCTGTGGCCGCTGATCGTGCCGATGGCGTTCGGCGACGCGTTCTCCATCTTCCTGCTGCGCCAGTTCCTGATGACGATCCCGAACGAGTACCTGGACGCGGCCAAGGTGGACGGCTGCGGGGACCTCAGGACGCTGCTGCGGGTGGTGATCCCGATGGCGAAGCCGGGCATCGCCGCCGTCGCCCTCTTCCAGTTCTTCTACGCCTGGAACGACTACTTCGGCCCCCAGATCTACGCCTCGGAGAACCCGGGCGCCTGGACCCTCTCCTACGGCCTGGAGTCGTTCAAGGGCATGCACCACACCGACTGGAACCTGACCATGGCCGCGACCGTGCTGGTCATGGCCCCCGTGATCCTCGTCTTCTTCTTCGCCCAGAAGGCGTTCGTCGAGGGCGTCACGCTCACCGGAGTGAAGGGTTAACCACGTATGAAACTCACTGTGGTCGGCGGAGGCTCGACCTACACCCCTGAACTCATCGACGGCTTCGCACGCCTGCGGGACACCCTGCCCGTCGAGGAACTCGTCCTGGTGGACCCGGCCGCCGAACGCCTGGAACTGGTGGGCGGACTGGCCCGCCGGATCTTCGCCAAACAGGGCCACGGCGGCCGGATCGTCACCACCTCCGACCTGGACGCGGGCGTCGAGGGCGCCGACGCGGTGCTGCTCCAGCTGCGCGTCGGCGGCCAGGCGGCCAGGCAGCAGGACGAGACCTGGCCGCTGGAGTGCGGCTGCATCGGCCAGGAGACCACCGGCGCCGGCGGCCTGGCCAAGGCCCTGCGCACCGTGCCCGTCGTCCTGGACATCGCCGAACGGGTCCGCCGCACCAACCCGAACGCCTGGATCATCGACTTCACCAACCCGGTGGGGATCGTGACCCGTGCCCTGCTCCAGGCCGGCCACAAGGCGGTCGGGCTGTGCAACGTGGCGATCGGCTTCCAGCGGAAGTTCGCGAACCTGCTGGGCGTCACGCCGTCCGAGATCCACCTGGACCACCTCGGCCTCAACCACCTCACCTGGGAGACGGCGGTCCGCCTCGGCGGCCCCGAGGGCGAGAACGTCCTGCCCAAGCTGCTCGGGGAGCACGGCGACACCATCGCCGCCGACCTCAAGCTGCCCACGGCCCTCCTCGACCGCCTCGGCGGCGTCATCCCCTCCTACTACCTG
Organism: Streptomyces sp. GbtcB6; assembly: GCF_019091475.1. Taxonomy (NCBI): domain Bacteria; kingdom Bacillati; phylum Actinomycetota; class Actinomycetes; order Kitasatosporales; family Streptomycetaceae; genus Streptomyces; species Streptomyces sp. GbtcB6. The sequence goes on along the minus strand of NZ_JAGXJL010000011.1, from coordinate 80,029 downwards.
CGCTACTACTACGCGCACGACGAGGTCGTACGGGAGCTGCGCACCAAGCCGTCCCGGGCCGCCGAAGTCGCCGCGATGGAGGAGCAGTTGCTGGAGATGTACGGCGACCCGGCCCTGGACGAGAAGCCGGAGCTGCTCGCCAGGCGGGGCGGCGCCTACTACTCGGAGGCGGCGGTCGACCTGGCCGCGGCACTGCTCGGCAGCACCGGGAACCCCTACCAGGTGGTGAACACGTACAACGGCGGCACGCTGCCCTTCCTCCCCGACGACGCGGTGATCGAGGTGCAGGCGGCGGTGGGCGCGAACGGCCCGGTGCCGCTGCCCGTCCCGGACGTCGACCCGCTGTTCGCCGGGCTCGTCGCGAACGTGACGGGGTACGAGGACCTGGCCCTGGAGGCGGCGCTGCGCGGCGGCCGGGACCGCGTCTTCCGGGCGCTGCTCGCCCACCCCCTGGTCGGCCAGTACGAGTACGCCGACGCCCTGACCGACCGACTGATCGCGCACAACCGGGAGCACCTCGCGTGGGCCTGACCGCAAGTGTCCTCGCCATCGACGCGGGCAACAGCAAGACCGACGTCGCGGTGGTGGCGGCGGACGGCGAGATCCTCGCCACGGCCCGGGCCGGCGGCTTCCGGCCGCCGGTGGTGGGCGTGGAGCAGGCCGTGGACGAGGTGGCCACGGCGGTCGCCGAGGCGTACGCCGCCGCCGGGGTCACCTCGGCCGCCCACGTCTCCGCGTGCCTGGCCAACGCCGACTTCCCGTTCGAGGAGGAGCAGTTGGCCGCCGCGCTGGCCACGCGCGCGTGGGGGGCGACGGTGGCGGTCCGCAACGACACCTTCGCGATCTTCAGGGCCGGCGTCACCGAGCCGCGCGGGGTCGCTGTGGTGTGCGGCGCCGGCATCAACTGCGTCGGTATGCGCCCCGACGGCCGTACCGCCCGCTTCCCCGCCCTCGGCCGCATCTCCGGTGACTGGGGCGGGGGCTGGGGGCTGGCGGAGGAGGCCCTGTGGCACGCGGCACGCGCGGAGGACGGCCGCGGGGAGCGTACGGCACTGGCCCGCACGCTCCCGGCGTACTTCGGGTACGACAGCATGCTCGCGCTGATCGAGGCCCTGCACCGGGAGGAGGTCGAGCCCGCCCGCCGGCACGAGTTGACGCCGGTGCTGTTCGCGACGGCGGCCGACGGCGACCCGGTGGCCCGGGCGGTGGTGGACCGGCTGGCGCAGGAGGTGGTGGCGATGGCCGTGGTCGCGCTGACCCGCCTGGAGCTGCTGGACGAGGAGACGCCGGTGCTGCTGGGGGGCGGGGTGCTGGCGGGCGGGCATCCGCAACTGGACGACGGGGTGCGCGAGTTGCTGGCCGCGCGGGCGCCGAAGGCGGTACCGAGGGTGGTGACGGCGCGGCCGGTGCTGGGGGCGGCGTTGCTGGGGCTGGATGCGGTGGGGGCGGGGGTGTCTGTGCAGGAGCGAGTGCGAGCGTACTTCGAGGGGTGACCCGGGGTGGGGGCGGGGGGGACGCTTACCGGCGCTGGCAGGGTGCCGCTGCGCCCACCCGTGCCGCCCTGCGGCACGCCTGCCCGCAGCTAGGAAGCTGACGCGACTGCAGCGCCCCGTAAGGGGCGCGGGGAACTGCGCGAGCAACCACCCACGCACCCGCGCCCCGCAACGATGCGACACCACCCCCCAGGAACCGAACCGATTCCCCCGGCGTATTCATGGGCAGGGGTTCCGCTGCGATCCGATCAAGATCGAGTGAAGGCCGGTGCCGAATGTCAGTCCGGGCGGCGATACTGGGCGACGACCGGATGACCATGGGGGAGGTCAAGTGACACACCCGCCGACGAAGAGCGCGGCACCGCCAGGAGCAGGCACCGCCCTGCCCGCACAGCGGACCGGCTCCCCCGCGCCCGAGGCGGCTCCCCCGCGCCGCCGCTCCGCGTTCGCGGAGGGCGTCGAGCAGGTGCGCGCCGCCGCCACCACCGAGCCCGGCCGGCTCCGGATCATCGGCGCCGTCCTGGCCGTGCTGATCGTCGCCTTCGGTGCCGTCACCGCCTGGCAGATGACCGACCGCGCGGCCGCCGCCGACGACGTGCTGCACCGCAGCCAGCCGCTCAGTTCCGGCGCGGCCGACATCTACCGCTCGCTGGCGGACGCCAACACCACGGCCTCCAGCGGCTTCCTGGCGGGCGGCCAGGAGACGGCCGCCTCCCGTACCCGGTACGAGAAGGACGTCCAGACCGCCGCCGCCAAGCTGGTCACCGCGGCCGCCAACTCCGAGCCCGGCTCGCCCTCCGAGGCGGCCGTGGCGAAGCTGAACAAGCTGCTGCCGGAGTACGAGGGACTGGTGGAGCGGGCCCGCGTGTACAACCGGCAGGGTTACCCGGTCGGCGGCGCGTATCTGCGGTACGCGAACGAGAAGATGCAGCAGGAGATGCTCCCGGCCGCGGAGGATCTCTACACGAAGGAGAACGCGCGCCTCGCCTCCGACTACTCGGACGCGACGCCGTACCCGTGGGCGGCGATCGTCCTCGGCCTCCTCGCGCTCGCCGCGCTCGCCTGGGCCCAGCTGCGCCACTACCGCCGGACGAACCGCCTGCTGAACCACGGCCTGGTCGCGGCCTCGACGGCCACCGTCGTGACGCTGCTGTGGCTGGTCGTCGGCCACACCGTCGCCCGCGCCGGCCTGGACGGCTCCTACGACCACGGCGTCCGCTCGCTGAACGTGCTGCACGACGCCCGGATCGCCTCTCTGAAGGCCCGCGGGAACGAGAACCTGAGCCTGGTGGCGCGCGGCGCCGAGACGGTCACGGTCGGCGGGCAGACGTACGACGCGTACTACTACGACTTCGACAAGGACATGACGGCGCTCGGCAAGGGCCTCACCGAGGCCGCGGCGCTGGCGGACGGCACGGCCGGCGGCAAGCCTGTCGTGGCGGCCGAGGGGAACATGAAGGTGTGGAAGGAGCGGCACACCGCCGCCCGCACCGAGGACGAGAACGGCGACTACCAGGCGGCGCTGGACAAGGTGATAGGCACCAAGGGCGCCACCGCCGAGTGCTTCGACAGCGTCGACACCAACCTGAAGACGGCGCTGGCGTACGAGGAGACCGAGTTCAAGGCGCAGGCCACCGACGGCCGGAACGCGATGTCCGGACTGCCGATCGGAGCCGCCATGCTGGGGGTCGCGGCGGCGTCCGGCGCGCTGTTCGGCATCGGGCGCAGGCTTTCGGAGTACCGGTGAGAGGGGGCGTGGCGATGTTCGTGCGGCGGATGAGGGCCTCCCTGCGCGGCTGGGGCGGAGTCGGTGCGATGGCGGTCGGCTGCGCCCTGGCGCTGGCGTTCGTCCTGCTGCTGCCGCTCACCCAGTCCCGTGGTGAGGGCGGCCAGGGCGAGGGGCTCGGCGGTCCGGGGCTGGCGACCGGCAGCCCGGCGAAGGCCGACGACTGCACCGACTCCCAGGCGCAGAACGAGACCTGGTCGCCGTCGGGCGCGGACGGGTCCACCATCGACGCCATCAAGGCCCGCACCGGCGCCAAGCGGAAGCTGATCGTCGGCGTCGACCAGAACAGCTACCGCTGGGGCTACCGCAACCCGAACAACTCCGACGCGGAGCTGGAGGGTTTCGACATCGACCTGGTGCACCGGATCGCCCAGGACATCCTCGGCGACCCGAACGCGGTGCAGTTCAAGGCGATTCCGACCAGTCAGCGGATACCGGCGATCCAGGACGGCCGCGTCGACATGGTGGTGCGCACGATGACCATCAACTGCGACCGGCTGAAGGACGTCGCGTTCTCCGCGCCGTACTTCAAGACCGGGCAGCAGGTCCTCGCCCCCAAGTCGTCCTCGATCACCGGCTACAACGCCACGCTGGCGCACAAGAAGATCTGCACGGCGGCCGGTTCGACGGCGTACACCAAGCTGGACGCCGACAGGAAGTCCGGGAAGCTGGTCGCCTCGGCGGACATCTCCACCACCGTCCCCAACCAACTCGACTGCCTGGTACGGCTGCAGCTCGGCGAGGTCGACGCGGTGGTCACCGACGGCGCGCTGGCCGCCAGCCAGGCCGCCCAGGACCCGACGGTCGAGCTGAAGGGTGCCCCGTTCACCACCGAGTACTACGGCGTGGCGATGAAGAAGGACGCGACCGATCTGGTACGCCGGGTCAACCAGATCCTGGTGGAGTACCGGGCCGACGGCTGGCAGGCGTCGTACGACAAGTGGCTGTCGGCGACACTGGGAGGGGACTCGGCGGCGTCGAAGCCGGCCGCGCCGCAGTACCTGCGCAGCAGCTGACCCGCATCCGCGAGGCCCAGCCACGACGAGCGAGCGAGAGGTGATCGATGGGCGTCACGGACCCCGCCGGGCCGGTGATGGACCGGGACGAGGTGGACCGTGCGCTGGCGCGGCTCGGCGCGGAGCACGAGGCGATCGAGACCTCACTTCTCGCCCTGCAGGACCACGCGGGCCGCAGACTCCTCGAAGGCGCCGAGCTGACCGGGACGACCCGGGAGCGGTGGGCGGCCGCGGACGCGTCGATCACCCTGCTGTGGGCCTACTTCGACGCCTACACGGACGCGCTGCGCTCCGCCCGGGAGATCAGGGCCCGGCGCCGCTGGTCCAGCCGTGAGGACCTGGTGGAGCTGACCGAGCTGCTGCGCGGCGAGTCCGTGACGGTGGCGGGCAGCGCCACGGCGACGGCGAACGCGCCGACCCTGCTGTCGGCGGCCGGCCGGCTCAGCGAGCGGTTCTCGCTGGCGGCCCTGGTCGACCGGATGAACGAGCTGTACGCGACCTCGCTGGACATGGTCGTCACCGCCGACGCGGTGTGGTCGGCGCTGCCCGCGCGGATCGATTTACTCGCCGCGGAGCTGCAGCGCACCCGCAAGCTGGCGCACTCCGTCGGGGTGCGCCCCGGCGAGCACCCGGCGGGCGACGACCTGGAGCGGATCACCCGGACACTGACGAGGCTCCGGGAGGACGTCGTGTCGGACCCGCTGACGTTCTGGGTTCCCACGCAGGGGAGTTCGGCACCGGGCGGCGGCCGTCCCGACACCACGGTGTACGACCGGGAGGCGCGGGCGCTGGAGGAGGTGCGGCGGGAGATCGACGCCGTGCTGACGGTACGGCAGGACGCCGAGGCCCGGCTGATCAAGCTGCGGGACGTGCTGTCCCGCGCGGACCGCACCCTCGCCGAGGCGCGCACCGCGCGCGGTGAGGTGCTGGCCAAGATCGCGGCGACCGAGGTGCCGGTGGTCAGCGGCCCGCCGACCGTGCTGCAGGAGCAGCTGGCGACGGCCGCCGAGTACCGCAGACAGGCCCAGTGGCACCGTCTGTCACCGCTGCTCGAATCGCTGGAGCAGAAGGCGGAGGACGAACTGCTGCGCGCCCGTGAGTCGTTGACGGCGGTCACCGCGCCGCTCGCGGTGCGCGCGGAGCTGCGCGGCCGGCTGGACGCGTACAAGGCGAAGGTGGCCCGGCACGGGCTGGCGGAGGACCCGTTCCTGATCGAGCGGTACGACGCGGCCCGGCGGATGCTGTGGAGTGCGCCCTGCGATCTCAGGGTCGCGGAGCAGGCGGTGCTGCGCTACCAGCAGGCGACGGCCGAGGCGCTGGGGGCGCCGCGGGTGCCGCGGGTGCCGCAGCAGGGTGGGCCAGAGGACCGGAGGGGAGAGTAGTCGTGAGTCAGGCGGGAGAGAGCTGCCAGCGGCCGGGCTGCGAGGGGTCGTACGAGGACGTGGGCGGCGGTGAGCTGTACTGCGACACCTGCGGTCTGGCGCCGGTCGTCTCGGCGAGCGGAATGGTCGGCTCGCCGCCCACCGGGATCACGGCCGGCGGCAAGGGCTCGACGGGCAGCGGGAGTTCGCGCTCCAGCAGCCGCGGCAGTTCGGGTACGACGTCGCAGTCGTCGAAGTCGCGGCGCTCGGTCTCCGGGCGGCTGTCGCGGTCCCTGTCGGGCGATACGACGGGCCGTTCGGTGTCGGTGCGCAGCTCCGGTTCGTCGACGAGTGCGTCCGGGCGCAGCCGGCTGGGCGCCGGCCTGGTCACGGTGCCGCAGGTGCCGAAGCCGGACCCGCGCGAGATGGTCCTGGAGAACCCCGAGGTGCCGGAGCGGAAGCGGTTCTGCTCGCGCTCGGACTGCGGGGCGCCGGTGGGCCGGGCCCGTGGTGACCAGCCGGGGCGGACCGAGGGGTTCTGCACCAAGTGCGGCAACCCGTACTCGTTCGTGCCCAAGCTCAAGGGCGGCGACGTGGTGCACGGCCAGTACGAGGTCGCGGGCTGCATCGCGCACGGCGGCCTGGGCTGGATCTACCTCGCCGTGGACCGGGCCGTCGCCGACCGCTGGGTGGTCCTCAAGGGCCTCCTGGACACCGGCGACCAGGACGCGATGGCCGCCGCGATCTCCGAGCGGCGGTTCCTCGCGGAGATCGAGCACGCCAACATCGTGCGGATCTACAACTTCGTCGAGCACCTCGACCAGCGCACCGGCTCCCTCGACGGCTACATCGTCATGGAGTACGTCGGCGGCAAGTCCCTCAAGGAGATCGCCAACGACCGGCGTACCCCGGAGGGCCGCCGGGACCCGCTCCCGGTGGAACAGGCGTGCGCGTACGGCATCGAGGCCCTTGAGGCCCTCGGCCACCTGCACAGCCGCAACCTCCTGTACTGCGACTTCAAGGTCGACAACGCCATCCAGACCGAGGACCAGCTCAAGCTGATCGACATGGGCGCGGTGCGCAGGATGGACGACGAGGAGTCGGCCATCTACGGCACGGTCGGCTATCAGGCGCCCGAGGTCGCCGAGGTCGGCCCGTCCGTCGCCTCCGACCTGTACACGGTCGGCCGTACCCTCGCCGTCCTCACCTTCGACTTCCAGGGCTACACGACCGTCTTCGTGGACTCGCTGCCCGACCCGGACAACATCGAGGTCTTCCGGCAGTACGAGTCGTTCTACCGGCTGCTGGTCCGGGCCACCGACCCCGACCCGGCCCGCCGGTTCGCCTCCGCGCAGGAGATGGCCGAGCAGCTGACCGGTGTGCTGCGCGAGGTCGTGTCGGTGCAGTCCGGCACGGCGCGGCCCGCGCTGTCGACGCTGTTCGGGCCCGAGGTGAAGGTCACGGACACCGAGCTGTTCCCGAAGCTGGACGGGGACGTGTCCCGGCTGGGAGGGCGGACGGTGGCCTCCAGAACGCTCGCACTGGACCCGTCGGGAGCGGCCCCGGATCCGGCCGACCCCGCCCTGGTCAGGCCGATCGCCACCCCGGCCGCAGCCCTCGCCCTGCCGGTCCCGCTGGTCGACCAGAACGACCCGAACGCCGGCTTCCTGGCGGGCCTGTCGACCTCGCTGGTGGGCGAGGTCAGCCTGCTCAGCGCGCTGGCCGCGGTCCCGACGCAGACGGTGGAGACCGAGCTGCGGCAGATCCGCGCGCGGCTGGAGAACGGCGACTTCGAGGCCGCGCTGGTGAGTCTCGGCCGGCTGGAGGACGAACAACCCGACGACTGGCGGGTGGTCTGGTACCGGGGCGTGGCCGCCCTGGTCACCGGCGACTTCGAGGGCGCGGCGCTGTCCTTCGACGCGATCTACGACGCCTTCCCCGGCGAGAGCGCGCCGAAGCTGGCGCTCGGCCTGTGCGCGGAGGTGCTCGGCCAGCTGGACAACGCGGCCGAGTACTACCGGCTGGTGTGGGCGACCGACCCGGGCTTCGTCAGCTCCGCGTTCGGCCTGGCCCGGGTGCAGCTGGCGGCCGGGGACCGGCGGGGTGCCGTACGGACGCTGGAGTCGGTGCCGGAGGCCTCGATCCACTACACGGCGGCCCGGGTGGCGGCCGTACGGGCGCGGCTGCGGCACCGGACCGCGGCGGCCGACGACACGCCGTTCCTGGACGATCTGACGGCCGCCGCCGGGCAGATCGAGGGACTGGACGCGTACGGTCTGGATCCGGCCCGGCGTGAGCAGTTGTCGGCGGAAGTCCTCGGCTGCGCGCTGGACTGGATACTCTCCGGGGGCCAGGAGTCCCAGCCCGCCGTCGGCGGCCGGGTGCTGCTCGGCAGCGGTCTGGACGAGCGGGGCCTCCGCTTCGGCCTGGAACGCTCGTACCGCACGCTGGCCAGACTGGCGACCGGCGGTGAGGAGAGGATCGACCTGGTGGAACGGGCCAACCGTTACCGCCCCCGGACGTGGGTGTAGTTGATGTCGCAGATGCCCCAGCAGGCCGCACCGGCGAAGTGCCCGAGCTGCGCGGAGCCGCTCGAATCGGGTGACCTGTTCTGCGGTGCGTGCGGGTACGACCTGTCGGCCGTGCCCGCCGCGCCGCCGGACCACCCGACCCTCACCATGGGCGCCGCCGGTGTGGGATCCTCGGGCGTGGACTGGCCCCCGCCCGAGCCGGAGAGCTCCGGAACGCCCGCGGCACCGCATCTGCCGACCGACCTGCCCGGCACCGACTCGGGCGGCAAGCCGCTGCCGGCGGCGCCGCACGGTTCACCGGCGTCGCCGCCCCCGCACGGTTCGCCGGTGTCGCCGGCCTCCGGGGTGCGGTTCGACCGGCCGCCGGAGCCCGACGAGTACCCGCTGCAGGCGCCGGATCCGCGGGTGGCCGCCTCCGCCGCCGAGACCACCGAGCTGCCGAAGGTCTGCGTGGCCTGCCGTGCGGGCCGGGTCGACGACGACGGCTACTGCGAGAACTGCGGGCACGCCCAGCCCCGCGAGCGCGACCACATGGAGCAGGAGGCGGGCCCGGTGGCCGCCGTCAGCGACCGCGGGCTGCGCCACCACCGCAACGAGGACGCGTTCGCCGTCGGCCACACCGCGCTGCCCGACGGCACCCCGGTCTCGCTGGCGGTCGTCTGCGACGGCGTCTCCTCGGCGACCCGTCCCGACGAGGCCTCCATGGCCGCCTCCCGGGCCGCGATCGAGGCGCTGCTGGCCGCGCTGGAGCAGGGCACCCATCCGCAGCAGGCGCTGCACGACGCGATCGTCACCGCCTCCCAGGCCGTCAACGCCCTCGCGGAGGAGCCCCCGTCGGCGCGTGAGCACACCCCGCACCAGAACGCCCCGGCGTGCACGATCGTCGCCTCGATCGTGGCCTCGGGCCTCCTGGTGGTCGGCTGGGTGGGCGACAGCCGCGTCTACTGGGTGCCGGTGGACCGGGGCGCACCGGCGGCCCGGCTCACCGAGGACGACTCCTGGGCGGCGCAGATGGTCGCCGCGGGCCTGATGAGCGAGGCGGAGGCGTACGCCGACGAGCGCGCCCACGCGATCACCGGCTGGCTCGGCGCGGACGCCTACGAGGTGGAGCCGCACACCGCTTCCTTCAAGCCGGACCGGCCCGGTGTGGTGGTGGTGTGCACCGACGGCCTGTGGAACTACGCGGAGACGGCCGAGGAGATGTCCGAGATCGTCCCCGCGGACGCGGCCGTACGACCGCTGCACGCGGCCCGGGTACTGGTCGGCCACGCCCTGGACGGCGGGGGCCACGACAACGTAACAGTGGCACTGCTGCCGTTCCCGGAACCTCCGCAGGGGGCAGGATCCGCCTGAGGCCACCGCAAAACGGCCGCAAACGGGGAAGCGACGTACAGGGAAGCACCGGCGGACCGGAGGGGACCGGTCCGCACACTGTCAGCAGCACCCACCACGCGTGGGGTGGAGGGGGACCAGAGCAGTCATGGCCAATTTCTCGAAGTCGAACGTGCCGCAGTTCTCGGTGGACGTGTACCAGAACGAGTACCTGCCGGAGGGCGGCCGCGAGGTCAACGCGATCGTCACGGTGACGGCGACCGGCGGCGGCACCGTCGGGACCGCGGTCGGGGCCTCGTACACACCCGGGCAGGGGCCCTCCGCCGGGGTGGCGATCATGGTCGACTGCTCGGGTTCGATGGACTACCCGCCCACCAAGATGCGCAACGCCCGGGACGCCACCGCTGCCGCGATCGACACCCTGCGCGACGGCACCCACTTCGCGGTGATCGGCGGCACGCACGTCGCCAAGGAGGTCTACCCGGGCGGCGGCCGGCTCGCGGTGGCCGACCGCACCTCGCGCGAGCAGGCCAAGCAGGCGCTGCGCAGGCTCAGCGCGGGCGGCGGTACGGCGATCGGCACCTGGCTCCGGCTCGCCGACCGTCTCCTCTCCTCCGCGGACATCACCATCCGGCACGGCATCCTGCTCACCGACGGCCGCAACGAGCACGAGTCGCCGGAGGACCTCAGGGCCGCCCTGGACTCCTGCGCCGGACGGTTCACCTGTGACGCGCGCGGTGTCGGCACCGACTGGGAAGTGAAAGAAGTCACAGGCATCGCCTCCGCGCTTCTCGGCACCGCCGACATAGTCGCCGACCCCACGGGCCTGGCCGCCGACTTCACGCAGATGATGGAGACGGCGATGGGCAAGGAGGTCGCGGACGTCGCGCTGCGGCTGTGGACCCCGGTCGGCACGACCATCAAGTTCGTCAAGCAAGTGGCGCCCACGGTCGAGGCGTTGACCGACCGGCGTACCGAGGCGGGGCCGCGTGCCGGGGACTACCCGACCGGCTCCTGGGGCGACGAGTCCCGTGACTACCACGTCTGTGTGGAGGTCCCCACGGCCGGCCTCGGCCGGGAAATGCTCGCCGCACGCGTGTCGTTGGTCGTCCCGCAGCCCGACGGAAGCGTCCAGAACCTGGGCGCGCAGGGCCTGATCAGGGCGGTGTGGACGGACGACATGGTCGCCTCGACCTCCATCAACCCCCAAGTCGCCCACTACACCGGCCAGGCCGAACTGGCACAAGCCATCCAGCAAGGGCTGGATCTCCGCAAAGCGGGCGATATGGACGGGGCAACGGCCAAACTGGGTCGGGCCGTTCAGTTGGCAAGCGCTTCCGGGAACGCGGATACTGCGAAACTGCTTGCGAAGGTGGTGGACGTGGTCGACGCCACGACAGGTACTGTGCGACTGAAGGCGAAGGTCGAGGAGGCCGACGAGATGACTCTCGAGACAAGGTCCACAAAGACTGTTCGTGTAAAGAAGTGACCTGACAGTCCACACGCAGGACCATCCAGACAGGCTCAGGACGAACCTGACAGAGAGGGAAGCCCGCCATGCCGACCTGCCCGAACGGACACCAGTCGGGTTCCGACGACTGGTGCGAGGTGTGCGGTCACCGCATGGCCGGTGCCGTACCTCCGCCGCCGCCCCCGCCGACCGCCGGCGGCTACGGCTTCCCGCCGCCCGCGCCCGGCGCCCCGGCCGGTGGCCCGATGGGCGGTGGCCGCCATCTGTCCGCGGTGCCGAACGCGCACGAGCCGGAGCTGTGCCCGCAGTGCCGTACGCCCCGCGAGGGCGGTGCGCCGTTCTGCGAGGAGTGCCGCTGGAACTTCCTGACCAACACGGCCACCTCGTACACCCCGGCTGCCCCGCGCCCGCCGGCGGGCGGTCCGGCCGCGCCCACCTTCCGGCCGCCGGCCCCGCCGTCGTTCGGCGGCGGCGACTCGTACGAGTACCAGGGCTCGCGCCCCTCGCAGGTGAACCGTCCGGCCGAGCCGATCCCGTCCTTCGGCAGCGAGCCCTCGGGCCCGACGCCGTTCGCGGGCGAGCGCGGCGGCGGCCCGTCGGCGTTCGGCGGCGACCGCGGCCAGCCGCCTGGCCCGCCCGGTCAGCCGGGGTTCGGCGGCGACCGCGGCCAGCCCGGCCCTCCGGCGTTCGGCGGCGGCGACCGCGGCCAGTCCGGTCCCCCGGCATTCGGTGGCGACCGCGGCCAGTCGGGTCCGCCCGCCTTCGGCGGCGGTGACCGCGGCCAGTCCGGTCCCCCGGCGTTCGGCGGCGACCGCGGCCAGCCCTCTCCCCCGCCCTTCGGCGGCGAGCGCGGTCCTGGAGCGCCGCCCCCGCCGTACGGCGGCGCCCCGGGCCAGAACGCCGGCGGTCCGTCGGCGTTCGGTGCCCCTCCCGGTCCCGGCCAGGCCTCCGGCCCCTACACCCGCGATCCCTCCGGCGGCCCCGGTGCCGGGCCCTTCGGTGGCGCGGACCCGTCCCGGCCGCCGGTTCCGCCGCCGCCCGGCGGCCCCGGTGGCGCTCCCGGAGCGTTCCAGCAGTCGGCCCCGCCCGCGCCGCCCGGCTTCCCGCAGGAGACCAGGCCGCCGGCCGGCGGCCCGTCCTTCGGCGGCGGTGACGACGACTGGGTGATCTCCCCGCCGGGACCGGCCGCGGGCCCCGGCGCGCCCGCCCGTCCGGGCGGCTACGGCTACCCGCAGCCCGGCGCCACCCAGGCCCCGCCCGGCCCCGCCTTCCCGCAGGCTCCGCAGGGCCCGGCGACCTGGATCGCGACGATCGGCCCGGACCGCGAGTACTTCATGGCGATGATGCAGCGCTCGGGCCCCGAGGCGGCCGGCCTCAACCTGCCCGCGTACTCCCCGGAGCAGCAGCGCACGCTCACCGGCAACCAGGTCACCATCGGCCGCCGCCGGCACTCCACCGGCGACACCCCCGACATCGACCTGGCGGTGCCGCCGGAGGACCCGGGCGTCTCGCACCAGCACGCGGTCCTGGTCCAGCAGCCCGACGGCAGCTGGGCGGTCGTCGACCAGAACTCGACGAACGGGACCACGGTCAACGGCGGCGAGGAGCCCATCCAGCCGTTCGTCCCGGTGCCGCTGCAGGACGGGGACCGGGTTCACGTGGGCGCCTGGACGACGATCACTGTCAGGCGGGGCTGAGCTGCAGCGCGCCCCTCAGGGGCGCGGGGCTGTATTGATTTGCGGCTCCGCCACGTGGGCGCGACCAGCCCCCACCGGGCCGCAGCCGAAGAACCGTGCTCAGACCGGGAGCGGCCAGACAAACGGCCCCTCCCGGTCGTCGAGCCACACCCACTCCCCGTCTTTCCCGACGCTCACCCCGAACCGCTCCCGCCCGGGCATCCCCTCCCGCATCCACACCTCGTAGGCCTCCCGCGGACTGAGCACCCCCTGGGTCAGCTCCACCAGGAACTGGAACAGCTCGTCCTCCCGAGCCCGTGGCGGCACCTCACCCATATCGCCCGCCCTCGCCCTCGCCACCCCCCGCAACGGCACGAAGTACGCCCCCGACGGCAGAAACCTCCCCTCGGCACACCCACCCCGTACGGTCAGCGCCAGCAACCCCGTGGCCACCGGCGTGAGAATCCGCGCCCCCTCCCCGCACTGGGCGACCCACGCCCGCGGCACGCTCGGCAGCGCACAGGTCGCGATGATCCGGTCGTACGGCGCCCGTTCCGGCACCCCCCGCGCCCCGTCCCCCGTGACCACGGCCGGCCGGTACCCCGCCGCGGCCAGGTGCCGCCGCGCGGACTCGCTGATCTCCGGCTCCACGTCGACGGTGGTGACCAGGTCGTCGTCGCCCAGCCGATGCGCCAGCAGTGCCGCGTTGTACCCGGTGCCGGCGCCGATCTCCAGCACCCGGTCACCGTCGGCCACCCGCAGGGCGACCAGCATCCGCGCCATCAGCGAGGGCTGGCTGCTGGAGGAGAGCAGCACGCCGTCGCGCAGCCGGGTGGCCAGCGGTACGTCCTCGTAGGCGCCGCGCACCCACCGTTCCCGGGCCGCCGGATCCGGGCTCTCGCCCCACCGGCGCTCATAGCCGCGCGCCCCGGCGACGTAGTAGTAGGGCACGAACAGATGCCGGGGCACCTCCGCGAACGCCTCCCGCCACACCGGCTCCGCCGCCCAGACCCCCTCGGCGTCGATCTCCCGCACCAGCGCGGCCCGGGCCGCGGCGGCGAGCCCCTCGGTCCCGCTGTCGTAGGCGGCCATGTCTCCACCCTAGGCGCGTGGGCCCGTACCGGGTCCTAAGCCTTGAGTCCTGGGTCACCCTGTCTGAGACCATGTACGGGTGAGAGAGATTCGGCGCGGCACGCTTCAGGAGAAGACCTTCTACGAGCAGGTCGGCGGGGAGGAGACCTTCCGCCGGCTGGTCCACCGTTTCTACGAGGGCGTCGCCGGGGACCCGGTCCTGCGGCCGATGTACCCGGAGGAGGACCTGGGACCGGCCGAGGAGCGGCTCGTCCTGTTCCTCATGCAGTACTGGGGCGGACCCACGACGTACAGCGACAACCGCGGCCGGCCGCGGCTGCGGATGCGGCACGCGCCGTTCACCGTGGACCGGGCGGCGCACGACGCCTGGCTGCAGCACATGCGGGTGGCCGTGGACGAGCTCGGCCTCTCCGAGGAGCACCGCGAACAGCTCTGGAACTACCTCGCCTACGCGGCCGCCTCGATGGTCAACACACCCGACTGACCGCCGCCCGACCTCGGCGGGCGGCTGTTCAGGGGGCGCGGAACGCTCTGACTCCGCCGGCTTCGAAGTCTTAGACGGCCCGGTTGATCCGCAGGCCGTCGACGGCCCCGATCCACATGAAGTCGCGGCCCTTGCTCACCCCGGCGGTGTAGATGACGGGCTCCGCGCCGCCGTCGTCAAGCCTCGACAGCAGGGTCTGGAAGTCGCAGTTGTCGGCCAGCGCGCAGTGGATCGCGGGACCGGCGCTGCCCGTGAGCCACCACGTGCCGGTCGTGGTGGCGTCCAGGTAGCCGCTCCACCGGTTCGTCACCGGCGAGGCGGGCGGATTCCACACCATCGAGGAGTAGGTGGCGGTGGAGGTGGCGGGGTTGAGGTTCGGATTGATCTCGAACCTGATGTTCGGCATGTTCACGCTGGCGCCGCCGTAGCCGACGTTCTCGCCGGTCCGGAAGACGTGGAAGCCGACCTGATGCAGCTTCAGGACCGGATCGCCGTAGAAGTCGACCTCGTTGCCGAAGTGGACGGCCTCACTGGGCGGGCTGAGGGAGGTGGAGTTGTCCGCCACCTCGATCCCGAGGCTGCCGTGGCCGAAGGGCGGCCGGCCCGACTGGTCCTGCACGCCGAACGAGCCGAACGGGCCGTTCCGCAGGGCGGCGACAGGCGAGCCGATCGTGTTGCGGGTGATGACGCCCCAGTGGTCCGATCGTCCGTGGCCGCCGTCCGGGACGGCCGAGGCCGCTCCCGGTACGGCCGAGGCTGCGACGATCGCGACCAGCGCCGTGAGTGTGACGCCGAGCGCCGATCTCCGGTTCGCTCCGAAGCGAGTTCTCACTGACACCTTTCGTGGTCGGAACACGCCACGGTAGATACTCTCCGTAACGGCGCCACCACGACGCACCAGTTATATGTACCGATTAATCCCCCTGGTGGAACAGATCCACCGAAGGCTCCCGGCGGCTCTCAGCGGACGCTGACGTCCAGTGCCCCGAGTCCCGCCCGCCGTACGGCGATCGACCCGAACGAGGTCCGCAGCCGCAGCCACGCGCCCGCCGAGAGCAGCACGGCCTCGTCGTCCGGCCGCAGGAAGCCCAGCGACTGCGCCGCGTGCACGGCCCGGACCGGCAGCGGAGTGCCGCCGACCGTCCGGGACCAGATGTCCCGCCCGATCCGGTCGAGTTCGGCCCGGGTACGAGCGTCAGGCGCCAGCTCCTCGGTACGGGACCGGAATTCACCGACCGCGGCGGCGACCGTGGCCCGCAGCGCCTGCGGCGCGGGCAGCCCCGGCTCGGCCCGCCAGCCGCCCCGCGGCGGCAGCACCCCGGCCCACGGCGGCCCGGTCACCGCCCCCGGCACGGCGGCCGTGGCGGCCTGTTCGTCGACCGCCTCCAGCAGCTCCCCCGCCGACACGGTCACGTCGAGGGTGACGTCCAGGCCGTCCTCGTACGGCTTGGCGAGCCGCACCGCGCGGATCGCCAGCACCTCGAAGGACGGCGGCCGCCCGAAGACGGCGAGCGCGGTACCGGCCGCCTGCAACCGCACGGCGGCCGAGCGGTCGTAGCGGAGCAGCCGGGAGAGGAAGGCCGCGAGATCCGCCGCCTCCCCGTCGTCAGCCAGGTGGAGCACCGTCATGCGGCGACGGCCTCCTCCTTGTCGTCGTCGCGGTACTCCGAGAGGAAGTCCCGCTCCTCGGCGGTGATCCGGCGCGGCCGGCCCGTCTCGAAGTCGAAGGGCACGACCACCGTCGAGGCCCGTACGTAGACCAGGTCGTCGTCCTTCACCTCGTAGGTGATGGTGAAGGACGCGGCCCTGATCTCGGTGATCCACAGCTCGATGTCGACCGGGTGGTGCCGGTGGACGAGCTGCCGCTTGTAGTCGATCTCGTGGCGCGCCACCACGGACCCCTGTTTGAAATCCTTGTCCGGGCGGAACAGGAAGTCGATCCGGGCCTCTTCCAGGTAGCGGATGAAGACCGCGTTGTTGACATGGCCGTACGCGTCCATGTCGGACCAGCGCAGGGGACAGCGGTAGAGATGGCGCAAGATCGATCAGCCCCGGGTCAGCTTCTTGTAGGTGGCACGGTGCGGACGCGCGGCGTCCGCGCCGAGCCGCTCGATCTTGTTCTTCTCGTACGACTCGAAGTTGCCCTCGAACCAGAACCACTTGGACTCGCCCTCGTAGGCGAGGATGTGGGTGGCGACCCGGTCGAGGAACCACCGGTCGTGGGAGACGACCACGGCCGCGCCGGGGAACTCCAGGAGCGCGTTCTCGAGGCTGCTGAGGGTCTCGACGTCGAGGTCGTTGGTCGGCTCGTCGAGGAGCAGCAGGTTGCCGCCCTGCTTGAGGGTGAGGGCGAGGTTCAGCCGGTTGCGCTCACCGCCGGAGAGGACGCCGGCGGGCTTCTGCTGGTCGGGCCCCTTGAAGCCGAAGGCGGAGACGTAGGCCCGGGACGGCATCTCGACCTGTCCGACGTTGATGTAGTCGAGCTCGTCGGAGACGACCGCCCACAGAGTCTTCTTGGGGTCGATGTTGGCTCGGCTCTGGTCGACGTACGAGATCTTGACGGTCTCGCCGACCTTGATGTCGCCGGAGTCCGGGGTCTCGAGGCCCTGGATCATCTTGAAGAGGGTGGTCTTGCCTGCGCCGTTCGGACCGATGACGCCGACGATGCCGTTACGGGGCAGCGTGAAGCTCAGATCGTCGATGAGGACCTTGTCGCCGAAGCCCTTGGTGAGGTTGGTGACCTCGACGACGATGCTGCCGAGCCGCGGGCCCGGCGGGATCTGGATCTCCTCGAAGTCCAGCTTCCGCATCTTGTCGGCCTCGGCGGCCATCTCCTCGTAGCGGGCGAGACGCGCCTTGGACTTGGCCTGACGCCCCTTGGCGTTGGACCGCACCCACTCCAGCTCTTCCTTGAGCCGCTTCTGCCGCTTGGCGTCCTTCTGCCCCTCGACCTTGAGACGGGTCGTCTTGGTCTCCAGGTACTTGGAGTAGTTGCCCTCGTAGCCGTGGAGGCGGCCGCGGTCGACCTCGCAGATCCAGCCGGCCACGTTGTCCAGGAAGTACCGGTCGTGGGTGACGGCGACGATGGTGCCGTCGTACTTGGCGAGGTGCTGCTCCAGCCAGTTCACCGACTCGGCGTCGAGGTGGTTGGTGGGCTCGTCGAGAAGCAGCAGGTCGGGGGCTTCGAGCAGCAGCTTGCACAGCGCGACCCGGCGCCTCTCACCACCGGAGAGAGTGGTGACGGACCAGTCGCCGGGCGGGCACCCGAGGGCGTCCATGGCCTGCTCCAGCTGGGCGTCGAGGTCCCACGCGTTGGCGTGGTCGAGCTCTTCCTGGAGCTTGCCCATCTCGTCGAGCAGGGCGTCGGAGTAGTCCGTGGCCATCAGCTCGGCGATCTCGTTGAACCGGTCGAGCTTGCCCTTGACCTCGGCGACACCCTCCTGGACGTTCTCCAGGACGGTCTTGTCCTCG
The DNA here is from genome assembly GCF_019091475.1 of Streptomyces sp. GbtcB6. Classification (NCBI taxonomy): domain Bacteria; kingdom Bacillati; phylum Actinomycetota; class Actinomycetes; order Kitasatosporales; family Streptomycetaceae; genus Streptomyces; species Streptomyces sp. GbtcB6. The sequence continues at coordinate 62,316 of NZ_JAGXJL010000011.1, read as the reverse complement.
TTGAGCGGCGGCTCCTGGAGCAGGATGCCGACGGTGTATCCCGGCGAGAGGAAGGCATCGCCGTTGGACGGCTGGTCAAGCCCCGCCATGATCTTCAGAATGGTCGACTTACCGGCTCCGTTCGGGCCGACCACACCGATCTTCGCGCCGGGCAGGAAGTTCAGCGAAACGTCGTCAAGGATCACCTTGTCGCCGATTGCCTTACGCGTCTTGCGCATGGTGTAGATGTACTCAGCCAAGAGAAACCGTCCGGCAGCTTGAAATCTGGCAGTGGGCAGATACACCCCATCTTGCCTGACGTCCAGCCTCGGGTGTTAACCCGTTTGGTCCGGGGGCTGTGACCTGGGGTTTCACTGGTGGTTGCGGTGGCCTGTCCGTCACTGCCGGTCGCTGTCGAGCGGCCTCGGGCTCGGGGACGGCCCGGGAGTCCGCCGACCCGTGGGACCAGGTGACGGAGCGTGTTCGGTATCGTCGGGATCGTGGCGGTCCCTGGCGAGGATGCCTTGCTCCTCTGGCTGGCGCCTCCCTGGCGGAGGCGGACATCGGGCACGGTGTCGTGGAAGCGGGGAAGTCGGGGACCGACCACACGAACAATCTCGAAAACCGCCGTGCCACAAGCCACCGCGGGTTCAAATCCCACCCCCACCGCGTGACATTTACCGCCCCTGACCAGGCAAGACAGTCGGGGGCCGTTGTCGTGCGCGCTGCCCGCGGGACACACGGCATGGCTGGGTGATCCCGGCGGGGGCGGGGACCTTGGCATCGGTCCGCTTCGGACGCCGAAGTCGACTGGTGCGACGGCCGGGCTGGGAGAGTGGTCTCGAACAGAGGGATCGCGCGATCCAGATCCCCCGCCCTGTAGTAGGCGCTGGCGAGGTTGTTGCCCGGTCTTCCCCGTGGTTCCCCGCAGGATCTGGCACGGTTGGTTCTGGACGGCACGTAACTCTGTGGCCGCAGCGCGGCATCCCGTCTGATGATTGGTGCCATGGATGCAGTCGTTCAGCGGGTACGCACGTCGTGGACGAAAAAGTCGCGCGGCGGCCCGGAAGCAGCTCGCAGAAACGCCACCCCTACGGCCTTCTCGCTGCCTCCAGGCTTGAGTTCTGCCCTTCACGAGGTCGCCATGCAGGAGCCCGATTCGTTCGAGCCCCGTATGCAAGTGCGGGATCTTTCGGCACCCGGGGTGATCCTTCGCGAGGTCAATGGGCTCCTGCGCGTGGACCCACCAGAGGTGAGCATGTTTGCCATGCCACGACGCAACCGGCGCCCGCCTGCCGTTCGCCTGGCTCCCGGACAATGGCTGCAATGGCAGATCAACTACCGATTCGTCGGCAGTTGTAGCGGGGCCTGGTCCTACCGACTGGAGACGTTCAACATCCTTTACGGCTCTGCGGTGCCCGACGTGTTCCTGGGTGAGCCAGCACGCCGGGTGGACGAGCGGCGGGTTCTGCGCTGAATGCCGCAGCATGGAAACTCTCTTTGTCCTCCGAACGGCCCGGAATGGGAGCTGAGCCATGTCCTTGTGACGGTGACCTTCTGATCCGTAGCTCTGTAGAGATCGGTCATTGAAGGTCATACAGGCCGCCGAGAGCCCCATGACGGCCGGTGTCGGGCGCTACCGGTTCCTGGGGTTGGTGTACTTCGCTGCTGTACCGCAACGCGTCGGCTTACAGGTCCACACGTGACTCGTGGTCGCCCCGTCTGAGAACCACGTGCGCCGGCCGGAACGGCAGACCGCGCAGGGTCGGCTCCATGACCTTGAAGAGAGCATCAGCATCCGGCCCGTAGGCGTACAGCACGACTTTGCCTCCTCCGAACTCGTTGCCGTCGACCTCCCCGACGTCGGCTTCCCTTGTCGCTGCCGCCGTCGATCGCTCTGCTTCGTAGACCAGAACTCGCTGATCGGCGTTACCGAAGCCGTCATCGGCAAGCCGGAAGTGCGCGATGACGGCGTGCTCCTCATCCCCGCTGTCAGGGGCAATGGGTGTCTGCATGCCGGACACACTCTCATCGGGCTCTGACATCAGCACCGTCCTGCCTCCTCGACACCGTCGAACCAACACGCCTTCCAACTGTGGTGGCGGGGTGGTGGGCGTCGTTCGGCGGCGTTCTCCTGGGTTCACTCGGGACTCAATGAGACGGAAACCGAGACGGCTGGGCAGGCAGGGCAGATACACCCGACCGGCCAGATCGCCGGCCCGACAGCTTCGTCCGTACGAGGATGCTGCCATGCGCCGCACCCGCGAAGAGGACGAGCCGCTCAAGCTGATCCGCCGCTACGTCACGCCTGATCGGCGGTACCTCGAACTTGGCGGCAGCCTTCTCGGGATGAGCGGGCGCGACCGAGCCAACTTCCTGCGGAAACTGGGCCAGGCGGCCGGAGAGATCAGTCCTCATGAACTGGGCATGCTGCTCGACCGAGGGTGGCGCGAGCGCAAGACGGCGGCCTGGCTCATCGCCGTTGCCGGCAGATCCGAGTTCCGGGAACGTCTCGGCGAACTCCTGCTCGCCAGTGAAGGCCCCTACTCGGGGCAGGCGTACTGTGTCGCTCTGGCCGCCTTCGGCACCTCTGCCGACGCCGAACTCTTGGTCGCTTATCTCGACCGCTACCTGCCTCGCGCTGACCTCTACTACGACCAGACAGCCGCCCTCGGCGCGCTCTTGTTGCTCGACGCCAAACTCGGTGCTGACCACACGGCCCCGTTTCTTGCCCCGGACGGGCTCTGGCAGCAGTGGATCAACGGGCCGCCCAGCAAAGACCGCGATGCGCCCGACAGCTACCGAGAGTTCATCGGCCATCTGTGCGCCTTCGCTGATGAGGCTGCCAAGCACTGTCCGAGCTTGGGAAGCTGAAGCATTTTGGAAGCAGTTGGTGCGCTGACCTGGTCGAACCCTTTGTCCGTAACCTCGTTGGGCCCGTACGCTGCGGAGCGTTGGGTCGGTCTGCTGTCTCTGCACGGAGGGCGCGCGGCCAAGGGGGGTGGCTCAGAAGAGATCCCCGAGCCATGTCGGTCCGGGAGCTCGTGAAGCTTCGACACCACCCCCCTCCCAAGCAGCCGCCCAGAGGTGCCGGACCGGCGCAGATCAGGGCGCACGGTCAGCGAGTCGGCGATACAGGCGCACGCGGGTCAGTACGTCAGGAGCGCTCTTCTGGGTGCGCGCTCTCCAACGGAGCAGGGCCGAGTCTCGCGACCCGAGTGGTGTCCGTCCCTCATGCCATCATCCTCGGGTGCTGAAGATCCCCGGATACGAAGGCGGCCCTCTGGTCGACGGCAGCGCCTACCTGGACGATCCGTTGTTCTGGCCCGTGCACCTTGGCAGCTGTCTGCGTGGCGAGGACGCGCAACGAGCCGCGTTCGGTGCCGACTGGGACGCGGCCATGGAGCTCTATCGAGGCCTCTCCGACGAGCGTGAGTGGCCGGTGTTCAGTGTGCCCCTGTGCTCCGGTCACACCGTCCACGTCGTCTACCGGAACTTCGACGGAGACCGAGGGGTGGACTACCTGATGTACCACCCGGCTTGGTCGGCGGTGGAAACCCTCGCTGTGGACGACGGCCACTTCATGGGCCCCGGCATGGCCTGGCCGGAACTGCTGTCCGCTGCTCGACAGCCGGCACCGGAAGGCGTTGCCGACACCGACGCCCGTCTCTTGTTGCTCTTCCCGACACTCGGCGACGCGCAGCTTCCCGACGACGCGGCGATCGTCCTCACCGACGCTCTCGCCGCCCTCACCTTGATCGAGGAGCCCGCCGAAGTGGCGAGCATGCTCCTTGAGAACCAGGGCCAATGGGCCCCTGCTCACTGGAGTCCGGCAGACGGCATCTGGATCAACGACGGTGGGCACTCGTACCGAAACCCCGGCAATGCCTTCGCTCTGCCCGAGGTCCGTCTTCTGGAGATCAGTAACGCGCTGACCGGCGGGCACGGGCGGTGAGTGCCACGATGTCCGCCCTGTGTCCGGTCAGGGATTCGTCAACGTAGGCGTACAGCTCCTCGGCGTCCTGGGCTGGGCCTCCCCGCCGACTCGTTGTCGGTCTGTCAGCCATGAGCCGGACCGTGCAGCGCAGATCTGACAGCGAGCCGTGCTCGACGCCGTAGTACGTGGCGTGTGCGGTCTCGCTGCCAGATGCACGCTTTCCAACTGTGGTGGCGGGGACGGCTCCGGGGCTCGCCTGAACGACGGTGGACGGGGCTGAAGGAGACGGAAACCGGGATGGCCCGTACTCCTCACCGCGGCACCTCAGGCTGCCCGCGGGCAGCCGTCGAAACCACCGCTAGGCAGCCTTGGGCCGCGCCGCACGCGTGCCCGAGGCGGGCTCCTGTGCATCCTCGGACCAGGAGCTCTCGTCTTCTCCGAAGTCCGGTGCCTGGAAGGGCTTTGTCGTCGGAGGCGGCGATACTGCGGTGGAACTGCGGGGTTGCCCTTCCAGGGCGGAGAACAGCGACGTCGGGTCGATGGGAGGTCTGCCTTTCGTTACAGGCCCCTGATGGGGCCTGGCGTGCCGTGACCGGGCACAGGGGGTCTACAGCTTGGTCATCTTGGTGTACGGGCTCAAGATCCGCATTTGTGCCGAGCCGAAATCCACGAGCGCCGCGATTCCGTCCTCGATGCCGACTACCCGGCCGAGACCGTGCACGTCATGTGTGACCTGGTCGCCTATGGCGAAGTGCTCGGGAGCCCGTGTGACCGGGGCCTTGAAGGGGCTGGTAGGCAGGTGACGCTTCGGTGCCGCAGGCTTTGTCATGGGTCAGTATGCGCCTTTGTGTGTCCTGCTCGCTGTGGCCGTCGGCACAGATCCCGACGGAAACAACCTCATCATGCCACTGACCTGGCTCTTCGGGACCGGTTAAGGTCCGACTTCCTGCTCGGTTGTGGCACGGGCCTCAGCTGACGGCAGTCTGCCACGAGTGTGCCGATCGATCAGGTGCACGTACGTTCGGGGATGTCCACCGGCGATGTCAGTGGTGCCGTACACAATGCGCGCCATGAGTGATCACTACGAAGTCGTCTTCTCGTGCTTCCTGAGCGACGACACCCCGGCCTCCGTGCTGGCGGCGCTGCGCTGGCACATGGGCATGGATGACGAGTGCCCGGACGGCCTGGACCCGGCGGATCATCCATACCCGTCGCTCCTCCCGGGCAGCAGCCGTCTTCCCGGCGGGGACACCGTGTCTCTTCGCCGCACCGTTCAGGAACTCACGGCGTCGGGAGAGCGCTACGAATGGGAGCTGTTCGCCCGTATCCACTGGGTCGACGACGTCGCGCTCCACCTCGACGCCCTTCTGACGCTGATCGCTCCCCACGTCGCGCGTCAGGGCTACGGCGGCCACATACGCGACGAGTACGACACCGACGTGAAGACCTTCGACTTCCACGACGGCACATATGACCGCGTCCAGGTCTGAACAGTGGTTCCGCCGACCCCGACGACGGGAGACACCCCGTCTTGCCTGACGTCCGGCGTTGAGGGACGCCCGCGAGGACGTCGATGTCCTGCACCGGCTCCTCGACACCGCAGGAGTCCCTGCCTGGCTTGCCCCCCCCGCACACGCATCGCGCCGGGGAATCGTCTGTCCGCGGAACGCTTCGGTGCCGGTCTGCGTCGTCCATCTCCGGGGCACGGCGGCCGTGTCCCGGAGAGGGGGGACCGGGTGCACACGGACGGCTTCGCCAAGTGGACAAGGCGGTTCGAGGACGAGCGCGAGCGCAGGCGTGCCCAGGGGGATCCGGACTGGGGGCGGGGCGCGGCGCTGCATCCGGCGATATGGGCCGGCATCCAGCGCTTCCAGGTCGGCGAGGACGGTGACGGCGCCAACCTCGTCGGCAAGGCGGACCAGGCCGGCGACGCCGACTACGGTCGGGCGGTCCGGCTCTTCGTCGCCGAGGAACAGAACCACGCGCGTCTGCTGGCCCGGCTGCTGGCCGCGGGAGGTATGCCGACGTTGGCCGGGCACTGGAGCGACACGGTCTTCGTACGGCTGCGGCGTCTCATGGGCCTGCGCATGGAACTGCTGGTGCTGATGATCGCGGAAGTCGTGGCGCTGCGTTACTACCGGGCTCTGCGCGACGGCACCGACGACGCGCTCACCTCGGAGGTGGCACGACGCATCCTGTCCGACGAGGAGCGCCACGTCCCGTTCCACTGCGAGCGCCTGCACGCCTCGCTGGCGGAGCTGCCCCGTGCGATGCGCCGCCCGGTGATGACCTTGTGGCGGCTTCTTCTGCTCGCGGCCACTCTCGTCGTCGCCGCCGACCACGGAACGGCACTGCGCCGGCTCGGCATCGGGCGCATGCGATTCGTCAGCGATGTCATGACCTCGTCCCGCACGGTGGTCTCCGCGGTGCTGGTGCCCCGCCCGGACGCATGGACGAGCACGGGCTGACGGGACAGCCCCGTGCCCATCTGCGCGACGAGGGTCGTCGGGAATAGCCTGGAGGGGAGTGGCACCGGGACGGAACGGAGCCTCCCGATGCATTCCCTTCACCGAGGGGGACGTGGAAGAGGGAGGCAGGGAGCCATGCCCTGGAATCTGAACGGCACGTATCTGGAGAGCTGCAACTGCGACGTGGTGTGCCCCTGTACCACCTCGGGCCTCACCGCACCGGCCGACCACGAGCGCTGCCAGGTGACCTTCGCGTTCCACGTGGACAGCGGGAACGTGGACGGCGTGGACGTCTCCGACCGCAGCGTCGCCGTCTTCATCGACGCGCCCCGGGTGATGGCCGAAGGCGGCTGGCAGGTGGCGATGTACCTGGACGCTGCGGCCGACGACGGCCAGGCGGAGGCGCTGGGCAAGGTCTTCTCCGGCCAGGCCGGCGGGCCGATGGCGGCGCTCGCTCCGCTCATCGGCGAGGTCCTCGGCGTGGCGCGCGTTCCCATCGACTACCGCGACGACGGCCGCCGCCACACCGCACGGGTGGGCGACGCCATCGACATCGAGATCGAGGACCAGGTCGCCCCGCAGTTCGGTGAGGACGGTCCGGTCATGGGCCTGACCGGCATCTTCCACCCGGCGAACAGCACGCTGACCATTGCCCGGTCCACCCGGGCGACGGGCGACGGCGTGTACGGCCGGTCCTGGGACTTCTCCGGCGGCAACGGACACTCGGCGCCCTTCACGTGGTCCGCGTGACCGGTCGGCCGGTCGCCGTCCGCCGCGGGGCGGGTCCGGCAGGGTTGCTGCTGGTCGCGGCGGCCGCCGCCTGGGTCTGGGTGGTGACACGCTGGGGTGGCATGCAGGCGATGCCGGGCACCATGGGCCTGGGCCTGCCCTCGTTCCTGGCCGTGTGGACGCTGATGATGGCGGCGATGATGCTGCCCGCCACGGCGCCCGTCGGCGCGCTGTACGCACGCACCATCACCGTGCACCGGGCGCCTCGCATGGTCGTTTTCACGGTCGCCTACCTGCTTGTCTGGGCCGCGGCCGGGCTGCCCGCGTACGGGCTGGCCGCCGGCCTGGGCCGCGCGGCGAGCCTCCCGGCCCTGGCGGGGACCGCGGTGGCCGCGGCCGTGTTCGCGGCCAACGGCGTCTACCAGCTCACGCCGCTCAAGGACCGCTGCCTGGCGAGGTGCCGCTCACCGATCGGACTGATGCTGCGCTACGCCTCGTACCCGGGGCCCTCGCGCGATCTGCGTGCCGGAGCCCACCACGGGGCCTTCTGCCTGGGCTGCTGCTGGTCGCTGATGGTGCTGCTGGCGGCGTTCGGTGTGATGAACCTCTGGGCCATGGTGGTCCTGACCGCCGTGATCACCGCCGAGAAGCTTGCTCCGGCCGGCCGCCTGGTGGCCCGCGCCGTGGGAATCGCCTCTATCGCCCTGGCCGGCGCCGTCTTCTGGGTCCCGGCGCTGGCGCCGGGCCTCACCGGTGGCGGCATGGCCGGGATGTGAGGACGGGGCCGCCGGAGGCCGGAGGGTGGTGTGCGGCGCGGCTCCTTTCGACATGACAGCACTCGGGGAGCAGCGCAGGCTGAGAGGAGTGCTCAGAACGTCCGCCGAGTCCGCCGGGTGCCGGGAGACGGAAGGTCACTCATGCCGCGATCCATGCGCGCACTCGTAGCCGTCGAGGCCGGCGAGCCGAACGAGGTGCTGCGGCTGGAGTCCCGGCCTGTTCCCACGGCAGGAGCCGGCCAGGCGTTGATCCGTGTGCAGGCGACTCCGGTTCACGCCAGTGATCTGCACGTGGTGCGTGGTCGCTACGGTTTCTCCCCCGGGTTTCCCGCTGTCGGGGGGTACATGGAATGCGTGGGTCGTATCGAGGCCCTGGGGCCGGATACCGGGGGAGGACTGAGGATCGGCGAGCGTGTGGTGGTCGCCGCCGTCCCGGCCGTACCCGGGCCGCGTGTGGCCGGTACCTGGCAGGAATACCTCGTTGCCGATACACACAGGCTGCTGCCGGTTCCCGGCCGTCTGAGTGATTCCAGCGCCTGTCAACTCGCCGTCAACCCGTTGACCGCGCTGCTCCTGGTGAACCGCGAACTCGATGTACAGCCGGGGGAATGGCTGTTGCAGACGGCGGCGGGTTCCACCGTCGGCCGGCTCGTCATCCAGCTGGCCGGGCATCTGGGTATTCGCACGATCAATGTGGTGCGGCGGCGCGATGCCGTTGCGGAGATCAAGGCGCTTGGCGGCGACGAGGTCATCTGCACCGAGGACGAGGACCTGGTGCGGCGTGTGGCCGAGATCGCGGGACCGGCCGGCGTACGCAAGGCCGTCGACTGTGTCGCGGGGCATCTGGGTGCCCAGGTGTCCCAGGCGCTGGCTCCGGGAGGAGAGGCCGTGGTCTACGGCGCGCTCTCCACCCATCGGCAGACCGACCCGGCGGCGCTGACGATCCCGCTGTCGGCGCGCTCGCTCATCTACGAGACCAAAGTGGTCCGTGGCTTCTGGCTGAACCGCTGGTTCGGTGCTGCCTCACCTGCGGATGTGCTGGACGCGCTGTCCGAGGTGCGCACCCTCGTCACCGGTGGAGTGCTGAGCATCCCCCCGGGCCGGCCGTTCCCGCTCGAACGCTTCGCTGAAGCCGTCTCGTTCGCCGAGGCACCCGCTCATGGCGCCAAACCGCTCTTCGTCTTCGACGGTGGCCGGGACGAAGAGGGGTCTGTCTAGCGCAGGGCTCGGTGGAGAAGGAGGGCGGTCGCTGCCACCGCCGCCACGGTGCCGGCGGTGCGGAAGGTGCGGTCGGAGTGCCAGGAGAGAGTCGACCAGCGGGAGTTGGCCGAGAGGACGGAGCCCGTGCTCAGCCAGGAACCGGCCGAGACGAGGGACAGCGCCGAGCCGATCGAGCCCACCGAGAGGGCGCTGCCGATCGAGCCGACGGAGAGGGCCGAGCCGACCGACCCGATGGAGAGCACGGAGCCCACCGAGCCGATCGACAGCACCGAGTCCTTCGACCACAGGGACAGGACGGAGTCCGGGGACGACGACGCGCCGGGTGAGTTGGTCATGACCTCATAGTGCCCGGCGGGCCGGCCGCTCGTCCTGGACTCAGTCGGTCTGCTGGTTCTCCCGCTGGCGCAGGATGACCAGGACCGCGCCGCCGATCACCACCAGGCCGATGGCCACGCCCGTGATCACGCCGGTCGCGGAGTCGCCGCCGGTCGCCGCGAGGTTGACGTCGGCCGCGGTGCCGCCGACCGAGGCGGGGCTGGGCTCGCTGAGGGTCTGGGTGGTGAGGCCGGCGTCGGTGCCCTGGGTCTTGCAGTCGAGGACACCGGTGAAGCGGCGTTCGAGGCCGTTCGGGCCGGTGATCGTGAAGTCGTAGGGCTGGTCCTCCTGGAGCGGGATGGTCACCGTCCGGGAGGTGTGGGCGGGGATGCTGTACTCGGTGCTCACCAGCTCGAAGGTGAACGGCTTGTCGCCGGTGTTGGCCGCGGTGATGTCCACGCCGCCGCTGGCGCAGTTCTTCTCGGCCGACAGGGCCGGTATCGCGCCCTGGCCCGCCCAGGTCGCGTTCGCGGTCGCGGTGACCGTCGACTCGCTGGAGCCCGCCAGGATCTGCGTCTGGCTGCGGCTGTCGGAGGTGAAGGCCCGGCCGACGGGGACCGTCGTCGACGCCTGGACGGCCAACTCGGCGGAGCCGTCGGCCGCGTCGTCGGGCACCCTGAAGTACAGCTCGCTGCCGTTCTGCGCGGTGGTGACCGGCTTGCCTGCCTTGTCGGTGATCCGTACGCCGCTCAGGGCCGCGTCGGACGGCGGGATCACGGTGACCGTGCGCGCGTTGGTGTGGACCGTCACCGGGCCGAGCAGGACGCCCGGGCGGCCGGAGACGGCCGGCGGCGAGAGGGTCAGCGAGGCCTGCGGCTCGTTCTGGCCGCGGGCGTTCTTCTCCAGGTAGTCGGCGAGCTTCTCGGCCTGCGGGTCGACGGCGTCGACGTCCGCGCCGTCCGAGTAGCGCCAGATCGCCACCTGGGTGCCGGCCGCCGCGTCCTGTTCGCTGAGGCTGCCGACGCCTGCCTCGCGGGCCAGCGCGGCGAGGTCGTTGACCTGCGGGTAGGAGTTCTGCAGGATCCAGCGGATGTTGCCGGCCTTCTTGTTGGCGCCGAGCGAGGTGCCGCTCCACGCCGTCTCGTGGTACTTGGCGTCCCGCTGCGTGGGGTTGTGGAGGTCGACGCAGTACGTCTGGAGGGTGCCGCCGCCGTCCACGGACATCTCGAACAGGCCCGCGGCCACCTGCTCGTCGCCGCTGTCACCGTGGACCACGGCCTCGCCGTAGGTCTTCAGGCCGCTCATGGTCGCCGTCGCCCCGCTCTGGCTCGCGGCGGTCCCGTCGTCGGCGGCGGCCCGGCCGGCGCCGGTCAGCGCGGCGGCGGCCACCAGCCCGGACACCAGTGCCGCGGCGGCGAGGCGGGCCATGCCTCTCGCGGCCACGGCCGGGCCGTAGTGCCTGGCGGACGCACGGGGCGCCGAGGAACCAGAGAACGCAGCGAGCACAGAATTCCCCTTCGAGCAGGACCCGTTGGACGCGGGGGGTGGTCCCACCAGCAGAATCAGCGACCCCAGGGGCCACGCCCGGCATCCTATGGATCAGCCGGACCGGCCTTTCCCGATGAGATGGTCGGATGAGCGATCCGATCCGTAATCGTTATCGCGGGGGCGCCTTCGAGCAGGTCTTGTCGATAAATCAACCCGGCCGTCCTGGCGGACACTTCCGAGCACACCGAGCACACCGAGCGCACCGAGCGCATTCGCCGATGAGCCGTCACGGATCGTCGGCGGGTCGCCAGTTGGCCGGGGTTCGGGCGGTCCACGGCGAACAGGCCGCGGTGCGGGCCGACTTCACGTCACGTCACGGCCACCGGTTCCGCGATGGCGGCCGGGGAGTCCGGCGGGGACTCCGCCGGTGTCTCCCAGTTCGGCTCGGGGCGCGGTGGTGCCGGTGTCGCCGTGTCCGGCTTGCCGGTGCGCCGGAAGGCCGCCGTACCGCGGGCGAGGTCGTGGCCGATCGCCACCGCGTCGATGTCGGCGGAGGCCCACTGCTGGCCCTCCCTGGTCTCGGTGCGCACCTTCAGCCTGCCCTGCACGACGACCGGGTCACCGACCGTCAGCGAGGTCGCCGCGTTGGTGGCGAGCTGCCGGTTGGCCCACACCGTGAAGAAGTTGGTGTGGCCGTCCGTCCAGGCGTTCTTCTCGCGGTCCCAGTAGCGCGAGGTCACCGCCAGCCGGAACCGCGCCGACGGTCCCGCCGCCAGCTCCCGGTACACCGGCTGCGTCGCCACGTTGCCCACCGCGCAGACCAACGTCTCGTTCATCACGAACCCCTCCCTCGCCCGGCCGCCGCGGCCGGGCGGATCCGCGTACGGGTCCGTCCCGTACGGCGGTGTCCACCGCGGCGACCTCATGCATGGGACGCGTGAGATGCGTGGGACGCGTTCACGCTCGTGTTCGTCGAGCGTGTCCGTGTGCGTCCGGTTGCATCCGGGTGCATCCGGGTGCGTCGCGATCGCCGCGGGACCAGACTGCCGCCGTCGGCCCGGGCCCGCCGAGCGCTGTGGACCACTGCAGGCCTGTGGAAAACTCCACCACCCTGACGAGTGACCCACGCCCTCCGGACGGAGCCTCACCCAGACCGAGCCCCACCCGGCCGCGTCACACCGCTCCGGCGTTCGCCTGCGTCACCCTCCCGTACTGCTCCCGCACCTCCTGGTACCGCAGCAGCTCCGCCGCCACCGGGTCCAGCACCCGGGCCCGGCCGCAGCCGGCCGCAGCCTCCCGCAGCCGGCGTTCCGCCTCCAGGCCGTAGCGGCGGGCCGGTCCGCGGGCCGCCATCCGGCAGCCCCACTCGACCAGCGGTCCGCCGACGATCCCGGCGACCATCAGCAGCACCGGAACGCCCAGGTTGGGCGCCATCACCCCGCTGATCTGCCCCACCAGCCACAGCCCGCCGACCACCTGAAGGAGCGTCATGGCGGCCTGGGCGAGCACCGCCACCGGCCACCAGCCCGGCCGCGGTGGCCGCCCCGGCGGCATCCCGGCCCGCGCGGCCAAGTCGTCGAGCGCCTCCGGAAGGCCCTGCGAGCCGCGTACGGCCGCCTCGCGCACCGCCTGCGCCCAGGGCGCGGGCAGCCCGGCCGAGGCCCGCTCGGAGACCGTGCGGACCGCCTGCTCGACGCGCTGCCTCGCGGTGGCCTCCTCCTCCGGCTGGGCCTTCTGGAGGCGTCCGGTGAGCGGCTCGCCGCGCTTCTGGCGCCAGCGCCACAGCCGCAGCCAGGGCGTACCGCAGGCCCGGTTGGCGTTGCGCCGCCAGGCCCGTTCGGCGGCCTCGCCGGCGGCGGTGGCGCCGACCGCGTCCGCGAGCCGCGCGGCGAAATCGTCGCGCGCATCCTCGCTGAGCCCGGCACGCTGCCCGGTGGCGTAGACGGGCCGCAGCCGGGCCGCGGCGGCGTCCACGTCGGCGGCGACACGGCGGACCGCCGCGCCCCGCTCGGACACGAACTGGCCGAGCACCTCGCGCAGTTCTCCGATGCCGTCGCCGGTGAGCGCGGACAGCGCGAGCACGGTCGCGCCCGGGTCGCCGTACTCGCCGAGCGCGATGCCGTCCTCGTCGAGCAGCCGGCGCAGATCGTCCAGGACCTGGTCGGTGGCCTCGCCGGGCAGCCGGTCGGTCTGGTTGAGAACGATGAACATGACCTCGGCGTGGCCGGCCATGGGCCGCAGATAGCGCTCGTGGAGGACCGCGTCGGCGTACTTCTCGGGGTCGACGACCCAGATCACCGCGTCGACCAGTTTCAGGATCCGGTCGACCTGTTCGCGGTGCTGGACGGCGGCCGAGTCGTGGTCGGGCAGGTCGATCAGGACCAGTCCGCGCAGCTGTGCGTCCGCCTCCGGGTTGTGCACGGGGCGGCGGCGCAGCCGGCCCGGGATGCCGAGCCGGTCGATGAGGGCCGCACTGCCGTCGCTCCAGCTGCACGCGATGGGCGCGGCGGTGGTCGGCCGTCGTACCCCGGTCTCCGAGATGGCGACGCCGGCGAGCGCGTTGAACAGCTGGGACTTGCCACTGCCGGTGGCGCCGGCGAGGGCGACGACGGTGTGCTGGCCGGAGAGCCGGCGCCGGGCGGCCGCCTCGTCCAGGACCCGGCCGGCCTCGGCGAGGGCGGTGCTGTCGAGGCGGGTGCGGGAGAGGCCGACGAGTTCGCGCAGGGCGTCGAGGCGGGAGCGCAGCGGGCCGTCGTACGCGAGCGGGGCGGGGGGCGGGGCGCCCGGGCCGCGGGTCTCCAGGACGGGTACGGCGGCCTTGGCGGTCTCGGTGACGCGGCGGGCGATGAGGCCGTCGTCCCAGACGTCCTCGGCGGCGTCGTCCTCGGCGGCCGGGTCGTCGTCGGCCGGCTCCCGCCGCTCCCGCACGCGTGCGTGCGGCACATTCTCGGTCTCGGGAGCGCCCCCGTCGGCTTCGGCCGCCTCGGGGGCCTGCGGGCCTTCGGGACGCTCGGCGGTGTCCGCGGGCTTCTTCCCGGTCGCGCTCCGGTGCGGGGCGCCGTCCGGTACGGAGTCCTGGACACGTTCCCGCGCGGGCTCTCGTACGGCTTCTCGTACGGGCTCCCGTGCGGCGGCCGGTGTCGGGGCCGCCGCGGTCAGGCCGGATTCGAAGTCGCTGGTGTAGTCACCGGTGTAGTCACTGGTGTGATCCATGCGTTCCATGTGATCCGTGTGGTCGTGGTCAGTGACGGCGGTCACCGGTCACCTCTCCTTCTGCAGGACGGACAGGGCGGCGATGAGTTCGGCCTGGGGTTCGGGGTGCACGTCGAGGGCGTCGAGCGGAGCGATGCGGCGTTCGCGTTCGGCGTGCAGGACGCGGTCCACGTGCTCGGTGAGCAGCCGTCCCGCGCGGTCGCGCAGCCGCAGCGCGCCGTGGGCGCCGATGCGCTCGGCGAGCCGCTCCCCCGCCGCCTTGGTGCGGCGTCCGCCGAGCAGCGCGGTGGCCACCAGCGCGGCGACGGCCTCGGGGTCCGGCGCGACGCTGCGGTCGAGCTCGCGCACCTCGTCGTCGGCGTACTCCTCCAGCTCGCGCCGCCAGCGCCGTACGGCGAGGCCGATGCGGTGCTCGGCGCTCTCCAGGGAGGGGTCCCGGTCGGTGAGTCCGGGAGCGGCGGAGGCCGGCTCGCGGCGCCAGGCGTCGTCGACGCGTTCGTCGGCGGCGGTGACGGAGCACAGCAGCAGGGCGGCGAGGCTCTCCACCAGGGCGTCCAGGAGTTCACCGGGAGAGCAGTCGAGGGGGTAGGCACGCCAGCGCTTGAGGGCGTCGCCGGCGAGGACGGCTCCGCTCTGGAGGCGTCCGCGCACGCGCGCGTGCTCGCTGTCGTACGCCGTGTCGACGGCGGAGGTCAGGCGCAGGGCGGCGGCGTACTGGGCGGCGGCGGCGCCGGCCAGTTCGGGCATGCGGGCCTTGAGGGAGTCGAGGAGGCCTTGGGCGGTGCGGCCCAGGGTGTGGGTGCGGGCGCCGGGGTCCTGGGCCTGGTGGAGGAGCCAGGCGCGCAGCGGGGCGACCGCGGTGGCCGGGAGCAGGCCGCCGCCCCAGGCCGACTCGGGCAGTTCGGGCACCGTGAACCGGGGTACGTCGCCGAGTCCGGCCTTGGTGAGGAGGGCGCCGTACTGCCGGGAGACCTCGGAGACGACCTGGTGCGGGACCCGGTCGAGGACGGTCACCAGGGTGGCGCCGTACTCCTTGGCGGTGCGCAGCAGGTGCCAGGGGACGGCGTCGGCGTAGCGGGCGGCCGTGGTCACCATCACCCAGACGTCGGCGGCGCAGATGAGCTCTGCGGCGAGGACGCGGTTGTCGACGACCAGGGAGTCGATGTCGGGGGCGTCGAGCAGGGCGAGGCCGCGCGGGATGCTGTCGGCGGTCTCGACGCGCAGCACGCGCGCGCGGTTCTCGTCGGGGAAAAAGGGGTCGTCGCGGGGTTCCTGGTGGGGTACCCACTCACGGGTGAGGTCGGGCAGCACGCGCATGCCGCTGAACCAGTGATGGTCCTGCGGATGACAGACCAGGACCGGCGTGCGGGTGGTCGGCCGCAGCACGCCCGCCTCGCTGACCCGGCGGCCCACGAGTGAGTTGACGAGGGTCGACTTGCCGGCGCCCGTCGATCCGCCCACGACGGCCAGAAGTGGCGCTTCGGGCTCTCTGAGGCGGGGCACCAGATAGTCGTCGAGCTGTGCGAGCAGTTCGTCGCGGTTGGCACGCGCGCGTGGAGCCCCCGCCAGGGGCAGCGGAAAGCGTGCGGCAGCGACACGGTCGCGCAGGGCGGAGAGTGTGTCGAGCAGCTGAGGCCGTACGTCCAAGGTCACCACATGCGAAGAATGCCCAATTTTAGGGGAATTCTGAAGCATATAGACATGTCTGCGCGCCGACAGGACACAACGGGCGGAAGGGGCGACTGGGACGGAGGCACAGTCCAGGCATAACGAGTGCACAACACCCGGTGCGCCAGGCGCCAAAAGCGATGCACGATTCGTACCTGCCTGCGATTATCAGGACCGCTTCACTGAACCTCCACATTGAGCCACGGAGGCGAAGCAGCAGGGAGAAGGATCGGGGAGTTCTATCCTTGTCCCCGGCAGCGTCACGGACCCGCCCCCACCAGGGCAGTACGTGCGAGGCCAGCACAGCCGGCCCCCGTAGCTCAGTGGATAGAGCAGGCGCCTTCTAAGCGCTTGGCCGCAGGTTCGAGTCCTGCCGGGGGCGCCACCCGTGATTCGCACCTGTCTGGGCATCGCCGCAGGTCAGCGCGGAGGGGAAGACGAAGTTCACGGTCCTCGCCGATGGCTCGAAATATGGGCGGCCCGGCCACGGGTTCGAGCCCTCGGCCGACGGAGACGAGGCACACGAACAGGCCACCGTGGACACCACCGGGGACACTCTCCAGGCCACCGCGGCCCGGCTCGCTAGCGGATCCCGAATGTCTCGTCCGTGCGGTTGCGGTGGGCGTTGACCAGCTGGACGCGGGAGTTGACGTCGAGCTTGGCGAACACCGAACGCAGGTGGGTGCCCACGGTGTTGGGCGAGACGCCGAGTTCGGCGGCCGCCGACCGGTTGGTGTGGCCGGCGCTGATGAGGGCCGCGACCCGGGTCTCGGCGTCGGTGAGGGCGGCCCAGCCGTGGGTCGGGCGGGCGTTCCCGGCCCCGGCGGACCACTCGGGGCGCCGGATGCCCGCCTTGCGGGCCGCGCGGTGCAGGGAGTCCTGTGCCGGGCGGGCGCCCATCCGCTCGTAGATGGCCCAGGCCCGGTCGAAGTGGACGGCGGCCTCCGCGCGCCGGCCCCGGGCCGCGAGCAGCTTCCCGTAGTCGGCGGCCCCGCCGGCCTGGAGTTCGGGGCGGGGGCTGCGGCCTAGCGTGTCGGCGGCCCGTTCCAGCAGGGTGAGGTCCGCACGGGCCAGGCCCTGGGTCTGGTAGGCGATCCCCTCGTAGCTGGCGATGCCCGGATTGCGGGCGGCGCCCTCCTCGGCGAGGGTGAGCGCCTCCTTGGCGAAGCGCTCGTCGCCCGCGGCCGTGCCGATCGCCAGCAGCAACCGCGTCCAGCCGGGCCACCAGGGCCAGCAGGTCCTCGACTCGCGGGCGGTGTACAGGACCGGGGCCAGGATGTCCACGGCGTCCGCGGGCCGCCCCTCGGCCGCGGCGAACCAGCCGCGCATCAGCCGGAGGCTGGGCTTGCGGATGCCGTCGTCGGCCCTGCTCCGGCTCTCCCGGTCCGCGACGAGACGCTTGGCCTGCTCCCATTCGCCGCGCAGCGCGGACACCGAGGCGTGCACCACGACGGCGTCCAACTCGTAGACGTGGCCGCCCAGTTCATGGCTCATGGAGATCAGCGCCCGGGCCCCCGACTCGGCGTCGTCCAGCCTGCTGAGGTTGAAGTCGTGCCACATCTGGGCGGACAGCAGGGAGGGCCGGACCGCCTCGACCTCGTCCCGGGCGTCGGCGAGGGCCGCGGCGATGAGCGCCTCGGACTCCTCGTAGCGGTCGAGGAGTTGCAGTTCGATGATCTCGCCGGCGACGTGGTTCACGCCCTCCAGCTGCCGCAGTTCGCGGAACGCGGTCATGGCGTCGACGTGGTGCCCGGAGTTGCGGCCGACCTCCCCGACCGCCTGGAGCGCCAGCACCATGGCCTCCCGGTCGTCCACCGCCCGCGCCTGCTGGAGCGCGGCCGGTGCCACGGCCCGGGCGGCGGTGGCGTCGTGGCCGGTCAGCGCCAGCGCCCGGGCCGCCTCCAGCCTGGCCCGCAGCGCCGGAGAGATGCCGGGCAGCGCCAGGACCCTGCCGATCCGCTCCACGGAGTCGCCGAGGTTGCCGGTCAGCCACAGCGCGCGGGACATCAGCACCTGGATACGGGCCGTCGCCTCGGGCTCGCTCGTGCGCCGCAGCAGCGTCTCCGCGAGCTGCACCGCGTCGGCCGCCCGCTGCACCCGGCCCAGCACGTCCACGCAGTGCTCGCCCGTCTCGCGCCACGTCCGGCTGCCCGGCCGCAGCAGCCGGAACGCCTCGGTGACCAGCTTCCCGGCGGTCTCGGGCAGTGCCGGTACGGCCTCCTCGGCGGCGTCCCGCAGGATCCGGACGCAGGCCTCGTCGTCCGGGGTGACGCTGAGTCGAGCATGCGGGGCCGCCTCCAGGGGGCTGTGGCCGCCGTCGATCAGGAACGCGGCGCAGCCGCGGTGGAAGCGGCGCCGGGCGCCGTCGGAGAGGGCGCCGTAGACGGTCTCGCGGACCAGGTCGTGGCGGAAGCCGATGCGGTGCCCGAGGGTGCCGAGCAGTCCGGAGGCGAGGGCCGCCTCCACGCCGGTGGCGACCGACGCGTGGTCGTGACGGGGGGCGAGGAGTTCGGCCATCTCGTCCACGGCGAACGTCCGGCCCAGCACCGAGGCCATCCGCACCACGTCGGCGGCGGCCGGGTCGAGGCCGGCCAGCGACCGGCGGACGCCCGCGATGAACTCGTCGGGGACACGGTCGGCGGGCTCACCGCGCGCGGCGGCCCGCAGCAGCCCTTCGAGGAGCTGGACCGCCAGGAAGGGGCTGCCGCCGACGCCGTCGAGCATCCGGCGGACCGGCTCCGAGGGCGGGCGGCCGAGCCGGTCCCGGGCGATCTGCAGGACGTCGTCCCGGCCGAGGGCCGCCAGCGGGACGACGGTGACGGGTGTCGAGGGGGTGGTGCGGGCCGTCAGGTCACGGAAGACCGGGCAGTCGGCGTCCCTGCTGGTGAACACCCACACCAGCGGATGCCCCGCGAGCCAGCCGGGCAGCGCGGACAGCGCCGTACGGCTCAGCTGGTCGGCCCACTGCACGTCGTCCACGGCGATCAGGACGGGGGTGTCCGCCGCGGCGCGCTCCAGGATCTCGCCGATCCGGTCCATGAAGGTGAGGGGCCGCGCCGACAGCCCGTCGAGCTCGGCGATCTCCCCGGCCCCGGCACCGGCAGAGGCCAGCGGCCCCGACCTGAGCGCCATCAGCAGGGGCGCGCCGGGCGTGGTCCGCGCTATCTCGTCCACCGCACTCCGCCCGATCACGAAGCCGAGCGGGGCGGCCTCGCAGGTCAGGGCGTCCAGCAGCGCGCTCTTGCCCATCCCGGGCTCGCCGGTGACGAGTACTGTCCCGCTCTGGCCGGACCGCACCGTACGGCGTAATACGGCGAGCCCCAGCGACAGATGGTCGGAACGCCCCCGCAGCGGTGTGCTACGACCCAAGACCACTCAACTCCCACGCTCGTCGTCCGGTGCCCGAATGCGCTCCCCGGGCCGCGGAAGAGAGGGCGAGCGGTTGCCACGCGATCGGAGCTCTCCAGGTACCCGGACAGCACGCGCCCAGCTTTCTTCCGCGCCCGACGGCATCGCATCCCGTGAACCACGTAGTCCCGCCGGCCACGCGACCACGCACGCACCGCTCCGGAGCCCGCGGAACGGCCGGACCCCTGACCACGCCGCGGGCACCGAGTGGCGTCCGCGGCCGGTCCGTCCGTCACCCGGCTGCGCACAGCCAGGCGTACGCCCCGGCCGCCACGAGCAGCACGGCGGCGGGCAGCGCCCGGGCGGGTGGGTCGCCGCGGCGCAGGTGGACCACCGCCGCCGCGGCCGTCAGCAGCGCCAGCCCGCCCGCGGCGGCCGTCCCGAGCGGGGCCGAGACCGGTCCGAGCAGCAGCCCTGCGGCGCCGGCCACCTCCAGCACCCCGACGACCCGGTAGCGGCCCGTCGTCATGCCGAGGTGCGCCGCCGCCCGGCGCATGAACGGCAGCGCGGCGATCTTCGCCACGCCCAGCGGCAGGAAGACCAGGGCCAGGACGACGGCCAGGACGATCGGGCCGGCGCTCACGCGGACCGGTTCCGGCGTGCGGCGCCCAGCCGGGCGTAGTGGCCGAGAAGGTCCGGTGCGTCCACGGCGGACGGGTCGGCGGCGTCCGTCACCGGGGCGCCCTGGAGCAGGCGTTTGACCGGGACCTCCAGTTTCTTGCCGGTGCGGGTGTGCGGGATGCCCGGCACTTCGAGGATCTCGTCGGGGACGTGCCGGGGTGAGACGCCGGTGCGGACGGCGGCGCGGATCCGGTCGCGGAGGGTGTCGTCCAGGGCCGCCCCGGGCGCGAGGACCACGAACAGGGGCATCCAGTAGCCGCCGTCGGGCTCCTCGACGCCGATGACCAGGGCCTCGGCGATCTCCGGCAGGCGTTCGACGACGTCGTGGATGTCGGCGCTGCCCAGGCGTACGCCGTTCCGGTTGAGCGTGGAGTCGGAGCGGCCGTGGACGATCACCGAGCCGTGTCCGGTGACCGTGATCCAGTCACCGTGCCGCCACACGCCCTCGTACACCGAGAAGTAGGCGTCGCGGTAGCGGGTGCCGTCCGGGTCGTTCCAGAAGTACAGCGGCATCGACGGCATGGGCCGGGTGACGACGAGTTCGCCGACCCTGCCGGTCACCGGGAAGCCCTCGGCGTCGTACGCGGCCAGCGCCACCCCCAGGTGGGGAGCCGACAGCTCCCCGGCCCACACCGGGGTGTTGGGCGCGCTGCCCGCGAAGCCGGAGACCACGTCCGTGCCACCGCTGATGGAGACCAGCAGGACCCGCTCGCCGACGTGGTCGCGGACCCAGGGGTAGGCGGAGGCGGGCAGGGCGGAGCCGGTGCAGCCGACCACGCGGACCGCCGAGAGGTCGTGCACGGACGGGTCGATGCCGAACTTGGCCATGCCCAGCAGGTACTGGGGGCTGGTGCCGAAGACGGTCACCCGGTGCCGGGCGGCCAGCTCCCACAGCGTGTCCGGCTTGGCGAGGGGCGCCGGGCTGCCGTCGTAGGTGCAGGTCGTGGCGCCGGTGAGCAGGGTCGAGACGACCAGGTTCCACATCATCCAGTGGGTGGTGGTGTACCAGAGGAGGCGGTCGCCGGGGCCCAGGCCGGAGTGCAGGCCGAGGGTCTTGAGGTGTTCGAGCAGGACTCCGCCGTGGCCGTGCACGATGCCCTTGGGCAGTCCCGTCGTACCCGAGGAGAAGACGACCCACAGCGGGTGGTCGAACGGGACCGGCACGCAGCTGAGCTCCTCGGTGCGGGTGGCCGCGTCCTCCCAGGGGACGACCAGCGAGGGATACGGCCGGGCGGGCCACGGCAGGCCCGCGTGGTCCACCAGCAGGGTGGCCTTCAACGTCGGCAGGGCGGCGGCGAGTTCGAGGACGGCGTCGCGCCGGTCGTGCGTCGCGCCGTTGAAGAGGTAGCCGTCGGCGGCGATCAGCACGACGGGTTCGAGCTGGCCGAACCGGGCGGCGGCGGCCCGCGGCGCGTAGTCCTGCCCGCACACCGACCACACGGCGCCGAGGCTGGCGGCGGCGAGGAACGCGACGATCGCGTGCGGGGTGTTGGGGAGGTAGCCGACGACCCGGTCGCCCGGTGCCACCCCGAGGTCGCGCAGGGTGGCGGCGACGGAGGCGACCTGGGCGCGCAGCCGGTCCCCGGTCACCTCGTACCCGGAGCCGGTCTCGTCGAGGGCGATGACCGCGGGCCGGTCGGCCGGGAGGTCGCGCAGCGCGTGGTGGGCGTAGTTGAGGGTGGCCCCGGTGAACCAGCGGGCGCCCGGCATCCGTTCCCCGTCGAGCACCCGTTCGTACGGGGTGGCCGCGTCGATGCCGAAGTACTCCCACACCGCGGCCCAGAAGCCCTCCAGGTCGGTGACCGACCAGTGGTGCAGGGCGGCGTAGTCGGTGCCGTCCCGCCCGGCGCGGCGGGCGAAGTCCACGATGCGACTGTCCGCGACGGCCTGCGGGTCGGGGGTGGTGAAAGGGGTGGGGCTGGGGTACGGGTCCGGACCGGTCATGGCGTGGTGGTGCTCCTCGGCAGGCTGTTCTCGACGGGGTGGGGGCTGCGCGCGGTGTGCAGCAGGGACGCCCAGGCGGCGGTGTCGGTGAAGGTGCGCCCGCCGGCCGGGACGACGTCCAGGACGACGCGGTCCGGCCGCAGCAGGACGGCGTCCGCCCGGCCGGCGCGCAGCCAGGCGGCGAGCGTGCCGTCGTCGTGGAGGGTGGTCACCGGGACGGCGCGGACGCCGAGTCCGTGGGCGAGCGCGGTCAGCGAGGGTGCGGGACCGGCGGCGGTCAGGACGGTGAAGTCGTCGCCGAGCACCTCGTCGAGGCGGGCGTGGCGGCTGTGGCGGCCGTCGGCGCGTACCCAGGGCTGCGGGCAGTGCGTGCCGGCGAGGCCGCGGCGGGGGCCGCGCCGGACGAGGGGGCCGGGGGTCAGGGCGGGGCTGAGGTCGCGGCCGGCCGCCGCGGTCAGGCCGGGGACGCGGCAGGCGGCGGTCAGCAGCCTGCGGCGCAGCGGGGCGGCGGCGTCCTGGCCGCCGGTCATGGCCCAGCCCATCGCCACCGCGAGCCGGATCACGTGCCGGGCGTGCGGTCTGCGCTCGCTCTCGTAGGTGTCCAGCAACCGCTCGTCGCCGCCCTCCCGGAGCACCCGGGCGAGCTTCCAGCTGAGGTTGTGCGCGTCCCGGAGCCCCGCGCACAGTCCCTGCCCGATGAACGGCGGGGTGAGGTGGGCGGCGTCGCCGAGGAGGAAGACCCGGCCGCCGCGCCACCGGTCGGCGACCCGCGCCCGGAACGTGTACGGCGTCTCGCGGACGACCTCGAACTCCCCGTCGTACGACAGCGGCAGCCACGGCGCGACCAGCTCGCGCAGCGGCCGGCGCTCCCCCTCGCGCAGCCGGAACTCCCAGCGGTAGCGGTCCTCGGCGACGCGCATGAAGGTCGCCGGCCGGTCCGGGTCGCAGACCTGGTCGACCCCGCCCCAGGAGCGGACGGCGGCCGGTGTGCGGACGTCGACGACGGTCCAGCTCTCCTCGAACCGCAGGTCCTCCCAGACGCCGCCGATCGCCCGCCGGGTGAGGCTGTTGGCGCCGTCGCAGCCGAGCACCGCCTCGGCCCGCAGCTCGTGCTCGCCGGTGTCGTCGCGGTAGGCGACCCGCACGGGGCCGGTGGTGCCCGGGCCGACCGCGGTGACCGCGGTGACCTCCGTGCCGCCGCGCAGCTCGCACTCCGGGCGGCGGGCCAGTTCGGCGCGGAGCAGCCGCTCCAGCCGGGGCTGCTCGAACATGCTGGTCTGCGGGTAGCCGTGCGGGCCGTGCCCGGCGCGGCGGAACTCGGCCATCACCCGGTGCCGGGCGTCGAGGAGGCGCAGCCCGTTGCCCGGGCGGGCGATCGCGGCGAACTCCTCCCCGACGCCCGCGGCCTGGAGGATCCGGCGCACCTCGTCGTCGACGACGAGGGCGCGCGGGAGCGGGTAGACGTCCCGGTGGCGTTCCAGGACGACACTGCGGACTCCGCGCCGGGCGAGCAGAAGGGCGGCGGTCACGCCCACCGGCCCGGCGCCGATGATCACTACGGGTATGTCTGCCAAGAACGGCTCGACGGTCATGTGCGGCTCTTTCAGGGGGTCTTGAGCGGGACAGCGCCCCGTAAGGGGCGCGGGGAACTGCGCGACCAGCCACGACGGCGCCGCAGCCGACACACGGCACCAGGCACCCGGCGGCACGCCCAGCGGAGCGCCTACGCGTCGGTGACGGCCGTGCGCTGCTCGCCCAGGTCGATCCGGCCGTCCGGGGTCGAGATCGTCGCCGTGACCACGTCCCCGGTGCGCAGGTAGCGCGGGTTCTTCGCCTGGCTCCTGAAGAACACCTTCCACTTCACGGCCGGCGGCAGCAGCGCGCCGAGTTTCTCGACCGGCTTCGGCGGCGCCTTGAGGGCGGTGCCGCCCGGGGTGCCGGTCAGCAGCAGGTCGCCCGGGTCCAGGGCCTGGAAGCGGGCGAGCAGGCTCAGCGCCCGCGCCGGGCGGACGATCATGTCGGTGAGGGTGCGGTCCTGACGCAGCTCCCCGTTGACGCGCAGGGTCAGCCGCAGGTCGAGGAGATGGGCGAAGTCCTCGGGCTCCAGGAGGGCGAGGTAGGGCCCGGTGGGCGTGAAGGTGGGGTAGGACTTGCTCTCGTAGAACTGCGTCCTGGTGAGCTGCACGTCCCGGGCGCTGACGTCGTTGGTGACGACGAGTCCGGCGACGTACGACGGCAGGTCCCGCTCCCCGACCACGGTGCCGACGGGCAGCGGGGCGCCCATGACCACGCCGAGTTCGACCTCGTAGTCGAGGAGGGCGACGTGCGCGGGCCGGACGACGGCCGCGCCGGGGCCGCTGACCGAACCGGACGCCTTGCGGAAGAAGGCGGGCGGGATGTCCCCGGTGAAGCCCGAGTCGTGGGCGTGGCTGCGGTAGTTGACCATCTGGGCGACCACCCGGCAGGGGGTGGTGACCGGCGAGAGCGCGGTCAGGTCGGCGACGGGGGTGCCCGTCTCGCCGGAACGGGCCGCCTCCCGTACGGCGGCGCGGTCGGCGATCAGTTCGGCGGTGGTGGCGGCCTTGGTGGGGACGGGGACGGCGCGGTCGCCGCGGACGGCCCACCAGCCGTCGGCGGTGCGCAGGACGTTGGTGCTCATGAGGTGGCTCTCTGTGAAGGGGCTCAGGAATTCGCGGCCTTGAGCAGGCCGAGCAGGCGGGCCGGGTCCATCTCGTTGTCGCCGCGCAGCGCCTGGACGACCTCGCGCACCCGTCGCGGGGACGGACTCGCGCCGAGGAAGTCGCGGGTGGCGGGCGGACCCCACTGGGCGAGGCAGCTCGTGGACATCGGGGCCCAGCCGGGTTCGACGTCGTCGGAGAACAGGTCGCCGTCGGCGAAGTGCTCCAGCATGAAGCGGTCCGGGTCGCGCCAGTAGTCGAAGAGCTGGCTGCCCTGGATGTGCCGGCCGATGCCCCAGCTGCGCTTGTAGCCGCGCTCCTTGAGGTACTCGCCGCCGGCCGCGATCGAGTCCAGGTCGGTCACCTGGTAGGCGGAGTGGACATACCCGGTGCCGGGACCCAGGTGCATGGCGAGGGTGTGGTGGTCGGCCGGTGTGCCGCCCAGGTCGCAGCGGACGAACGCCATGGCCGGGCCGCGGTGGCGCTGTCCGTCCAGGAACAGGAAGTCGGACACGATCATGCCGAGGGTGTCCAGGTACCAGTCCAGGGCCCGGCCGAACACCCGGGTCTCCAGCACCACATGGCCGAGCCGCTGGATACGGGACGGCTCGCGGGGCGGGCGCTGGGCGGCGTTCCTGCGGCGGTGGTCGGTGCCGGAGTTGAGGAGCAGCGGCCGCTGCTCGGGGAGCGCCGGCAGCCGCTCGCCGCAGTGCACGACCCGCACCGGGAAGCCGGACGGGTCCAGCAGGTCGACCGCCCTGCCGCCGCCGGGCACGTCCGCGTCCCGTACGGCCGTCCCCGTCGCCCCGGCCAGCCGGTCCAGGTCGGCCCGCTCGGCCGCCCGGAAGGCCGGGCCGATGAAGCGGCTGGTGCGGCCCTTGCGGATCACCATGCACGGTGACCCGGCGAAGGTGCCGCGCAGCCACAGCTCGCCGTCGGTGCGGGCGGCGATGCCGAACCCGAAGTCACGGGCGAAGACCTCGGCCCGGTCCAGGTCGGGCTTCTCGAATTCGAGCCAGGCCAGGTCCGCCACCTTGATCACGGGGTTCCGGGACCGGCCCGGATGCTCGCCGCGCAGGGCACCCTGCTCGCTGTGGAGGTCCTGATGGGCCGTCCTGACGGTTTCAGACATGGTGTCCTCCGAGCAACATCGCCGCAATGAGGAAATCATCAATCATGAGATTTCCATCGTCAAGACGTCGTCCGGAGTTAACTGATGAACCCATCAGTACTGTGACCGTCATCGGCGCCGCGGCTAGACTCGGCGCATGTCTACGTCAGCCCCGCCCGGCAACCGGTTCGAGCGACGCCGCGCCGAGACCCGTCAGGCGCTCGTGCGCGCGGCCCGGCGGATCCTCGCCGAGACCGGCGACACCAGCGCCAGCATCCAGGCGATCGCCGAACAGGCCGACGTCGGCTTCGGCTCCTTCTACAACCACTTCGAGTCCAAGCCGGCGCTGTTCGAGGCGGCCGTGGTGGACGCCCTGGAGGAGTTCGGCCGGGCCTTCGACGAGCGGTTGACCGGGATCGACGACCCGGCGGAGCTGGTCGCGGCGGGTTTCCGGCTCAGCGCCCGGATGGCGGACTCGCACCCGGAGCTGATGCAGGTCCTGCGCCGCCGCGGCCTCGGCCACGTCCACAGCGAGAACGGCCTGACCAGGCGGGCGCTGCGGGACGTCCAGGTGGGCATGGCCTCCGGCCGCTTCACCGCCGTCGACCCGACCGTGGCCCTGTGCGCCCTCGGCGGCAGCCTGCTGTCCCTGGTGGAGCTGAGGTTCGCCCGCCCCGAGGTGGACGGCGACGAGGCCGCGGCGAACCTCGCCGAGATGGCCCTGCGCATGCTGGGCGTACCGCCGGACGACGCCCACGAGGTGGCCCGGCGCCCCCTGCCCGACATCGGCTGACGGCTCCGCCGGCGCCCCCGGCGACCGCGCCGTGCGCCGCCGGGAGAGGGGAAGGCCCGGGGGCCGCCCGGTTCAGGTCCCGGCGGGGTTCTCCGGCGCGACCTCGGCGGCGACCTCGTCGACCACGGTGTGCGCCTGCTTCTCCGGGACCCCGGCCGCGATGAGCGTGGCGACGGCCGTGCGGGTGCCGTCGTCCTCGAACGCTCCGGTGTTGACCTCTTCCAGCAGGGCGATCGACATGCCCTCCAGGGCGGCACTGAGCACCGCGGGCGGCAGATGGGGATGGAAGACGCCGTCCCGCTGCCCGCGCTCCACGATGGCCGTGGCCCGGACCCGGGCCGGTGCGAGGACCTCGGCGACCCGCTCCGCGCCCAGGTCCCGGTGGGCGAGGGCCAGCAGCATCCGGTAGCGGTCGCCCACCGGCCACAGCGACAGGGAGAAGCGCGCGAGGGCCCGGTCGGCCGGCTCCGCCGGCTCCGCCTCCCGCGCGAGGGCGGCCTGGAGCGCCTCGGCGGCCTCCTCGGCCAGGGCTTCCAGCAGCGCGGCCCGCCCCGGGAAGTGCCCGAAGAGCGTGCGCCGTACGACACCGGAGGCGCGGGCCAGCTCCTCCAGGGTGATGTCAGGGTTCCGGCCGAGTTGCTGGCGGGCGGTGGCCAGGATCCGCGCCCGGTTGGACCGTGCGTTGCTACGCTGCGGCACTCGGCCGACGGGCTGGGACACGGACGACCTCGATGAAGACCGGACGAACGGCGGGCGCCCTCATTCTGACACGAGCGCCCCGGTGCGGACCTTGAGCAAGGGTCGGCCACTCTCCTTGACAACGTTGTCGCATGACTGGTGCGCCGGAAGCCACCGGTGGCCGTGCTCGTCGTCCCACCGGTGGCGTCGTGCCGGGCTCAGGTCCGGTCGACCAGTTCGCTCAGGGTCGCGGCCAGTTCGCCCACCGACTGTTCACGCAGCAGGTGGTGGGCGGGTATCGGGATGTTCAGGGCCGCCTCCAGGGTGCGCTGGAGGGTCAGCGCCGTGAGGGAGTCGATGCCCTGGGTGTACAGGGGGCGGTTGCGGGCGATGCGGTGGGCCGGAGGGATGTCCAGGTGCTGGGCCAGGGTGCGGCAGAGGAACGCCTCGAACGCGCGCCGGCGGTCGTCGCCGGCGGTCTCGCGCAGGGCGCCCAGGTTCAGCGCGGTGGTCTGTGTGCCTGACACGGTCTCATCGTCCTTTCGTCTGGCGTGGTCGTGGCTGGGAACTGCGCAGTTCGTCGGGGGCGGGGCCGGGGCGCGGGCCGGCCCCGTCGGACCACATCAGCCGGAACCGCCAGCGGTGCAGCCGCCAGCCGTCCGGGGTGCGGACCGCCTCCCCCTCGCTGTAGCCGCCGATGTCGAAGCGGCCGTCCGGGTCCGGGCCGTCCTCGTGGTGCACATGGGACGCGATGAGGTGGACGCGGATCCGGGCGGTGTCCCCCACCACCCGGATGCCGTAGTTGGCGGCCAGGTGGTGGGTGCGGGCGAAGCGGGACTTGCGGTCGTGGTGGAAGGCGGCGGCCCGGTCGCGCCCTTCGACGGTGCCGACCGGGAACTCCAGGCGGCAGTCCGGGGTGAAGACCGCGGCCGGCCAGGCGGGGTCGAAGCCGTGGTCGTCCTGGGTGTCGAGCAGGGTGATGTAGCGGTCGATCAGCTCGGCGACCGCCGCACGGTCGGCGAGGGCACCGAACTCGGCGCGCAGGGCGTCGAGTTCGGAGCGCAGGGCGGAGACCGTGTCGGCGCGGTCGAGGGACGGGAAGGCCATGGGGTCCGTGACTCCGATTCGGTCGGGGATTCGGTCGGGGATTCAGCCGGAGCTTCGGGCGGAGCTTCGGGCGGAGCTTCGGACGGAGCTTCGGACGGAGCTTCGGGCGGGGATACAGCCGGAACTTCGGGCGAGGCGGCCGGTCACAGCGCCCGGCCGCCGGTGACGCGCCAGCCGCGGGGGTCGCGGTGCGTCGCGAGGCGTTCCGGGCGGCGCCAGCCGACCACCGGGCGGGGCGCCGGCGGGCAGGGGTCCACCGCGGCCAGGGCGGCCGCGCGGGCGAGCAGGACGGTGGTGAGGGCGGCGAGCTCGGCGGGGCTCGCCTGCCCCTTCACGAGCCTGATGACCAGGGCGCCGTCCGCGTCCTCCGGCGCGCTCACTGCGGCGGGTTGCCGTGCTTGCGGAACGGCAGGTCGGCCTGCTTGCTGCGCAGCATCGCCAGGGCGCGGATCAGGGTGGCGCGGGTCTCCCGCGGGTCGATGACGTCGTCGATCAGACCGCGCTCGGCCGCGTAGTAGGGGTGCATCAGCTCCGCCTGGTACTCCTTGATCTTCTGCGCGCGGGTGGACTCGGGGTCGTCCGCGGCCGCGATCTCCCGGCGGAAGATGACGTTCGCCGCGCCCTCGGCGCCCATCACGGCGATCTCGTTGGACGGCCAGGCGAGCGCCAGGTCGGTGCCGATGGACCGGGAGTCCATGACGATGTACGCGCCGCCGTACGCCTTGCGCAGCACGAGGGAGATCCGCGGCACGGTGGCGTTGCAGTAGGCGTAGAGCAGCTTGGCGCCGCGCCGGATGATGCCGTTGTGCTCCTGGTCCACGCCCGGCAGGAAGCCCGGTACGTCGATCAGGGTGACCAGCGGGATGTTGAAGGCGTCGCAGAACTGCACGAAGCGCGCCGCCTTCTCGCTGGCGTCGATGTCCAGGACCCCGGCGAACGACGCCGGCTGGCTGGCGACGAGGCCGACGACCTCGCCGTCCAGCCGGGACAGCGCGCACACCACGTTGGTGGCCCAGCCCGGCTGGATCTCGAAGTAGTCGCCGTCGTCGACGATCTCCTCGATGACGGTCCGGATGTCGTAGACCCGCCCGGGGTCGTCGGGGACCAGCTCCACCACCCGGTCGCTGCGGCGGTCGGCCGGGTCCGTGGTCGCCGAACGGGGCGGCAGGTCACGGTTGTTGGACGGCAGCAGCGACAGCAGGTGCCGTACGTCCTCCATGCAGCTGCGGACGTCGTCGTAGGCGAAGTGGGCCACGCCGGAGGCGCCGGCGTGGACGTCGGCGCCGCCGAGGTCGTTCTGGGTGATCTCCTCGCCGGTCACCGCCTTCACCACGTCCGGTCCCGTGATGAACATCTGGGCGATGTCCCGGACCATGAAGACGAAGTCGGTCAGGGCGGGCGAGTAGGCGGCGCCGCCGGCGCACGGCCCGAGCATCACGCTGATCTGCGGGATCACCCCGGAGGCGCGGGTGTTGCGCTGGAAGATCCCGCCGTAGCCGGCGAGCGCCGAGACGCCTTCCTGGATCCGGGCACCGGCCCCGTCGTTGAGCGACACCAGGGGTGCGCCCGCCGCCATGGCCATGTCCATGATCTTGTGGATCTTCTGGGCGTGGGCCTCGCCGAGGGCACCGCCGAAGATGCGGAAGTCGTGCGCGTAGACGAAGACGGTACGGCCGTGGACCGTGCCCCAGCCGGTGATCACCCCGTCGGTGTACGGCCGCTTCTTCTCCAGGCCGAAGCCGGTGGCGCGGTGCCGGCGGAGCATCTCGACCTCGTTGAACGACCCCTCGTCGAGCAGGAGTTCGATGCGTTCGTACGCGGTGAGCTTGCCCTTGGCGTGCTGGCGCTCAGTTGCAAGGGGGTCGCCGTGCCGGGCGGCCTCCTTCATCAGGCCGAGTTCCTCGATGCGCTCGGCGGCGGTCCACTGGCCGCGGTGCTCACGGTCGTGCAGGCTCGGGCGGTCGGCCTCACGACCGGCTTTCTGTTCGAGTGACATTGGCGGGTCACGCTCCCCAGTCGGATACTCGGGTGGTCACGCCCACGGGCACGCCCACCGTCCCGTCGGCGTCCAGGTCGACCGTCGCGCCCACGTACAGCGCGGCCGGCGGCACCCAGCGCACGGTGACCTGTTCGGGCGCCCCGCCGCGCACCGCGACGGCGGCGTTGTGCCGGGGCCCGGACGGCAGGTCGAGCAGCGTCCAGCCGGCCGGCCTGCGCCGCGGTTCGGCGCCCAGGTAGTCGTGGCCGGGGTCGCGGGAGAGCCCGGTGCCGAGCGCCTTGAGATAGGCCTCCTTGCGGGTCCACAGCCGCCCGAAGGCCGCGCGCCGTTCCCCGGCGTCGCCGAGCGCCGCCAGCTCCGTCTGCTCCCCCGGGTGCAGCGCCGGGGCGCAGACCTCGACGGTCTCGGCCCGCGGCAGCCGCTCCACGTCGGCGCCGACGACCGCACGGGAGACGGCGACCACTGCCATGCCGTGGCTGTGCGCGAGCGAGAAGTGCAGCGGCGGATCGGGGTGGGCGACCGCCGGCCGGCCGTGCGGCTCGGCGCAGCCCGGGCAGGGCTCCCGCACGAACGGCACGTCCTGCGGAGGCAGCCCCAGATAGGCGCCGAGCAGCCGGCGCAGGGCGACATGGGCGGAGGCGTACGTCACCCCGTCCGCGGGCCGGACGAAGGACGCGGTCCGCCGGCGCTCCGCCTCGCTCAGCTCGGACAGGTCGAGCAGTTCGGCCGCGGTCTCCAGGGCCGCCCGGCGCACCAGCCAGACGTCCAGCTGTCCGGCCGCGGGCAGTCTCGGCCCGGCGGCGAGGGTGGCCGTGCCGAACTCCAGGACCGGCATCTCCCTGATCACCTCGGGCTCGGCACGTCGTGCGCGACCAGGTGGTACTCGCCCCGGCCGGCGTGCTTGTGCGGGCTGTCCTCCGGGCCGAGCTGCCCGGCGAGGCAGTCGACCAGCTCGGCGGCGCTGTTGGCGCGCAGCAGCCGGTTGAGGTTGACGTCGACGCGCAGCGCGGCCTCCATCCTGCGCTGGAGTTCCAGGCCGTTGATGGACCCGATACCGAGGCTGTTCATCGGGCGGCCCACGGTGTCGATGCTCTCCGGCGCCACCCGCAGCACCCGGGCGAGTTCGCCGCGGACGTACGCGTCGATCAGCCGGGTGCGCTCGGCGAGGCCGACGGAGGCGAGGTGCGCGAGGCTGGGCGGCACCACCTCGGTGATCCGGTCGCGCTCGAACTCGTAGTCCAGATCGTCGAGTTCGTCGTCCAGGTCGTCGAAGACCCAGGTCTGCGTTGTCTGGTCCATGGTCATTCCCCGTGGTGGAGTGAGGAGGGAGGGGTGCGGATCAGGCCGGTGAGGCCGACGAACAGGCCCAGGAGGCCGAGGGCGGCGACCAGGGTCAGCGCCGGCCGGCAGGCGGCGGCCGCGGCGGCCGGACCGGCGCCGGGCGCCGGCGCGTGGGCGGCGAGCAGGGCGGCGACGAGCGCGACCGCGAGGACCGCGGCGAGCTGTACGGCCGTCTGGTACAGGCCGCTGCCGGTGAGCCGGTCGGCGGGGGTCAGGCGGGACATCGCCTGCATGTTCAGCGCGGCGAAGGAGAGCACGAAGGCGGCGCCGACGAGGAGGAGCGTCGGCAGCATCCGGCCCGGGTAGTCCAGCGGCCAGGGGTGCGGGCGGAGTTGGAGCAGGCCGCCCGCGAAGGCGCAGGCGGCGCCGGCAACGATGAGGCGGGGGGCGCCGAACTTGGCGACCAGGCGGCCGGAGGCCAGCGCGGTGAGCGCCGGGGGTGCGGCGGCCGGGAGCAGGGCGAGCGCCGTGTGGAGGGGGGACCAGCCGGCGAGGGTCTGGGTCTGGTACGTCAGGACGAACAGGAGGCCCAGGTAGGAGCCGTTGAGACAGGCGGCACCGGCGGCGGAGCGGAGCAGGGCGGGGTTGCTGCGCAGCGGGCCGATGTTCAGGAGGGGGGCGGCCGAGCGGCGCTCGATCTGCCAGAAGGCCAGCAGGAGGAGGGCGGCCGCGGTGAGAGGGGCGATGGCTGCCGGGTCGGTCCAGTTGTGGGTGGGGAGTTGGGTGATGCCTTGGACGAGGGTGAGGAGGGCTCCTAGAAAGGTGAGGGCGGCGGGGATGCCGAAGTGCCGGGTCGTCGTTCGGCTGCGCCGCCGTGGGGGCTGGTCGCGCAGTTCCCCGCGCCCCTTTGGGGCGCTCTCCGCGCCCCCTGCTGGAATGCTCGGGCCCTTTTGGGCGCTCCCCGCGCCCCCTGCTGGAATGCTCGGGCCCTTTGGGACGCTCTCCGCGCCCCGTGCCGGAACGCTCGGGCCCTTTTGGGCGCTCCCCGTGCCCCCTGCTGGAATGCTCGGGCCCTTTGGGACGCTCTCCGCGCCCCGTGCCGGAACGCTCGGGCCCTTTGGGGTGCTCCCTGCGCCCCCTGCTGGAATGCTCGGGCCCTTTGGGACGCTCTCCTCGCCCCGTGCCGGAACGCTCGGGGCCTTTGGGGCGTCCAGCGCCTCGCCCGGTATCAGGCGCAGGCCGCACGCGAACAGCAGTAGCACCACCGGGGCCGGGAAGGCGAAGGCCCAGCGCCAGGAGGTTTCTGTCAGCCAGCCGGACAGGAGCAGGCCTGCGGTGAAGCCGCCTGCGCCGAAGAGGGTGTAGACGGAGACTGCCCGGGAGCGGGGGCGGCCCTCCGGGAAGGTGGTGGTGATGATGGCCAGGCCGGTGGGGGCGGTGAGGGCCGCGCAGAAGCCCTTGAGCAGGCGGGTGGTGAGGAGCAGCCACGGGTCCTGGGCGAGGGCGCTGAGTGCGGACGCGGCGGCGAAGGCGAGAAGGGCCGCGAGGTAGACGCGGCGGCGGCCCAGGAGGGTGACCACGCGGGCGCCGAACAGGAGCAGGCCGCCGAAGCCGGCGGCGAAGCCGGTCATCGCCCACTGGGTGACGGTCGGCGGCTGTCCCAGGTCCGTGCCGATGGCGGGCAGCGCCACCACCGCCACGGACACCTCCAGCGCGTCGATGAGCATGTTGCCGGCGAGGACGAGCAGCAGCCCCCACAGCCGGGGGCCGAACCGCTCGTCCGGGCCGGCGGCGACCGGTGACGGAAGGGTCCTGGTCACCGCGTCACCCCAGGAGCGTGCCGCCGCTCGCGTCGACGAAGGAACCGGTGACCCAGCGGGCGTCGTCGGAGACGAGGAAGGCGACGACGTCGGCGACGTCCTGCGGTTCGCCGACGCGGTTGAAGGCGGACAGCGCGGACATGGCCTCGACGGCCTCGGGGATGTCGAACAGCGGGTTGCCGTTGCGGGTGATGCCCGGCGCGACGCTGTTCACGGTGATCCCGCGGGAGCCCAGCAACTTGGCGTAGTGGAGGGCCAGTTGTTCTACGGCGCCCTTGCTCATGGCGTAGGCGATCTCGTCCGGGTTGGCGAACCGGGTCAGGCCGGAGGAGATGTTCACGATCCGGCCGCCGTCGGGCATGTTGGCGAGCGCCCGCTGGATGACGAAGAACGGTGCCCTGGCGTTGACGGCGAAGATCCGGTCGAACTGCTCGGGGGTGGTGTCCTCGGCCTTGACCCCGCCCATCACCCCCGCGTTGTTGACCAGGATGTTCAGCTCGGTCTCGCCGGTGCGCTCCTTGAGTCCCGCCTCCAGCGCGAGGAACAGCTCGTGGACGTCACCGGGCGTGCCCAGTTCGGCCCCGACGGCGAACGCCCGCCCGCCGTCCTTCTCGATCCCGGCGACCACCTCGGCGGCGGCCTCCTCGCTGCTGCCGTAGTGCACGGCGACCAGCGCGCCGTCGGCGGCCAGCCGTTCGGCGGTGGCCCGGCCCATGCCCCGGCTGGCGCCGGTGACGAGCGCGGTCTTTCCGGTCAGGTTGCCCATCTTCCTTCTCCTGACAGTTGGTTGTGGTGTGCGAGGGGTGGGCCGGTCGGACGCGAACCAGCGGCCGAGGGCCTCGTGCAGGCCGTCCGCCGAGGCGCCGGCCCAGGCGACGTAGCCGTCCGGCCGTACGAGCACGGCGGCGAGGCCGTCGAGGGGCCCTGCGGGACGGGTGACGACTGTGTCCACCGACGCCGACCGGTCCGCCGCCGCCCCGGCCAGCGCCGGGTCCGTCACGAGCAGCAGCCCGCGGGCGGAGCCGAGCAGTTCGGCCGTGGTCGCCCCCGAGTCGAGCCGCGTCTCCGGCAGCCGTGAGCCGACCAGCGCCTCCCGGTCGTCCCCGTACCGCACGTCGAGGCCGCTGATCGTGCCGGCGAGGTGCGCCCGGACCTTCTCGTACGACGTGAGTTCGCCGATCACCGAGCGCAGCGGCTCCACCTCGGGCCCGCCGAGCAGCAGCCCGGCCTGGGCGCGGATGGCGGACAGGACGCGGCGTCCGACGGCGTGCCGTTCGTCGTGGTAGGTGTCGAGGAGCCCCGCCGGGGCCCGGCCGAGGACGGTGGCCGCGAGCTTCCAGCCGAGGTTCACGGCGTCCTGGAGGCCGAGGTTGAGGGCCTGGCCGCCGATCGGCATCTGCTGGTGGGCCGCGTCGCCGGCGAGCAGCACCCGGCCCGCGCGGTAGTGCTCGGCCTGCCGGGAGGCGTCGCCGAAGGAGTTCACCCACAGCGGGGTGCCGTGGCCGATGTCCTCGCCGGTGACGTCCCGCCAGGCGGCCACGATGTCGGCGAAGCGGGCCTGTGCGGTGCGCGGCGGGGTACCGAACCGGTGGACCATCACCCGGGTGACGCCGTCCCCGCGCCGGGCGGCGATGGCGAGCCCGTTCGGCAGCCGCTGGAAGCGCCGGTCCGGGATGTCGATGCCGTCGACGTCGGCGCGGATCAGCTCCCGTCCGGCGGCGTCGCCGGAGAAGGGGATGCCGGCGAGCCGTCGTACGGCGGAGTGCTCGCCGTCGCAGCCGACGACGTACCGCGCCGTGAACTCCCGGCGGTGGCCCTGGTGTTCGGTCACGACGGTCACATGGTCCGGGTGCTGTGTGAGGGCGAAGACCTCGTGTCCGCGCAGCACGCGGGCCCCGAGGCGCTCCGCCCAGGCGCCGAGGAGTTCCTCGGTGCGGGTCTGCGGGACCTTCCACTGCCCGGGGTGGCTGCTGTCCAGGGTGAGGTCGAGCGGGAGACCGCCGAAGTGGCCGCGGGGCTCGTTCGGCGGCGGCCCGGGGTCGGCGAAGCCGCCGGGCCCGTCCAGCAGCCCGCGCTGGAGCAGCAGTTCCATCGTCCGTGCGTGCAGGGTGGACGCCCGGGACTCCGTCGTCGGGGCGTCCAGCCGTTCCAGGACGGTCACGTCGGCGCCGCCGAGGCGCAGTTCCCCGGCGAGCATCAGCCCGACGGGTCCGGCGCCGACCACCAGGACGTGCGTGTCGACCGCGTCGGCACCGGCCATGGGTCAGCGCCTCGCTTCGGCGTACGCCTTGGCGTGGTCCAGGGTGGCGCGGCTGTTGGTGCTGAGCGCGCCCTGCACGTACGCGCGGGCCTCGGCGACCCCGGCCTCGGGTCCGAGGATCCTCTCGATGTTCTCGGGGCGCAGCACGACGGTGTGCTGCGAGGAGGCGAAGGTGCCCTCGTCGGTCTCGCGGAAGGTCCAGTAGCCGGTGTGCAGGTTCATCAGGGCCGGCAGGGTGGTCTGCTTGTAGGCGATCTTCCGGCCGTCCAGGCAGACCCGGTACGACTTGGTGGTGTGCGTCGAGCCGTCCTTGGCGCGGGTGTCCATCTCCAGGGTCTGCAGGCCCGGGGTGTCCTCGGTGAGGCGGACGGTCGCCACGTGCGGGAGCCGCTCGGACCAGCGGTCGGCCTCGTTGACGAAGTCGTAGAGGTCCTTGGCGGAACCGTCGACCCGGACGGTGTCCTCGAAGGAGAACGTCAGCTCCTCGGACGCGGTGGCGAGTTCGATGTTCGTCTTCAGCGCGGCCAGCTCGGAGCGGGAGTTGCGGTCGACGGCCTCGTCGATCCAGGCCAGCCCCGCCGGGTCGTCGTCGACGGCGGTGTAGTCGTGCAGCAGCCGCACGCGCGAGGTCTCCTCGCCGGCCGCCTCGATGATCCAGGTGCCGCCCATGCTCGCGACGGGCGGGGTGGAGACGGTCTGCCGGAAGGTGATCCGCAGGGCCTCGGGGTCCAGCACGCGGCGCGAGGTCCAGTTCTTGGCCTCGCCGTTGGCGGTGGCCCAGATCCCGATCAGCTCCTCGTCGCCGGAGCGCTCCAGGTGGTCGACGTAGATGGTCGGCGGGAAGATCCGCGGCCAGTTGGCCACGTCGGCGATCAGCCGGTAGACCTCGGCGGCCGGCGCCGAGATCGTGATCCCGTGCTCGACTTCCTTCGGCTCGGACATCGGTGAACTCCTAGAGGGGTGCCGGGGTTTCAGAAATTGCCGAGGCCGCCGCAGACGTTGAGGGCCTGCGCGGTGATGGAGGCGGCGGTGTCGGAGGCGAGGTAGCCGACCAGGCCGGCGACCTCTTCGGGGGTGGAGTAGCGGCCGAGCGGGATCTTCGCCGTGAACTTGTCGAGGATGGCGTCCTCGCTGGTGTCGTAGGCGGCGGCGTAACCGGCGCGCACGCGCTGCGCCATGGGCGTCTCGACGTACCCCGGGCAGACGGCGTTGACGGTGATGCCGGTGGGGGCCAGCTCGTTGCCGAGGGCCTTCGTGAACCCGACGACCCCGTGCTTGGACGCGGAGTACGGCGCCCCGAGCACGACGCCCTGCTTCCCGGCCGTGGACGCGATGTTGATGATCCGCCCCCGGCTCTTCTGCCGCATGCCGCCGGTGGTGAGGGCGGCGCGGGTCAGGCGGAAGACGCTGTTGAGGTTGGTCTCGACGACGTCGTACCAGAGCTCGTCGTCGATGTCGGCGGTCACGCCGCCGCCGGACCGCCCGGCGTTGTTGACGAGCACGTCGACGGTGCCGTACCGCTCGACGGCGGCCCGCACGAAGTTCTCGATGGACAGCGCGGACCGCACGTCGAGGGTCGCCCCGTCGACGTCGAGCCCCTCTTCACGCAGTTCCTTGACGGTCCGCTCGACGTTCCCGGCGTCGCGGGAGCCGATGAAGACGCGGTGGCCCTGCCGGGCCAGCAGCCGCGCCGTGGCGAGACCGATTCCGCTGGTGGCCCCGGAGACCAG
The DNA here is from genome assembly GCF_019091475.1 of Streptomyces sp. GbtcB6. Lineage (NCBI taxonomy): Bacteria > Bacillati > Actinomycetota > Actinomycetes > Kitasatosporales > Streptomycetaceae > Streptomyces > Streptomyces sp. GbtcB6. Next base: position 25,092 of record NZ_JAGXJL010000011.1, on the reverse strand, counting down.
GGCGACCCTCTGCTGCTGTTCGGACATGTCTGCCGATCCCTTCAGGGCATGGGGAGGCCGCCGGCGCCCGGTCAGGACGGGCGCCGGCGACCGGAGGGGGTGGAGAGGAGGTCAGGCAGCGGCGGCGACGTCACCGAGCTGCGTGTTGACGACGGCGAGCAGCTCACGGGGCGTCTTGGCCTCGGTGACCACGGTGTCGTCGAGCGTGATGCCGTACTCCCGCTCGATGCGCCCGCAGGTCTCCAGGATGGCGAGCGACTCGTAGCTGAGCTCCTCGAAGTCGGTGTCGAGGATGTCCCCGTCGAGATCGACGCTCTCATCGGCACCGGCGGCCTCCAGCAGGATCCGCTTGAGGTCGTCGAGGGTGAAGGACTGGGTGGCCACGGTGATCTTCCTTTCAGGACTGCGAATGGGAACGCCCGCCCTGCCGGCCCCAGGCGTGGGAGAGATGGCGGGACCGGGAGGACGGGCGGGTCTTTGGGAGGGGCTGAGGTCAGCGGGGGCTGGGGTGGGGGGTAGGGACGCTCACCGGCGCTTGCCGGGTGCCTCCCCCAGCCTTCGGCCGGGGGGACCCCCAGCGCCCACCCGTGCCGCCCCAGCGGCACGACTGCCCGCGGCTATATGAGCCACGGCGGGCGAAGCGCCCCTTCAGGGGCGCGGGGAACTGCGCGATCAGCCACGAACCGCCCGCGGCCGCGTCACCGCACAGGCCCCTACGGTCGTGGGCGCACTACGCCCGTACGACCATCGCCGAGTTGAACCCGGCATAACCGCGGGCCAGCACCAACGCCGTCCGCACCTCGGTGGCCCGCGGCTCCCCCACCACCAGGTCGAGGTCGTAGCCCGTCTCCGGCGAGACGTTCACCGTCGCCGGCACCACCCCGTCCCGGACGGCCAGCAGCGCCGTCGCCACGTCCAGCGGCGCGGCCCCCGAGTACAGCCGCCCGGTCATCGTCTTCGGCGCGGTCACCGGCACCCCGTGCGGCCCGAACACCTCGCTGAGCGCATCCGCCTCCACCCGGTCCAGCTCCGGCACGGCCGCCGCGTCGGCGAACACGACGTCCACGTCGGCCGCGTCGGCGCCCGCGTCGGCGAGGGCCAGTTCGATCGCCTTGCGCAGCCCCGGCGGCCGCCCGCTACCCGGCGCCGGGTCGAACGTCGCGCCGTACCCCGCGATCTCCCCGTACACCCGGGCACCCCGCCGTACGGCCGTCTCCTCGGCCTCCAGGATCAGGATCGCCCCGCCCTCGCCGGCCACGTGCCCGGCCGCGGCGGAGTCGAACGGCAGGTACGACCGGTCCGGCTCCTCCGACGTGGACAGCCGGTCGCTGGCGAGCTGCGCCACCCACCCCCACGGGCAGATGGACGCGTCGATCGCCCCGGAGACGATGAGCTGCGTGCCCTTCCGGATCTGCCGCCGCGCGTGGGCGAGGGCCTCAAGGCCGCCCGCCTGGTCCGAGACGACCACCCCGCTCGGCCCCTTCATGCCGTTGCGGATGGAGATCTGGCCGCTGTTGACGGCGTAGAACCAGGCGAACGACTGGTATGCCGAGACGAACTGACTGCCCTGGCTCCACAGCTTCTGCAGTTCCCCCTGCCCGAACTCGAAGCCGCCGGAGGAACTGGCGGTGACGACGCCCATGTCGTAGGCGGGCAGGTCGGCCGGGCTGACGTCGGCGTCGGCCAGCGCCCAGTCCGTCGCGACGAGCGCCAGCCGGGTCATGTGGTCGGTCTGGGCGAGCAGCCGGCTCGGCAGATGCTCCCCGGCGCTGAACCCGGGTACCTCACCGGCCAGTTTCGCCGGGTACCCGGACGGGTCGAACCGCGTGATGCGGCCGATCCCGCTCTTCCCGGCGCGGGCGGCGGCCCAGTAGTCCGCCGTACCCAGGCCGTTGGGCGCGGCGATGCCGAGCCCGGTCACCACGGTCCGTGCACTCATGCGGCCGCGCTCCTGTCCGGTCGGGCGAGCACCATCGCGCTCTGGAAGCCGCCGAACCCGCTGCCCACGGTGAGCACCGCGTCGGTGCGGTGCTCACGGGCGGTGAGCGGGACGTAGTCCAGGTCGCACTCGGGGTCGGGGGTGTGCAGGTTGGCCGTCGGGGGCACGACGTTGTGCTCCATGGCGAGGACGGACGCGGCGATCTCGATGGAGCCGATCGCGCCGAGCGAGTGCCCGACCATCGACTTGATCGAGGAGACCGGGGTCCGGTAGGCGTGGTCGCCGAGGCTCTTCTTGAACGCGGCGGTCTCGTGCCGGTCGTTCTGCTTGGTGCCGGAGCCGTGCGCGTTGATGTAGTCGATCGCCCCGGGGTTGAGCCGTGCCTCGTCGAGGGCGACCGTGATGGCCTCGGCCATCTCCGCGCCGTCGGGCCGCAGCCCGGTCATGTGGAAGGCGTTGCAGCGGGAGGCGTACCCGGCGATCTCGGCGTAGATGTGTGCCCCGCGTGCCCGCGCCGCCTCCAGTTCCTCCAGGACGAAGACGGCCGACCCCTCCCCCAGCACGAATCCGTTGCGGGTGCCGTCGAAGGGGCGGGAGGCGTGCTCGGGGTCGTCGTTGCGCGGGGTGGTGGCCTTGATGGCGTCGAAGCAGGCCAGGGTGATCGGGGAGATCGGGGCGTCGGTGGCGCCGGCGATCATCGCGCAGGCCGAGCCCTCCCGGATCAGCTCGACGGCATGGCCCACGGAGTCCAGCCCCGACGTGCACCCGGTGGACACGACCGTGGCCGCACCCTCCGCCCCCACCGACCAGGCGACCTCGGCGGCGAACGAGCTGGGCACCAGGTAGTTGTAGAGGTGCGGGACGGCGTAGGTGTGGTCGACGAGGTCGAGCCGGCCGCCGTCGCTGACCACCCGGTACTCCTGGTCGAGCCCCATGGTCGCGCCGACCGCGCTGCCGATGGTGACCCCGACCCGGTAGGGGTCGGCGCCGGACAGGTCGAGCCCGCTGTCGGCGAGGGCCTCCCGCGCGCTGACGACGGCCAGTTGCGCCGCCCGGTCCATCCGCCGGATCTCCTGCGGGCTCAGCCCGTGCTCCTCCGGGTCGAAGTCGATCTCGGCGGCGACCCGGGACCGGAAGGAGGACGGGTCGAAGAAGGTGATGCCACGGGTCGCGGTGCGGCCCTCACTGAGCAGGTTCCAGAAGTTCTTGGTGCCGACACCGCCGGGGGCGATGACGCCGACCCCGGTGATGACCACTCGCCTGGCGTTCACGCCCGGCCCTCCCAGTCGTAGAAGCGGGTGGCGACCGCGTCGGCGGGAGACCGCCAGGTGGCGGGGTCGTACGCCTGGATGAACGGCTTGAGGTCCTCGCTGATCCGCACGAACCGCGGGTCGGTCTTGGCCGACTCGATCAGCTCACCGCCGTTGTCGGTGTCGAAGTGCTGGAGGTGGAAGTACAGCCCGCGATAGGCGAACAGCTCACGCCGCCGGGTGCCCATGAGATGCGGCATCTCGGTCTCGTCGAACTCCTTGAACAACCGCGCGACTTCCTGACTGTGAGCCGGCTCCATACGAGCGACGATCAGGGTGCTGTGCATGGGTTCACTCCTCAAAGGGGTCCAGCAAAAGCGCCCCTTCAGGGGCGCGGGGAACTGCGCGACCAGCCACGACGGCGCGGCAGTCGCACGTCGACACAACGCGGCACTCTCAGCGGCGCCCTCAACGCCCCGGCCCGAACCACCTCTCAAGGGCCATCGGCAGATCCGCATGACTACCCGGCGCCGCCCAGGCCACATAACCGTCGGGCCGCACCAGCACAGCCGTGGTACCTGCGAGCGAGCCGTCGGCCGCCACCGCCGTCACCACGTCCACCCGGTCCCGCCAGGCCCAGGCGCGTTCCCGCAGCCTCGCGTTGTCGGCGAGGTCGAGCAGCACACCCCGCCCGGCGCGCAGCGCCTCCGTGCTGGAGGCCACCCTCTTGTGCCCGGCGAGCGGCACGTTCGGCAACCGTCGGCCGAGCAGCGCGTGAGCGCCCCCGTCGAGGTCGTAGTGGATCTCCAGCCCGGAGACCATGGCCGCCAGGTGCCTGCTGACCTCGGGATACCGGATCAGTTCGTTGAGTACGTCGCGCAGCGGCTGCACCTCGGGCCCGGACAGGAACAGCAGCCCCTGCGCCCGGGTGTTCATCATCAGCCGCTGCCCGACCGGGTGCCGTTCGTCGTGGTACGTGTCGAGCAGCGCCTCCGGCGCCCGCCCCCGCACCACGGCACCCAGCTTCCAGCCGAGGTTCACGGCGTCCTGGATGCTGGTGTTCATGCCCTGCCCGCCGGCCGGCAGATGGATGTGCGCGGAGTCGCCGGCGAGGAGGATCCGCCCCCGCCGGTACTCGGTGACGAGCCTCGTCCCGTCGCCGAACGACGACACCCACACCGCCTCGGCGTGCGAGATGTCGTCGCCGGTCAGCCGCTGCCAGGCCGCCGCGGCCTCCGCCCAGGTCGGCGGCTTCTCGCGGCGCTGCGGCGGGGTGCCGCGCTCGCAGATGATCAGCCGGGTGATGCCGCCGGGCAGCGGCCCGACCATCACCATGCCGCCGGGCAGGGTCTCGCCGATCATCCGGGGCTCCAGCTCGATGCCCTTCACGTCGGCGAGGTACATCTCCAGCGTGGACGGCGTCCCCGGGAAGTCGAACCCGGCGGCCTTGCGGATGGTGGACCGGCCGCCGTCGCACCCCACGAGGTACTCGGCGCGCAGCTGCCGCACCCCCTCGGGGCCGCGTACCTCGACCTCGACGCAGTCCTCCTTCTCCTTGACGGACAGCACCTCGTGCCGGCGCCGGATGTCCGCGCCTAGCCGGCCGGCCCACTCCTCCAGGACGGTCTCGGTGACCGACTGCGGGATCGTTTTGGCGGCCTGGTGGGCGCCGTCCAGGACTCCGAAGTCGACCGGCAGGCCGCCGAAGTGGCCCACGTTGCTGACCTCGATGTCCCCGAAGCGGGGCAGCAGTCCGCGCTGGTCGAAGACCTCCATGGTGCGGGCGGTGAAGCCGAGGCCGCGCGACTCTCCGGTGCGCGCGGGCAGCTTCTCCAGGACGATGACGTCGGCGCCCGCGAGCCGTAGCTCGCCCGCGAGCATCATGCCGGCCGGCCCGGCGCCCACGACGATGACTTGTGCGTCCATGACACTCCTCGGGAACGGTTCCGTACGGTCCTGTCTGGGAGACCGTCGGCGAAGACGAACTGTCAGCGGTACAGGCGCCCGATCGCCCGGTTGGCCGCGTGCGCGGCCGCCGCGTGCCGCGGGTCGGGCGCCAGGGCCTGGTGCCGTACGGCCACTTCGGCGAGCTTGATGGCGTGCTCGTCGCCGATCTGGACGGCCTCGGCGAACAGGCCGGCCGGGTCGGGGGCCTCCGGCAGCGGGGCCGCGGGCCGGGGCACGGCGTGGAACCAGTCGAGCATCGTGCGGCTGACGGCCCGCGCGACGCGGTACGACGGCCACCGCTGGTCCTCCGGCAGGTGCTCCGCCACCAGCCGTACGGCGGCGGGTCCGGTGACCGAGTGGATCAGCGGGATCGGGTGCGGGAGGGAGAGCGTGGCGTAGATCCCGGAGAACTCGGCGACGAGGCCGTCGAGCGCCCGTACGGCATCGCCACCGCCGCCCGGCCCCTCCGCCCCCGCGACCCCGTCCTCCTCGACGACGACCCCGCCCTCCGAGTACCGGGCGGCCCAGTACCCCAGCCCCTGTGCCAGCTCGGCCAGTTGGGGGCGGTTGTCGGGCCCGGCCGTCACCACCGCACGGACCGCGTGCGCGGTGCGGATCACCCCGTGCGTGAGCACCCCGGACATGCCGGGCAGCAGCCGGGGCCACCAGCGGGCCAGGACGTCGGTCCACTCGTCCCCGGCCAGCTCGCGCTCGAACAGGGTGGTCCAGTCGGCGACCCGGCCGAACTCGCCGAGCGCCTGCCGCCAGTCGGCCTCGTCGGCCGGGTCGAGGGTGAACCGCCGCTCGGGCACGTCGTGGAAGGTGTGGCTGCGCAGATGGCCCTCCACCCAGCCGGGCACCTCGTCGGCGTATCCCATGTGGGCCAGGGCCTCGGCGGCCATCGGGGCGTGGTTGACGAAGCTGCGCCCGTGCTCGTACCCCACGGAACGCAGCCGCTCCAGCGCGCCGTTCACGGCGTCGGTGTAGGTGAGTGCTGCCAAAGCGATCAGTCCTCGATCAGTCCTGGATCAGTCTTGATGTCGCAGATCGCGGCGCCGGCGGCGAGGGCCTGCCCCACCTCGGCGGCGATCCCGGTCACGGTGCCGGAGCGGTGCGCGGTGAGCGGCTGCTCCATCTTCATGGCTTCGAGTACGACGACCAGGTCGCCCTTCTCGACCGTCTGCCCCTCGGCGACGGCGACCTTGACGACGGTGCCCTGCATGGGAGAGCTGAGGGTGTCCCCCGAGGCGGCCGGAGCCGCGCCGCCCCCGGTACGGCGACGGGTCCGGGGGGCAGCGGCGCCGACAAGACCCGGCATCCGGTCCGGGACCCGCCCCAGCACCGCCGGCAGCGAGACCTCCAGCCGGTGCCCGCCGACCTCGACGACGACCGTCTCGCGACCGGCCGCCGCCGTCTCGGAATCATCGGCCGGAGCCGCCGTGAAGGCCTCGATCTCGTTGACGAACTCGGTCTCGATCCACCGGGTGTGGACGGTGAACGGCCCCTCGGCCGGGGCGAACGCCGGATCCCGTACCACCGCCCGGTGGAACGGGATCGCCGTGGCCATCCCCTCGACGCGGAACTCGTCGAGCGCCCGCGCGGCCCGCTGCAGGGCCTCCGCGCGGGTGCGGCCGGTGACGATCAGCTTGGCGAGGAGCGAGTCCCAGGCCGGGCCGATCACGCTGCCCGACTCCACGCCGGCGTCCAGCCGTACCCCCGGACCCGACGGCGGCTCGAAGACCGTCACCGTGCCCGGCGCGGGCAGGAAGCCCCGGCCCGGGTCCTCGCCGTTGATCCGGAACTCGAACGAGTGGCCCCGCAGCTCGGGGTCGCCGTAGCCGAGTTCCTCGCCGTCGGCGATCCGGAACATCTCCCGGACCAGGTCGATGCCGGCGACCTCCTCGGTCACCGGATGCTCCACCTGGAGGCGGGTGTTGACCTCCAGGAAGGAGACCGTGCCGTCCTGCCCGACGAGGAACTCGCAGGTCCCCGCGCCGACATAGCCGGCCTCCCGCAGGATGGCCTTCGACGCCCGGTACAGCTCGGCCGTCTGCTCCGGTGTCAGGAACGGTGCCGGAGCCTCCTCCACCAGCTTCTGGTGCCGGCGCTGCAACGAGCAGTCACGGGTCGATACGACCACCACGTTGCCGTACCGGTCCGCGAGGCACTGCGTCTCGACGTGCCGCGGCCGGTCCAGGTAGCGCTCCACGAAGCACTCGCCGCGTCCGAAGGCGGCCACCGCCTCCCGCACCGCCGACTCATAGAGCTCCGGCACCTCCTCCAGGGTCCGGGCGACCTTCAGCCCGCGCCCGCCGCCGCCGAAGGCCGCCTTGATGGCGATCGGCAGGCCGTGCTGCTCGGCGAACGCCACGACCTCGTCCGCGCCGCCCACCGGGTCCGGGGTGCCGGCCACCAGCGGGGCGCCGGCGCGCTGGGCGATGTGCCGGGCCGCCACCTTGTCGCCGAGGTCGCGGATGGCGGACGGCGGCGGGCCGATCCAGGTCAGGCCCGCGTCCAGGACCGCCTGCGCGAACTCGGCGTTCTCGGAGAGGAACCCGTAGCCGGGGTGGACGGCGTCCGCTCCGGTCTCCCGGGCGGCCCGCAGGACCTTCCCGATGTCCAGGTAGCTGGTGGCCGGGGTGTCACCGCCAAGGGCGAAGGCCGCGTCGGCGACCCGGACGTGCAGGGCGTCCCGGTCCGGGTCCGCGTAGACGGCGACGCTCGCGATCCCGGCGTCCCGGCAGGCCCGGGCCACGCGTACGGCTATCTCGCCACGGTTGGCGATGAGCACCCTGCGCATGTCAGGACGCCTGCCGGCTGTGCTGGAAGCGGTCCGCGCCGGTCTCCAGCGGGCCCAGGGAGCCGTCGAAGAAGATCAGCGGCTCCAGGCCGTGTTCGGGGACGCCCAGCTCCACCACCTCGCCGATGACGATGTCGTGGTCGCCGGCGCTGTACACGTCGACCGTGGTGCAGGTCAGATGGGCGAGGGCCTCGCTGAGCACGGGCAGCCCGTCGTCGGTGAAGTGGTGCGGGACGCCCTCGAAGGCCGTGGTGGTGGCGGTGGCCCGGCGCCCGGCGAAGTGCCGGGCCAGCGGCTGCTGCCGGCCGGACAGGAAGTTCACGGTGAACCCGCCGCTCCGCTCCAGGAGCGTGTGCAGCCGGGACTGCTGGTGCAGACAGAACAGCACCAGCGGGGGTTCCAGCGAGACCGAGGTGAACGAGTTGACGGTGGTGCCGTCCGCGTCGCCGTCGGGGCCGGTGGTGATGACCGTGACGCCGGTCGTGAACAGGCCGCACACGCGGCGCAGATCCAGCGGTTCGACGGGCCGCGTCTGGGGTGTCTCCTGGGCACGGGTCAGCGATCGCGCTGCTGCGGACATGCGCATCCCTTTCTGGCTTGTCTGGCAGTGGTCAGAGGAGCTTGCGGACCTTCGCGCCGGCCTTGAGGATGCCGAGCAGGAACTCGCGGCCGACGCTGTTCATCTCGGCGGGGGCCTCGACGGAGGCCCAGTACAGGAAGCGGGCCATGGTCAGCGTGGACGGGTAGATGAACCGCCGCTCCTCGTCCTTCCAGCCGAAGACCGGGTTGACGACCGGGGACTCCTTGAGCAGCCCGAAGACGATGTCGGCGGCCTCGTCGCCGGTGAGCGCGCCGGCCTCGTACTTCTCACAGGCCTCGGCGGTGCCCTCCAGGATCCGCTTGAAGGAGTCGCTCTGCGGCCACCACAGGCCGGGGTGGGCCACCTTCTCCAGCTCGTCGAAGTGGCGCTCGTCGTGGTCCTTGAAGTGCTTGAGGCGGGCCCGGGTCAGCCGCATGGTGCCGGGGGTGATGAAGGAGCCCCAGACCCGGAAGACCGCGTTCCAGAGCCGGAAGTGGGAGAACGCGATGAAGGAGCTGTTGACCAGGTCGTCGTTGTACTGGAGCAGGCCCTGCTCGACGCGCTCGACGTACTCGAAGCGCTCCGCGGAGAAGTCGCCGTCCTTCAGGGCGGGGATCAGCCGGGAGGTGAGGGCGTCGACGACCTCCATGGTGTTGGACAGGCCGCGGGAGAACAGCGGGTCGAGGAAGCCGGCCGCGTGCGACATCAGGCACCAGCGGTCGCCGATGGTCTGCTTCGAGCTGTACTGCAGCCGGTCGGTGGAGATCCACTCGCGGACCCGGGTGGCGCCGTCGAACTGCCGCTTCACCGCCGGGTACTTGTCGAGGAAGGACTGGAACTCCTGCTCCGGGGTGAGGTCCTTGGGCTTCGGGTAGGTGCGCTCGTCCATCGTCAGGCCGACGCTGCACAGCGGGTTGCGGGACTTCGGGTGGTTGTCGAAGGGGATGATCCAGAACCAGCCGCGTTCGATGAGGTGGTGCATGGTGCCGGTGTGCCAGTCGGCCGGCGGGCGCAGGTCCTGGGGGTGGCCGCTGACGTCGTCGAACCGCTTGATGCCGACGTAGTGCGTGAACATCGAGCGGGAGTGGTGCTTGAAGCGGGCGGTGGGCTTGTCGCGCAGGTCGAACTTGTCGGCGAGCGGGGAGCGGAACCCGGAGGCGTCCACCAGGTACTTGGCCCGGTACAGCTCGGGCTCGGCGCCCGGGGCGGCGCTGCGGCCGAGGACGGTGACGCCGTCGTCGTCGAACTCGACCTCGTTCGCACGCCAGTTCTGCCGGGGGGTGCAGCCGTATTTGATGGCCACGTGGAACATGAAGGAGTCGCTGTCCTGCCGGAACATGTGACTGTTCTGGTGGAATATCTTCGGCAGTGCGAGCTGGGTGGCCTCGCGCGGGTCGGGCTCTTTTCCGACCTCGTGCTTCATGAAGCCGAAGTGCGCCTTCGTGCCGAAGGTCGGGCCGATGTCACGGGTGGAGGCCTCGACGCTGGCCAGGCTTTTCAGTTCGGGAATGTCATGGCGCTCGGAGAGGATGTGGATCCATTCCACGAGCTGCGGGGTCATGGACTCGCCGATGGCGAAGCGCGGGTGCGCGGCCGCGTCGACCAGCAGCACCTTGGCGCCGTGCTTGGCGAGGACGGCGCCGGTGACGGAGCCGGCGAGGCCCGAGCCGAGGATGATGACGTCGAAGGTCATGTCCTCGGGTATGCGCGCCGGTTCGGGCGAGCCGTCGGTCTTTTTTCCGACCATGACTGTCTCCTTCGTCTAGGGGCGGTGCGCAACGGAAAACCGCATGGAAAAAGGCCCCTCACCGACCCTTTCCAACAATGATCGAAAATCGATCGGAAAGGGTCCGGCAAAGAGCCTGAAAATGGGCGCGGAGAAATCGCCGAACTAAGCGTGACAGCCTTTCACCAGAGGGTCAATCCCTCGCGGGGACAGACGACTTGGCGTCTTCGGAAAATGCCGGTCCGGAATGGGACGGGGCCAGGAGTCTGAGCAGCAGGTCGCGCAGCTCCGCCTCTCCGCCGGGACCCAGCATGTCGGAGACGTCCGCCGCGAGGCCCGCGACCGCCCGGGCGACGACGGCGAGCTTCTCGCGGCCCGGGTCGGTCACTTCGAGGGCGTAGCGGCGCCGGTCGTGCGGGTCACGGCCGCGGCGCACGAGGCCGGGCTTCACCAGTTCGTCGACCAGCTGGGAGGCGGCGGGTCCGGTGATGGCGAGCAGCTCGGCGAGCCGTTGCTGGGCCATGGGCCCGAACGTGTCGAGGACGGACAGCGGCCCGTAGTGGCGCACCCTGAGGCCGGTGCCGGCCAGCTTGTCGTCGCCGTGCCTGCGCAGCCGGTGGTGGGCCTGCGCCACCAGGTATTCGGTGCCCTGCACCAGAGGCTGCGCCGACTCGGGCAGCAACCGGCCGAGCAGCTCGTCGAGCCGCGCGGTCTCCTCGTCCGTCAGTACGGCGGTGAGCCGGGCGTCCCGCTCGGCGACCGCCCGCCGCCTGGCCTCGACGGCCTCGCGTCCCTTGGCGGTCAGGGACAGCACGTACTGGCGCCGGTTGTCGGGGTTGCGGGTGCGCTGCGCCTCGCCACGGGCCTCCAGGCGGTCGATGACCTGCACCATGACGGTGCGGTTGATGCCGAGCCGCTCGGCGAGGTCGAGCTGGGACTCCCAGTCGCGGCCGGTGAGCGCGTCCAGGACCAGGAAGTCGCGGGAGTCGCTGTCGCCGCCGTCCTCGGTGGACGAGAACTGCGCGTACACCCGGCGCAGGAGGTACCCGATGAAGCCCGTGAGCGGTTCCGGCAGGAGGCCGGGGACCTCCGCGGACTCCTCGGTCCGGGTCACCGGACCTCGCTCTTCGTCGCCTGAACGCCGCAAGACAGCACCTCCTGCCCGAGTATATGCACCGGTCTGGGGGCCCGGACCGGACCGGCGGCGCCGCCCGGGAGCGGCCCGGCGCCGCCGCGGCGGATCCTGCCGCGGGGGCGGGGCGCGGCCCGTGCCGCCGCGCCCCGCCCGCCGGGGCCGGTTACGGGGCGACGGGCGGCTGCTCGCCGGCCTGCTGCGGCTGGGCGGACCGGCCCGGCAGGGCGACCAGGGCGACGATCAGGGCCAGCAGGTAGAAGCCGCCGCCGAGCAGGAACCCGTACGTGTAGCCGGTGGTCAGGGCCTGTGCCGTGTTGCCCGGCAGCTCGTGCTCGGTGATGGCGGTGGCCGCGGCCGCGAGGGTGGCCAGCCCGATCGCGCCGCCGATCTGCTGGGCGGTGTTGACCAGGCCGGAGGCGGCGCCGGTGGCTTCCGGGGCGACCCCGCGGACGCTGAGGATGGTGCCGCCCACGAAGACCATGCCGAGGCCCATACCGACGATCAGCTGGGCGGGCAGCAGGGCGGCCCAGGGGTTCTGGCCGGGCTCGATGAAGCTGAGCCAGACCATGCCCGCGATACCGATGAGCAGACCGAGGGAGATCACGTTGCGTTCGGGCATCCTGGCGAGCAGCTGCGGGCCGAGACCGCCGGCCGCGATGCCCATGCCCAGCGCGGAGGGCAGGTAGGCGACGCCGGTGACCATCGGGGCGTAGCCCTTGACGCCCTGCATGTAGAGGGTGAGGAAGTAGAAGGTACCGAGCATTCCGGCGCCGACCAGGAACATGATCAGGTTGGCGCCGACCCGGCCCCTGTCGGCCAGCACCCCGCTCGGGATCATCGGCACGCTGCTGCTGCGCTGGATGGCGACGAAGGCGGCGATCAGGACGAGCGCGACGGCCAGGCCGATCAGGGTGACGGAGTCGCCGAAGCCCTTCTCGCCGGCCCGGTTGATGGCGTAGACGAGCGAGCCGAAGCCGAGGGTGGCGGTGAGCGCGCCGGGCGCGTCGATCTTGCCGCCCTCGCGCTCGCCGTCGACGAGGAGGCCGGTGCCGAGCAGGACGGCCAGGGCGATCGGGACGTTCACGAACATCACCCAGCGCCAGCTCAGGTACTCGGTGAGCGCACCGCCGAGCAGCAGGCCCGCGACCGAGCCGAGACCGCCCATCGCACCGTAGACGCCGAGCGCCTTGTTGCGGGCGGGGCCGGCCGGGAAGGTGGTGGCCAGCAGGGACAGGGCGGCCGGGCCGGCGATGGCGGCGCCCGCGCCCTGGATCACGCGGGCCGTGATCAGCAGTTCCCCGCTCTGGGCCAGACCGCCGAGCAGGGACGCGGCGGTGAACAGGACCAGGCCGGTGCGGAAGACCCGGCGGCGGCCGAAGAGGTCACCGGCGCGCCCGCCGGCCAGCAGCAGCCCGCCGAAGGCGAGGGCGTAGGCGGTGACGACCCAGCCGAGGCCGGACTCGCTCAGCCCCAGGGCGCGCTGCATGCTCGGCAGGGCGACGGCGACGATCGTGTTGTCGAGGACGAGCATGAGCTGGGCTGTGGCGATGACCAGCAGCGCGAGTCCTAACCTGCCGTCCCGCTGCGGCGGAGCCGCGGCCTCGGGGACGGCCTGAGTGCGGTCTTGCAGGGACATGGGATGTCTCCGTGTCTCAGGGGTCGGGGGGTGTACGGGCCGTTCGTCGAGCAGCAGCGGCGGGCCCGCGGGCCGAGCGGCCGGGGGAGCCGGTCCCGGCGTCCCGGACGCCCGGGTGTCGGGGGTTCCGGCCTCACCATGGCCTCGGTTCCGTAAAGCGAGAGTATCGTCAACTCACTTATCTATCAAGTATCCAACCAGCAATCTCCGAACCATCAGGGCCGGAACTATATGGCGGGAGCGGACCGGCGTCCTCTCCCCCGGCCGCTCCCGCAGGTCAGCGGCTGCTCACGGGCTGGAGGGCGGACTCGTCCTGGCCGATTCCGGAGGTGTCCTCCGCCGGCCCCTCGTCGATCCCCTTGCGGAGCCGGGTCAGCACGGGGGTGGTCATGGCGGTGGTGAGCAGGGCCATCAGCACGAGGATGGTGAACAGCTCGGGGCCGATGACTCCGAGCCCGAGCCCGATGTTGAGCACGATCAGCTCGGTCAGACCGCGGCAGTTCATCAGCGCGCCCAGCGACATGGAGTCCCGCCAGTCCCGGCCGGAGACCCGGGCCGCGATGGTGCCGCCGCCGAACTTGCCGGCCACCGCCACGGCCAGCACCGCACCCGCCCACAGCCACTGGCTCGCGCTGCCGCCGAGCAGCCCCACATCGGTCTTCAGCCCCGTGCTGACGAAGAACAGCGGCAGCAGCACCGGTACGGCGAACGCGCGTGTCCGGGCCGCGGTCACCTCGATCCGGCGGCTGCCACGCGGGGTGACCACGCCGAACAGGAACGCGCCGAACAGCGCGTGCACGCCGATCCGGTCGGTGGCGTACGCGGCCAGGCACAGCCCGCTGAACAGCACGACCAGCACCACCCCGTCGGGGTAGCGGCGTTCGGCGCGTGCGGCCCACCTGGTCAGCAGCGGTCGTACGACGAGGAACATGACGGCGACGAAGACGAGGGCGTACCCCGCCGTGTCGAGGGCCTCCATCGGCGAGTGGCTCTTCGTCACCGCGACGACGGCGGCGAGCAGGCACCAGGCGCTGACGTCGTCCACGGCCGCGCTGGCCATGGCGAGCGCGCCGACCCTGGTCCGGTACAGGCCGCGGTCGGTCAGGATCCGGGCCAGCACCGGGAACGCGGTGATGCTCATCGACACCGCGATGAACAGCACGAACGGCAGCTTCCCGATGCCGGCCGGGGCGAAGCCGTCGTACATCCCGAGCGCCAGTAGCACACCCAGCACCAGCGGCAGCGCGATACCGGCCTGCGAGACGGCGACGGCCGTTCTGCTGTTCCCGCGCAGGGACTTGAGATCGAGTTCGAGCCCGACGAGGAACATGAACACGAGCAGGCCGATGTTGCCCAGCACACCGATGTAGGGCAGGGCCGACTGCGGGAACAGCCAGGCCTGGGCGCCGGGCCAGACCCAGCCGAGCAGGGACGGGCCGAGCAGGATGCCGACGAGGATCTCGCCGACGACAGCCGGCTGCCCGAGCCGTTTGAGCAACTGGGCACCGGCCCTGCAGGCGAGCACCACGAGGGGCACGGCGACGAGAAGGGGGGTGAGGGGGTCGGGGGCGGCAGCTGCCATCACACTCTCCTGTGAAAAGGGGATCAGGTGACGCGCCCCGTCAGGGGCGCGGGGAACTGCGCGACGAGCCACGACGGCGCCGCGGTCGGCTGCGGACCGTGCGCGGCGACCCGCTTCGCACAAAGTGCCGGGACCTGTTGCCGGCCGTCCGCAGCCCGGGGGTGGCTGATCGCGCAGTTCCCCGCGCCCCTGACGGGGCGCTGTTCCGGGCGGCGTCTTCAAGTGCCGTAGGGACGCGCTGCCTTGGCCTCGCGCAGTGCGGTCGCCCACCATGTGAGCTGGTCGAGCATCAGCTTGGCCGCCGCTTCGGCCCCCGCAGGCTCCGCCGGAAAGGTGCCGTCGGCGTCGTAGTGCTCCAGCACCCGCGGGAACGTGACGATGTCCTTCATCCCGACGCAGTGGAACTCCGCGAAGATCTGCCGCAGATGCTCGATCGCGCGGACCCCGCCGGCCGTGCCCAGGCCGTAGCCGACGAAGCCGACCGGCTTGGCCTCCCACTCGGTCTGGAAACTGTCGATGAGGGTCTTCAGGGGGCCGGGGACACTTCGGTTGTACTCCGGTACGACGACGACGTACGCCTCCGCCCCGGCCACCCGGGGCCGCAGCGCGGCCGCCCCGGGATCGTCGGCGTCGAGGCTCGCCGGCAGCGGGTGCTCGGCCACGTCGACGACGTCCAGGACGAGGTCGTCGCGGCGCGCGGCGACCCGCGCGAACCAGCCGGCGACGTCCGGGGCGAGCCGTCCGTCGCGGGCGGAGCCGACCAGCAGCCCCACCCGCACCGGGCGGGTGACCGTGCCGGCTGCGGTCATGTCCGACCCGCCGGTGCCTGCGCCTCGGCCGGGGTCAGCGCGAGGAACTCCGTGGCCTCGACCCGGGAGAGGATCCGCCGGGTGAGGGCGGGCATCCTCGTCGTACCGTCGTCACTGAAGACCACCGGGTCGGTGACCCGGATACGGCGGCCGCGCGTGGTGATCTCGCAACCGCCCGCCGCCAGTACGTTCCTGACCCAGTCGGAGCCGGGGCCGTACGGCAGGGTGATGACGATGTCCGCGCCGCGCCTGAACAGCTTGACCGGCGTGGCGAACTCGCGCCCGGACTTGCGGCCGCGGTGGTGGACCTTTCCGAACCCGGGCAGCCGGCTGAACAGCGGCCCGACGAAATGGTTGGCGAACCGCCGGTTGAAGCGAGCGACTTTCCTGTCGATCGGCATGTCTCAAGTCCCTTGCAGCATCGGGTCCTTCGGTTGCGTCGGGCGGGCCGGCCGGCTTGCCGCCGGACCTGAGGAAGCGCTCCAGCGAGAAGTTGTCGACGATGCCCCAGCGCTCGGCGATCCGGTCGCCCTCGAAGCGGAACCAGATGATCGCCTGGTGCTGCACCTGCAGCCCGGTCGGCTGGATGCCGATGAACGGACCGGTGTGCTTGCCGTGCATGACCCATCGGATGGCGGCCTTGTCGCCCATCGAGATGAAGTCGAGGATCTCGTACTTGATGTCGCTGAACGCGGACTGCTGGATCTTGATGGTGTGCTTGAACGCCTCCGGGCCGCGCATCGAGTCGTCGTGGCTGCCGTGGTTGCGGAAGTCGGCGGTCAGGTAGCGGTCGGCGGCCGTCAGGTCGCCCAGGTCCAGGCCCTCGTGGAAGACCTTCTCGATGACTTCCCGCTGCTGGTCCGCGGTGAGCGTGGTGGGCATGGCTGCGTTCTCCTCTGCTGAAGTGGGCGTGTTTCCTCGGGTGTCGAGGGTCTTCCGGTCGACCTGGGTCACTCCCCTGGGCACGGCCCCGGTGGTCCACACGATCCGCAGCCGCAGCCGGTCGAAGCGCCAGCCGTCGGGGGTGCGCCGCGCGGTGCCGGTGAACCGGCCGCCGAGCTGGAAGTACCGGGTGGGGTCCGGCGGCAGCGGCGAGCCGTGGTGCACATGGGACGCGATCAGGCTCCAGCTGAGCCGCGCCGTGTCGCCGTCGATGTCGACCTGGCTCTCCGAACCGTGGTGGTGGGTGCGGCCCCAGCGCGCCATGATCTCGGTGGTGAAGCCGGCCACCCCGGCGAGGCCCTGGTGGCTGCCCACCGGGAACGTCATCTCGATGTCCTCGGTGAACAGGGAGCGCGCCCAGGTCTCGTCGAACCCGCCCTCGTCGAGGCCGGCCAGATAGCGGCCGGCGAGGTCCCGCAGGCGCAACAGGTCGGTGAGCCGGTCGACTTCGGCCGTCATGACACCCGGCGCGCTTCGGTCCGGGCGTCCGTCGCGTAGATCACGACGTCGTCGGGACCGTGCACGACGGCCTTGCCCTCACCGGTGAGCGCGCCGCCGTCGTGCCGCGCGGCGATGTCGATCTGTATGTAGGCGGCCCGGTGGCCGTTGGGGCTGATCTGGGTGACGTCGAGGTTGAAGTCCTCGCGCAGCGTGAACTCCAGGGAGTCGTCGCCGGTGACGGTCCACGAGCCGGTGCCGGTGCTCTTGCGCGTGGTCACCGCGAGCGATCCGTCCGGGGCGAAGGCGACGGTGTACTCGTCCACCTCGCCGTCGTGCGTGACCGTACCCGTCCATTGACCGACGGGTGTCCAGGTGGAAACAGGCATCGACCACACTTCCTCAAGTAGGAGCGGGATGGAAACAGAAAATCCGCGCCCCGGTCGGGACGCGGATCTCGGAAAGGGTCCTGCGGGCCGGAAAGGCAGCCCGGGAATCGCGCCGCCGGCCGCAGGGCATGGGGCGCCGGGGAAAGTGTGACACCCTCACCCGGTGGCGTCAACATAAGATGAAATAGGGTGAGTTGACGCCATTGAATCCGAAGAAGCCCCTGCGGCCGGGGGGATGGGCCGCAGGGGCTGCTTCGGACCGGGTCCCCGTACGGACCCGGTCTCCTTCGGTGGTGGTCTACTCGGCCGCGTTCTGCCGGGCGAGCGCGAACAACTCGTCGAGGTCGTACTCGGCCCGCTGCGGGCCGCCGTGCCGGGTGATCTTGCCGCGGCTGGCCCACTTGCGGATGGTCGCCGGGGTGACCCCCATCGCCAGGGCGGCCAGTTCGGTCGTCACCCGGCGCGGCCGCGCCGCCCCGCCCGCCGCCCTCCTCGGCTCGGTCCGCATCACGCCGCCTCCCGGTTCCGGCCCGCGACCAGCAGCCACTGGCGTGGCGGTACGGCATGACCGCCGTCGCAGGAGACGTGGCTGGGCACCCGGTCGCCGTCGTCCGCCGGCAGCACCCCGAACAGGGTTCCGGCGCACTCGGGCCTGGTGCACGGGCCGAGTTCGAGCCTGCGGGCCGGGCCCGGGCCGAGCAGCCCGTGGAACTCGCCCAGGAGTTCGGCGACCTCCTCGTCGAAGTCCGCCCCCGCCGGGTGCCCCGCGAGCCAGGGCAGCTGCCGACGCAGGAAGCGCACCAGCGCGGCCACCCCGCGTTCGGCGGAGCCGGGCCGGACGCCGGCGCGCTCGTCCACGACCAGCCGCGCCCACAGCGCCATCACCTCGACCGCCCGGGCGCGCAGTGTCAGGGCCCGTTCGTCGAGAACGATGCCGACGGTGGCGCGGCTGCCGCTGACCCGCTCGCGCAGCACCGGCCCGCCGGGCACCAGTTCCTGTTCGCTCTCCCGGTACAGGTCGACCAGGGCGCGCAGTCCGCCGTCGATCCGGTCGACGCAGCGGGCGCAGATCCGACCGCAGAGCCGTCCGCAGTCGCGGCTGCGATGGCCGTCCGAGAGCCTCTGGAGCTTTTCCATGTGGATCCCCCGAATCCTTGGTCCTTCCGGAGCTGCATCCAGTCTCACGGGGGGCCGTCGGCCGCTTCAACGGACGGCGGTTCAGGGTTCCCACAATCCTCCGCAGCCACGTCAGCGGAGTGTCAACTCTGTGTCAATCGGCCCGGAAACGATCACTAAAACAAACAGACTTGTCTAATTAGAGAGGGCTCAACTCCCCCGGCCAGCCCCGCATGCTTCCAGACAACCACCCCTGCTTTCTGGACGTTTGGATCCAGTGGAGATCCAGAACAGAAAGCACTCCACGGAGGGTCTCTCGCGAAACAGGCGTGGTTGTATGATTCTTACCATCATCGACGGGGACGCCTGCGGGAGATACGCGAACCCGGCACCCCGTGGCAGAGAAGGCAGGTGCGACCGAATGCAGGCACGATCCGAGCAAACGCGTCAGGCTCTCGTCCGTGCCACCGCCGAACTCATAGCGGACGGCCGGCTGTCCGACGCGGGACTGGTCAACATCTGCCGCCGGGCCGGAGTCAGCCGGGGCGCGCTGTACCACCACTTCTCGTCCATCACCGCGCTGACGGCCGCCGTCTACGAAGAGGCCCGGCAGCAGGTCGAGGCGCTGGCCGAAGAGGCGTTCCGGTTGCCCGCGGCGGACGCGCCGAGGCACTTCCTGGAGGCGCTCGGCGAGGCCATGCGTACCGAGAAGGTGGTCCGCGCGGGCATGCAGCTGGCCGCGGACGGCTCGGCCGGGCCGCCCCTGCTGCGGGACGATCTGCTGACCGCCGTCCACAAGCGGGTCGCGGAGGCGCAGAAGTCGGCGGGGGAGTCGGCGGAGGACCTCGCCGACCTGGCCGTGGTGGTCACCGCGGGCCTCGAGACACTGGGCCATACGGACCCGAGCTGGTGGAACGGCGAGATCGCCCAGCGCCTGTGGCGGCTGCTGCGCCCGCTGTTCGACCGCGACCGGCCCAACCGGGGCGGCGAGCGGCGGACCTGAGGTCCGGCGCACGCCGTCTCCGCCCAGGGCGCACGTGACGGCCGGTGGTGCTCAATCCACGGGAGGCGTGACGCGCAGCCGGCCGACAAGGCCCGGCGTGGCGAGGCCCGGCAACAGGAACCTCCAGAAGGAACTGGTCCGTTCGGGCAGGTCGGCGCGGTCGCTGTAGGCCTGGGACATGATCTGCAGGCCGGTGAAGGAGCCGACGATGAGCGAGGTGACCTCGCGCACATCCACCCCGGGCAGGATCTCGTCCCGCTTCTCGGCCTCCTGCAACAGCGTCAGAATGGTGTCCATGGACTGCTCGTAGGTGGTCTGCGGCGGGCACTCGAACGAGGTCTGCTCTATGGTCAGCCGCACGCTCGCACGCAGCACCGCGTCGTACTGGAGGCGCCGGGCGAACTCCAGCGTCAGATCGATCACCGACTGCAGCCGGACCGGCCGGTCGGGTACTTCCAGGGCCTCGGCGTGCGCCTGCACCAGGGCCAGCGCGATGGCCTCCTTGGACGGGAAATGGTGATAAAGCGAGCCCCGGGTGAGTCCGGTGCGGGCCAGGATCTCGTTGGTGCTGGCGGCGTCGTAGCCGCGCTCGTCGAAGACCTGGGCCGCCGCCTCCAGGATCGACCGCCGTGATCGCTTGCCGCGTTCTTGCTGAGCCATGCCAGATCCTTACGCTCTCCCACTGAATTCAACAGACTTGTCTGTATCGTAAGCCTCAGGCTCGGCATACGGTCAGTACCGCGGCGGGAGTTGTCAGAAAGCGGTTCCGGGGGCACGGCAACCGGAACCGGGTATGCCCGGGGCAACACGGCGAGGAGAGAGTCCGCCGCCGCCCAGGACGCCCGGACCGGACGAGGCCCGAGGCCTCGTACCGGAATCCGTCCGCACGGCTAAGCCGAAGAGGGCCTCTCGGGATGCGTGGAGGGTCGTCGGGCAGGATGGCGGTTCAGCGCCGGAAGTCGGCGATACGGTGCTGGACCCAGGACGCGTAGGTGTGGGCCGGGCGGCCGATGACGGGCTCGGCGGTGGAGACGGGCTCCCCCTTGCCCTCGGCCGCCTCCTTGAGCTGGTCGAGCAGGAAGTCGGCGGCGGGCGGCGGCATGTGCTCGGCCAGGTGCGCGTGCGCCTCGGACCGCGGGATCTCCTCGAACCCGACCGTCACGCCGTGCGCCTCGGCGATGGTGCGGACACGCTCCACCTGGTTCAGCGCCTGCGGCCCGGTGAAGGAGACGTGGCCGAGGAGTCCGGCGGACGTCAGGGCGGCGGCCGCGACCGCGGCGACGTCGCGCTCGTCCACGGGAGCCATGCGGGCCTTGGCGTAGGGGCCGCGGACGACTCCCACCGCACTGATCTGGTCCGCCCAGGCGAGGTCGTTCGCCATGAAGAGGGAGGGGCGGACGAAGGTCGCGTCGATCCCCGACGCGCTCACCTCCGCCTCGTTGCGCAGGTGCGCCTCGCCGATCCATCCCGGGGTGGCGAAGGTGGCCGCCGAGGAGGAGAGCAGGACGAGCCTTTCGAGCCCGCTTCGGCGTGCGTGGCCGAGGAAGCTCTCGAGCTCCCCGAAGAGCGGGAAGAGGAAGGCCCGTCGCACCCCGTCGAGCGCGGCGGCCAGCGTCTCGGGCCTGGTGAAGTCCCCTTCGACCACCTCGACCTCGGCCGGCAGGCCGCTGCCCGCCGGATTCCGGGTGAGTGCGCGCACCTGCTCACCCGCGGCGAGGAGTTCGCGAACGATGTTGCGGCCGACGTTACCGGTGGAGCCAGTGACCAGGATCATGAGAGTCGTCCTTCGGTGTGCCCGAGCACGGGCGTGAGAGTGATGGACCGTCAAGTGACGTCGCCGGCCGGACCGGCGCCCTGCCGGGAGGGGGCCGGGCCGGGGCCGTCAGGGTGCGGGGGTGGCCTCCCACATGTCCCGCAACGACTGCCGGACAGAGGTCTTCGGCACCCAGCCGAGGAGGCGCTCGGCGAGCCGGACGTCGGCCTGTGTCCAGTCGCCTCCGTGCGAACTCACCGCTCCGCCGGTGAGCTCCAGCACGTCGGGCCCGCGCCCGGCCTCGGCGACGAGCAGCGCGAGTATCCGGCGCATGCCGAGCGCCTCGCCCCGCCCGATGTTGACGGCGCGGCCGGTGAGCGGGGACTCCGCGACCCGGACGACCGCGTCGGCCAGGTCCCGTACGTCCACGAAGTCCCGCTCGGCCGCGCTCACCTTGAGCCGCAGCCGGTCGCCGGGGGGAAGCGCGCGCAGCCCGCGCACCACCGAGCCGAGGAAGCTGCCGGCCGCCACCCCCGGGCCGAACACGTTCACCGCGCGCAGCACGACACCCGGCACGCGGCCCTCCCGGGTCGCCCGCAGCACGGCGTTCGAGCCGGCCAGCTTGGACCGTCCGTACGGGGTCTGCGGGTCCGGCTCGTACGCCTCGTCGACCGCCGTGCCGTACGGCACCGGACCGTACTCGTGGACGGAACCGATCTGCACGAACCGCGGCGGCTCGGGCATCAGCGCGGCCGCCTCCAGCAGACGCTCGACGAGTTCGACATGCGCTCGCTGGTTCTGCTCGGCCGATGAGACCCAGCCTCCGGTGGCGTTCACCACGAACCGGGCACCGACCGCCGACAGGATCCCGGCGATCCGGGCACTCGAGGCCGCCGAGAGATCCAGTTCGGCGCAGGCGCGCCCGGCGGCCGTCGGCGGACGCCTTCGGGCGACCGCGAGGACCCGGTAGCCCGACGTCTCGAAGGCCGAGACCACCTGCCGGCCGATGGAGCCGGTGGCCCCCAGGACCGCGACGACCGGTCCCGGCTCACCGAAGAGGTCACCGGCCGGTACCGAGGTCCCCGGCTCGCCGGACCGGCGCCGGGTCACTGTCCCGTCTCCCGCCACCACGCGGTGTTCTCCGCGTACCAGCGGACGGTGCCGGCCAGCCCCTCCTCGAACGGGACCCGGGGCGCATAGCCGAGTGCCCGCAGTTTCGCGTCGGTGAGGGAGTACCGCCGGTCGTGGCCGAGGCGGTCCGGCACCCTCTCCACCCGGTCCCAGTCCGCCCCGCAGGCGTCCAGGAGCCGGTCCGTCAGCTCGATGTTGGTCAGCTCACGGGTGCCCGCGATGTGGTAGACCTCGCCGGCCTCGCCCCGCTCGGCGGCGACCTGGATGCCCCGGCAGTGGTCGGTGACATGAATCCAGTCCCGCACGTTCCCGCCGTCGCCGTAGAGCGGCACCGTACGCCCGGTGAGCAGCCGGGTCACGAAGAGCGGGATGACCTTCTCCGGGTACTGGCACGGCCCGTAGTTGTTGCCGCACCGGGTGACGACCACGGGCAGCCCGTGGGTGACGTGGTAGGAGCGCGCGAGCAGATCGCCGCCGGCCTTCGAGGCGGCGTACGGCGAGTTCGGCTGCAGCGGCGCGCTCTCGTCCCAGGAACCGGACTCGATCGAGCCGTACACCTCGTCGGTGGAGACGTGGACGACCCGCCCGACCTTGGCCTCCAGGCAGGCGTCGAAGAGCCTCTGCAGACCGAGCACGTTGGTGCGCAGGAAGTCGGCGGCTCCGGCGATCGAGCGGTCCACGTGGGACTCGGCCGCGAAGTTCACGACCACGTCGTGTCCCGGCACCACCCGGTCCAGCAGAGCGGGATCGCCGATGTCGCCGTGGACGAAGGTGAACCGCCCCTCCACCGGGGCCAGGTTCGCGAGGTTGCCCGCGTAGGTGAGCAGGTCGAGCACGGTCACCTGGGCGCCCTGCCAGGCCGGGTAGGCACCGGCGAGCAGTTCTCGTACGTAGGCCGACCCTATGAAGCCGGCGCCACCGGTCACGAGTACGCGCATATCTGCACCTTGCTGTGATCGCCGAGGACCAGACGGTGTGCCCGGGGCATCCGGGGCGCCGGGGTCACCTCCACCTCGTGGCCGATGAGGGACGCCTCGATGCGCCGCACACCGCGGATCGCGGCCCCCCTGAGGACGACGGAGTACTCCACCTCGCTGTCGATGATCTGGCAGTCCTCCGCGACCGAGGTGAACGGCCCCAGGTAGGAGTCCTCCACCACGGAGCCGGGCCCGACGATGGCCGGGCCCACGATGCGCGAGTTGCGCACGACCGCGCCCGCCGCCACCGTCACCCGGCCGATCAGCTCCGAGTCGCTCACCACACCCGTGCGTTCGGGCTCCATGCCCTCCAGGACGAGCCGGTTGACCTCCAGCATGTCGTCGACGTTGCCGGTGTCCTTCCAGTAGCCCTCGGTGATCGTCGCCGCCACCGGGTGGCCGGCGTCGATCAGCCCCGTGATGGCCTGGCTGATCTCCAGCTCGCCCCGGGCCGAGGGGGTCTGCTTCGCCACGATCGGGTGCACCGCCGCGGTGAACAGGAAGACCCCGACCAGCGCCAGATCGCTCTTGGGCTGCTCGGGCTTCTCCTCCAGCCCGATCAGCCTGCCCTCGGTGTCCAGTTCCGCCACACCGAACGCACGCGGGTCGGCGACCTTCGTCAGCAGGATCTGCGCGGCGGGGCGCTCCTCGCGGAACCGCTCCACCAGGTCCGAGATGCCGCCGATCAGGAAGTTGTCACCGAGGTACATGACGAAGTCGTCGTCGCCCAGGTACTCACGGGCGATCAGCACCGCGTGCGCCAGGCCCAGCGGGGCCGCCTGCGGCAGGTAGGTGACGTTCAGGCCGAACGCCGATCCGTCCCCGACGGCACGTCGGATCTCCGGCTCGGTTTCGCCCACCACGATGCCGACGTCGGTGATGCCGGCCTCGGCGATCGCCTCCAGACCGTAGAAGAGCACCGGCTTGTTCGCGACCGGCACCAGCTGTTTCGCGGAGGTGTGCGTGATCGGCCGTAGCCGGGTTCCCGCCCCTCCGGACAGGACCAAAGCCTTCACTGCGTCTCTCCTTCCGTCGTCCCGGCTGACGCCCAGCCGAGTGACACCGCCGGGCGGATCGCCGGGACCGGCTCCGCGTGGCGGTGCGCCGCGCTGTTCAGGAGGGGGTCCGCTCACCGGCGGCGAGCGGCGGGATGTAGTGGCTGACGCGGAACAGCCGGTCGGGGTCGTAACGCGCCTTCAGCTCGGACAGCCGCCGGTGGTCGGCCTCGCTGTAGGCCCGTCGGACCCGCTCGGGGGCCGAGTCGTGGTCGAACAGGAATCCGGGGAGCAGGGCGCCGGTGTCCCACGGCCGGAGCCGTTCCAGGATCTCGTCGGGGGCCCGGTGCGCCGCGTCGGCCAGGTCGGGCGGGGCCGGCATCCGCATCCACAGGTGGGAGGCCGCGCCCTGGGTGCCGGCCGCGTGCGGGCGGCGGGGCGGCCGGTCCAGTGCCCCGCCCAGGTGGCGCAGTTCGATACCGGGGTAGGGGCCGCCGGGGTTCGACGGGTCGATGAACGAGACCAGCGCCGTCACGGCGTCGTCGTCCAGTTCGCGCAGCAGCGCGCTGCGCAGATGCACCCTGACCGGGTCCTTGGGGTCGTGGTAGATCCCGGTGATCTCCGGATACGGCAGCGTGCGGCAGGTGTCCAGCTCCGGGCCCAGCTCGCGCAACGGCCGCACCAGCCGTGCGGCCCGCTCCTCGTCCGCGGTGCAGACCACCCGGAACTGCACGAACGAACGGCCGCGGAACTCGTCCGGCAGCTGGGGCGCGTCGGGGAAGCGCAGCAGCGTCACCGAGGACGACATCTCGTCCGGCTGGTCCTTGATCCAGGCCAGGTAGGAGCCGAGCAGGTGGGCGGCGTGCCGGGGGTCCTCGCCGGGATAGTAGAGCTCACCGCCGTAGACGGAGCGCAGCGGCAGCAGCTCGATCTCGGCCTCGACC